>NZ_JAYGIH010000074.1:0-375948 GCF_034932455.1 Leptolyngbya sp. CCNP1308 | reverse complement strand
GATAGTACCGTTGCATTTGAGCTTCAATTGGGGCAGGGTAGGGGGTGATCATCTATCCGCTCCTCTCGCTACCTCTCTAGCTTAGGAGCCCAACCCGCAGTATTACACCTTATTCAATCCACGATCCTTAGGGCGAGAGTCAGATGGGCAAAGCCTAACCCAAGGGGGATAGATGCCGCCAGGTGAAGCCAACCACCCCGTGGATTTTGGTGAGGGTGCCATAATCGGAGGAACGCCCCCTGTAATTTTTGCCATCCATGCCCACCATTGACTATCTGCGCATCAGTCTTGTGGATCGCTGCAACTTTCAGTGCCAGTACTGTATGCCGGAGGGGGCTGACCTACAGTACTTACCCCAGGGCGAGTGGCTGACCCGCGCTGAACTGAAGCAGCTCTTGCAGGAGGTGTTTATGCCTCTGGGGTTCTCAAATTTTCGGCTCACCGGGGGCGAGCCGCTGGTACGCCCCGGCATTGTGGATATCGTGCGCGACATTGCCGAGCTGCCAGGGACAACGGATTTATCCCTGACCACTAACGCCTTCTTGCTCAGCGGCTTAGCGCAGGATCTCTGGGATGCGGGACTGCGGCGGATCAACATCAGCCTCGATTCCCTAGACCCGGTGATTTTTGATCAGATCGTCGGGGGGCGCGGAAAATCCCGCTGGCCCCAGGTGTGGGATGGCATTCAGACCGCCCATCGGGTGGGGTTCTCGCCGCTCAAGCTTAACGTGGTGGTGATTCCGGGCGTCAACGACCACGAGGTGCTGGATCTGGCGGCTCTGACCCTCGATCGCGAGTGGCACGTGCGGTTTATCGAGTTTATGCCAATCGGCAATGACAGCTTGTTTGAGCAAAAGGGCTGGGTCGATTCGGAGGCGCTGCGCGATCGCATCCGGCAGCGCTGGGGCTTGACCGAGGGCGATGTGCTGGGCCACGGCCCGGCGGATGTGTTTCAAATTCCGGGCGCGAAGGGCACGGTGGGGTTTATTAGCCAGATGTCGGAGTGCTTTTGCGATCGCTGCAACCGCATGCGCCTGTCAGCCGACGGCTGGCTGCGCCCCTGCCTGCTCAACGAAACCGGGCAGATCGACCTCAAAACGTCTCTGCGCCAGGGCGTTCCGACCGCAGAACTCAAGCAGCAGGTGGCTGAGTTGCTGGCCGACAAGCCCGAGATCAACTACAAAATGCGGGAATCAGGCACCACCGGAGCCTACGGGCGCACCATGTCGCAGATTGGGGGTTAGCCCAAAAACAGCTTGTAGGCTGGGTTTTGGTTTTCATCCCAGTACTGGTAGCCGAGGGTGTCGAGAAAGCTCTGCCACTGGGACATTTCATGGGGCGGCACCTGAATGCCGGTGACAATGCGGCCATAGTCTGACCCATTGTTGCGGTAGTGGAACAGGCTGATGTTCCAGTCGGGGCTCATGGCGCTGACAAACTTCATCAACGCGCCGGGCCGCTCGGGGAACTCGAAGCGGTAGAGCAGTTCGTCGTGGGCCAGGGATGACTTGCCTCCGACCATGTGGCGCAGGTGCATTTTTGACAGCTCGTCGTCGGTGAGATCTAACGTCTTTAACCCTTTTGATTCAAACACCTGGGCCATAGCGGCGGCATCGGCCCGGCCCTGAACTTCTAGCCCCACAAAAATGTGGGCCTCGTGGTTGTCGGCAATGCGGTAGTTAAACTCGGTCAGGTTGCGGGTGCCCAGGCATTCGCAAAAGGCCTTGAGGCTGCCCGGCGTTTCGGGAATGGTGACGGCAAAGATCGCTTCGCGGTGTTCGCCGATTTCGGCCCGTTCGGCCACAAACCGCAGGCGGTCAAAGTTCATGTTGGCCCCGCAGGCCACCGCCACCAGGGTTTGGTCGGTGATGCCCTCGCGTTCAACGTAGGCTTTTGCGCCTGCGATCGCCAGCGCCCCCGCCGGTTCCAAGATCGATCGCGTGTCCTCAAACACGTCCTTAATCGCCGCACAGATATCGTCGGTGCTCACCAAAATAACGTCGTCTACGTACTGCTGACAGAGGCGAAAGGTTTCTTCCCCCACCTGGCGCACCGCTACGCCGTCAGCAAACAGGCCCACGGTGCTCAGCCGCACTCGCTCACCAGCCTTGAGGGACTGGGACATGGCATCGGCCTCAATCGGCTCCACTCCGATGATCTTAATCTCCGGTCGCAGCCGCTTCACGTAGGCGGCAATGCCCGAGATCAGCCCGCCGCCACCGATCGCCACAAACATGGCGTGGATAGGCTGGGGATGCTGCCGCAAGATCTCCATACCAATCGTGCCCTGGCCCGCAATCACATCGGGGTCGTCGAAGGGGTGCACAAAGGTCAGCCCCTTTTCTTCCGAGAGCTGGCGGGCGTGGGTGTAGGCGTCGTCGTAGGTTTCACCGTAGAGCACCACTTCGCCGCCCCGTGCCTTCACGGCGTTCACCTTCATCATCGGCGTCGTCGTCGGCATGACAATGATGGCGCGGGTGCCCAGCTGCTTGGCCCCCAGCGCCACCCCCTGGGCGTGGTTGCCCGCCGACGAGGCAATCACCCCCGCCGCCAGCTGCTCCGGCGACAGGTGGGCCATTTTGTTGTAGGCCCCCCGCAGCTTAAACGAAAACACCGACTGCATATCTTCTCGCTTCAGCAGCAGCCGGTTGTGCAGCCGCACCGACAGGCTGGGGGCTAGATCCAGGGGCGTTTCCTGCGCTACGTCGTAAACCCGGGCGGTGAGAATGCGTTCGAGGTAGTCGGTAGGCATTGTGGGGGAGAGGCGAAAGGATAAACCTCAATTTTAGAGTGGTGACGTCCTCAGTTTTAATGAACTCCAGCCCTAGAGCTTGAAGTAGGCCATCGCCCGCTGGAGCTGGGCCGCCTGAGACGCCATAGCGTGGCTGGAGGTGGCCAACTGCTCGGCTGCCGCCGCGTTGTGCTGGGTAACCTCGTCCAGCTGTCCCATGGCGCTGTTGATTTGGGCAATGCCGTTGTTCTGCTCCAGGCTGGCGCGGGTGATGTCGGCCATCAGCCCCGAGGTCTGCTGAATACTGGGGACAATTTGCTTAAAGAGATCGCCAGTGCGTTTGCTGACCACCATGCTGCGGTCAGCCAGGGTGGTAATTTCCTCAGCGGCGATGCGGCTGTGTTCGGCTAGCTTGCGCACTTCCTTGGCAACGACGGCAAACCCCTTGCCATGTTCTCCGGCACGAGCCGCCTCCATGGTGGCGTTTAGGGCCAGCATGTTGGTCTGTTCAGCAATGTCTTCGATGACGTGGATTTTGGCGATAATCTCTCGCATCACCTGCACCGTTTCGGTGACGGCCTGTTCGCCCTCATCCACCATCGTCGCTGACTGAATTGCCGATTGGTAGGTGTGCTTAGCTTTTTCAGCATTGCTGTTGATCACGGCATTCATCTGCTCGATCGACACCGTGGTTTGCGCCACCCCAGCCGCCTGCTTAGCATTGCCAAAGGAAAGCCCTTGGGCGGCATCGTTGAGATGGGCAGAGATCTCTAGCATCTGTTTGGCCGCCGCCTGCTCATCTTGAATAATGTTGGTCAGGCGCGTTGTCATCACCTGGAGGGCATTGAGCATAAGGCCAATTTCGTCGTCGCCACCGGTAGGAATCTCAACGTGCAAGTCTCCGGCAGCTACTCGCTGAACGATCGCCGCCGTAGCCAGAATCGGTTGGGTAATGCGCCCCGCCAGATAGTAGGCCAAGATCACCACCCCCAGCCCAATTAAGATGCTGCCCCACAAAATATAGAGCGCTAGCTGAGACGACAGATCAAGGGTCTTACTCAAGTCATTTTGAAAGGCGGAGAGCCCATTTTGAGAATCATTCAGAAAGCTCTCAATTGTGCCGGTGTAGGCCTCTTTGGTCTGTTGGTATGCAGCGCTGTCGAGTACCAATAGAGCCTGTTCGGGGTCTCCCGCTAGCAGTAGGTCGACGGCCTGGGTCTCTAAATCGGCCAATTTGTCGTTGAGAACTTTTTGCTGATCAAAAAGCGCTTGAATTTCGGGATCAGCAGCGTTGGCTTGGGCGGCAATGATCAGGTCTTCCAGGGGGGCAAAGTAGGTGTCGTAGCGCTCTTGCCAACGGCTATCTTGGGTCAATACATAGTTGCGCATTGACTGGGTGAGCACTTCGTCTAACCAGAGAATCTGCTGGGCGCGGGAAAGCTGCTGTTGGGATGCACTGACAGAACTCAGCCTGGCGCGAATTTGGCTGACGGCGTAGTGCGTCACGGTACCGACTGCTGCCAGGGTCAGCGCACCGCAGAGATAACCCACAAAAATCCGCGTGCGAATTTTGCTAGAGGCCAATCTCTTGAATATCAACAGCATCGCGTTTCCCCTGTTTGTTCTGTAGTGTTTTTTGTAGAAATAGTTGGCTCAGGCAGCGGTCAGATTGGTAACGGTTTGGCCGGGTCGCCCCGTTCTCGACCGCAAAAAAGACCCCAAGAGCAGTCGGAACATAGCCAGCGCATCAGTTATAAGGATCCATTTGGGGCTGACAATGCCCTGGACTAGAGCCTAGAACGCTGTACAATTTTTCCCGTTCTAACCTGCCATCCAACGTTTCTGGGCGCAGAAAATTCCTGGCTAAGGGGCTGCCCGCCAGCAATGCCTCTTTACTGAACCTTCCTGACACCATGAAAAGGCGACCGCTGGGGGATCTCACATCTGAATCCTGCGGTAGAGTTGCAGTTGAAATTGGCGCAGTGCCTATGCCCCTCCGTTCGTCTCGTCGGCCTCAGGTTTCAACCCCAAGCACCCCTGCCGTGCAGGTCTGGGTCGGCGCTCGCCCCCATCGACTCTGGCGCGGGCTGCTGGGCCTGGTGCTTGTTAGCCTGGGTATTAGCGGTGGGCTGTTGCTGCTGGGGCTAAGTTTTCGGCTGGGGCTACGGCTGATGCTCGACCCCGAGGCGTTGCCCCAGGTCTTGGCTCGGCTACAGCGATCGCAGCAGGTCGCCCTCCCCCCTGCTACCAGCCTTGACGATCTGCGCCAGCAGGCCAAGGTGGCCCAGCAGCGGGTGGGAGAACCCCTGCGGTTAGAGGTTTCCGGCACCGAGGGGCGTGACCTCGTAATTGTGCCCGTGCTGGAGGCAGATTCGGGGGCAATTGTCTCCCTCAACCTGTTCCAATCCGAGGGCAGCGAGGGCGATCTGAGGGCGATCGCATCTCTCCCCATTGCGGCCCTGCCCCAAGACACCGTGCGATCGCCCTGGCTCAACAGTCCCCAAGCGCCCACCGCGCTACCTGACCAGTTTGCTTTCACTCAGGTTGTGCCCCTGCCCGCCCCACCCGTCGCCACCGATGGGCTTTGGCTCACCCTGGAGGGCACCTGGCAGCAGCAGGGTCTCACCCTGCGCTACGGCCAGCTGCTGCACGTTGACCCCCAGGCTCAGCGGCTAGAGCTGCTGATTCCCTGGAGCAGCCCGGCCAACCGCCCGCCCCAGTGGGCCGACCTCGATGGCGACGGCCCCAGCGACCTGATCGTTGACGAAACCGTGGGGCTGGAACCGGCCCTGCGCGGGCTACAGGTCATGCCTGGGCCGCGCCTACAGTCGGTGTCTTGGGTGCGGGTACCGGTGGATGCCGGTGCCCAGGCCGTCAACTACCAGCAGAGCCTGCGCCTGGCCCGAGGTGGACTGTGGCACCCCGCTCAAACCCAGCTGACCAACCTCAAAACGACCCTAGCCCAGGACTGGAACTCGGCGGCAGAGGCCCAGCTGCGGCTGATGGAGCGCCACGCGGCGATCACCCGGCAGCAGGCTGATCAAGATTGGTCAACGCCAACCCAGCAGATTCTGGCGCTGCTGATTGACGGGCGTTGGGAGCCTGCGCTGACGCGCTTGGAAACTAGCCCCGAGCTGCTGCCCACCCTGCTGAACCGCCTCGGCGTTGACCAGGGCCGCCTGTGGAACCGCATTAGCGCCGCCGCCGCCCTGCCCGACCCGCCGCCCGCCCTGTATGTCTGGGGTGGGCTGGCCCTCAAAGCCCAGCAGAACCAGCCCACCCAGCAAGATGGGGCCACCCCAGACTGGCTCAACCGCCAGCCGGTGCCCGCCGCCGCCCGCCAGCGGTTGGCCAAGGTTTTGGCTACCCTGACAATCCGCCAGGAGCAATCGGTTGCCAGCGTTAAGGCGGCTGGCGCAACAGCTCCCGCTCAGTCCCCTAGCGCTCAGGTAATAGGGAACATTGCCCTCCCCCCCTTCACCGCCTTCATTGGCCAGGCTCGACCCATCCCTGCACCCCAGTCGGGCTATGCCGCCCCCGGTCAATCGCTCGATGCCTCCCTGGGCCAGTGGTACGCCATTGATGTGCGGGCCGTCCACCAGAACCAGGTTTGGCAGCCGGGGGCCGGGTCGATTCCCGCCGAGGCCACCCCGGCGGCACTCTGGCCCATGGTGCAGCCTGCGGCCCAGGCATCGCCCCAGCTGCTGCGCTGGGTCAGTTCTACCACTGGTGTTTCGGCCCCCCTCACCGTGCGAGGGCTGAGCCGAACCAACGGCACCGTAACGCTATTGGCGACCGGCCCTGCCACCAACGCCTCGGTGCTGCCGCCGCTGGTGTTTTCCCAGGGGTCACTGATGTGGCTCGACGCCAGCCAGGGTCAGACGGCAGAACCAGGGGCGATCGCCGCCGCCGCCGCGATCTTTGGCGACCCGCCATTGCCAGCGGCAGGTATGGCTAATGTGACTCAGCACAGCCTTGACCTAACCGGTGACGGCCAGCTAGAGCGAGTTCTAACCTGGGATGGGGCAGCGCTGACGCAGCTCCAGAACTGGCGGGGTCAGGTAGAGACGACATCCCCTAAAACCATCGTTCTAGACGCAGATAACCGATTGCTCTACAGCGATATATTTGCCCCCCAAACCCTGGTAGCCCTCACCGACCCCGCGATTGATGGATCGGTGGGGCTGCTGGTGTATCGAGCTGGAAGCTATGAACTACTTCTCTGGGAACCGGAGCGCGCGCAGTTTGGAGGTTGAGCAATGACCAGGCTGTGTCTGCACTCTGCGGCCCTCGGGGCTGGAGGATCTAACGATGCCACTCGGTGACGCCGCCGGGCTTGTCGATTAGAGCAATGCCCTCAGCCTGGAGCAGGTCGCGGATGCGATCGCTCTCCGCAAAGTCCTTCGCTGCCCTGGCTTCCCGCCGCTGGGTCAGCAGCAACTCAACCTCGGCATCTGACAGCCCGCCCTGGGTGGATACTTCGCCCCCAGGCCGAGCTTCTAACCCCAGCACCTGAGCTAGGCACACCAGGGTTTGCCACTGCTGGCGCAGGGTATCGCCGTCGGTATCGGCCTCACCCGTGTGGGTGATTAGGTTGCCCGCTCGGCGCAGGTCTTTGGCCAGGTCAAACAGCACCGCCAGCCCACCAGCGGTGTTGAAATCGTCATCCATTGCGGTTTGAAAGGTCTGTACTGGGGCGCTGTCGCGGTCAATTCGCATGGCCGACGGATCGCCAAAGGCTGAATCCTCAACATCGGCCCAGCCGAGATTGGCTCCGTAGTGGTAACCAAACAGCAGCCCGTCTTTGAGCGTTCCCCAGCTCGTTTGGGCGGCTTGGAGAGATTCATCGGTAAAGTCTACCGGCTTGCGGTAGTTGCCCTGCAGCAAAAACAGCCGCACCGCCATCGGGTCGGGGGCATTGGGCGCATCCAGCAGATCTCGAATGGTGGTGAAGTTGCCGAGGGATTTCGACATCTTCTCACCGCCCACGTTCACCATGCCGTTGTGCATCCAGTAGCGGGAGAGGGGATGGCCAGTGACGGCTTCAGATTGGGCGATCTCGTTCTCGTGGTGGGGAAACACCAGGTCGCTGCCGCCCACGTGGATATCGATGGTGGCGACCGGGCGTTCGTCCCCTTGGGGCGTGTCGAAGACTTCGCGAATCATCGCCGAGCATTCAATGTGCCAGCCCGGTCGCCCCGGCCCCCAGGGTGATTCCCAGAAAGGCTCACCCTCTTTGGCCCCTTTCCAAAGGGCAAAGTCGAAGGGGTCTTGCTTAATCGATTCTTCCGCCGCCACCCGACCGCTAGCCCCGGCCTGCATATCGTCGAGCTTGCGGCCCGACAGCTTGCCGTAGCTCTCAAACTTACGCACCGAATAGTACACATCCCCATTGGCGGGGTAGGCATAGCCCTTTTGCTCTAGCTCACCAATCAGCCGCTGAATTCCGTCCAGCGTTTTGGTGGCGTAGGTGTACTCATCGGCTTCGATCACATTCAGACGGGCAATGTCCTCTAGGTAAGCCGCTGTGTAGCGCTCCGCCACCGTCTGCATCGAGGACTCTTCGGCTTTGGCGCGGTTGAGAATTTTGTCGTCAATGTCGGTGAAATTTTGCACGTAGCGCACATCGTAGCCCCGCCACAGCAGGTAGCGCCGCACCGTATCCCACGCGATAGAGCTGCGGGCGTGGCCTAGGTGCGAGTAGTCGTACACCGTGACGCCACAGCAGTACATTTTCACCCGGCCCGGCTCTAGGGTTTCGAGGGGTTCTTTCTGGCGGGTCAGGGTGTTGTAGAGAACGACGCTCATGGCGGGGGGCGCAAAATGCCCATTATAAAAGGACGCTAACAGAACGATTCAACACTGAAACTGCCCCCAGTGCAACGCAGCGCTCCAGTCTCGCCAATCGTTGCAGCTAGCTCACCATAACGACAGCCCCCCATAACGGCAGCCCCCCATAACGACAGGAGTCGCGACAGCATTCCAGACGATTGTCGCGAGCGGGGTACAGCATACCTACAGACCGGGGGATTGGTTTGGCCCGAGTCAACCTGTAGACTCAGATAGGGAAGAGAAGATTTGATGCGAAATATTGGGAGCCATGGTTAGTCGATCCAGCCTGTGTCGGATGTTTGTAGCCACGCTGATGGTGCTAGCCCTCTGCCTAAGCTGGGTGAGCCCAGCCCAGGCCACCAGCTACGATCGCCAAAGCCTGAGAAACAGCGACTGGTCTAACCAAGACCTGCGCGGTAACGACTACACCCGCGCCGACATGGCCGACGCCGACATGAGCCACACCAACCTGCGCGGCGTGCGCCTGTTTGACACCACCCTGGCCCGCGCCAATATGGCGGGGGCCGATATGAGTGGGGCCACCCTTGACGGGGCGCGGTTTTACCAGGCCAACCTCACCGACGCCATTCTCGAAGGGGCCTACGCTTTTGGCACCGACTTTCGCGAGGCCGTCATTGACGGGGCCGACTTCACCGACGTGCTGCTCGACCCCAAGGTCAACAAAATGCTCTGCGCTGTGGCCCAGGGCACCAATCCGGTGACGGGGCGCAACACCCGCGACACTTTGTACTGTCCATAACGCCAGCGGCATTATGAACAGGGATCAGGTTTGGGCTGCCCTTGGCTGCTCAGGGGAGGGCGCGTAAGCTAATGCTAAGGTCAGCGGTGCGGTTCGATCGATCGCTGACCTCAGCCAAGGTTTAGATGCGTCTTCTCCCAAGGTGATCTCCCATGCCTGCTATCCCCAAGGCTCAAGCCCCCGCTTTAGTTCAGTTCTACAACTGGGTTTTTCATCCCCTGGCTTTTATGGAAACCCATTACCGCCAGATGGGCGATCGCTTCCTGGCGCGTGGCACCCTGATGGACTGGATTTTTCTCAGCCATCCTGACGATCTGAAATACGTGCTCACCCACGACGGGCAAGAACTCAGCGCGCCGGGGGAATACAACAAAATTTTGACCAACCTGCTGGGTCATAACTCGCTGATGCTGCTGAGTGGTGCCCAGCATCGCCAGCGGCGGCAGTTGGTGATGCCCCCGTTTCACGGGGAGCGGCTCAAGGTTTATGGTGAGCTGATTCGCACGATCACCCGCGAGGCGATCGCAGGTCTGGCCCCAGGGCAGGCCTTCAAAGCTAGAGAAATGACCCAGCGCATCTCAATGCAGATTATTTTGCAGGCGGTGTTTGGTCTCCGCCAGGGAGAGCGCTGCCAGCGCCTGGGCAAACTGCTGGCCCAGCGGCTAGACCTGTCGAGCGGCCCGCTGGGGTCAGCCCTGATTTTTCTGCCGCTGCTGCGCCGCGACTGGGGCGCTTGGAGCCCCGGCCATCAGCTCAAAGCTCTGGCCCAGCAAATTGACGACCTGATTTTTAGCGAAATTCAAGCCTGTCGGGCTAACCCCGACCCCGATCGCAGCGACATTCTCTCGCTGCTGCTGGCGGCCCGCGACGCCGAGGGCCACGGCCTAAGCGACCAAGAACTGCGAGACGAGCTGATGACCCTGCTGGTGGCCGGCCACGAAACCACCGCCACCGCCATCGCCTGGAGCCTCTACTGGGTCCACCACATGCCCGAGGTCGGCGCACGACTGCGGCAAGAACTGGAGACCGCAGGCTCGCTCGATCCGGTGGCCCTCACCCGGCTGCCCTACCTTAGCGCCGTGTGCAACGAGACCCTGCGAATTTACCCGGTAGGCATGCTGACCTTTCCGCGCCGAGTCGAGCAGCCGATCACCCTCCAGGGCTACGACTACAACCCCGGCGACGTGCTGGTGGGGGCGATCTACCTGCTGCACCGGCGGCCCGACCTCTACCCCGAACCCGACCAGTTTCGCCCCCAGCGGTTTTTAGACCGTCAGTATGGGCCGTTTGAATTTATGCCCTTTGGGGCCGGGGCGCGCCGCTGCGTGGGTGCGGCCCTGGCCATGTATGAAATGACAATTGTGCTGGCAACGCTGTTGCAGGAGTACGATCTGTCTCTGGCCAGCGATCGCCCCGTGCAGCCCCAGCGCCGTGGCATCACCCTCAGCATGAAGGGCGGGGTCGACATGGTTTACCGGGGCAAGCACCCCCTGCCCGAACTGGTAGCGGAGGTATGACAGACAAGATTTGGTATGAGACAGGCAGGATGCCTATCCCACAACAGTCTGAACGTTCTCTGTTCGGAGCTACTCAGCTAGGCTCAGAGATTGCTCAGTTAGGCTCAAAGACTACTCGACTAGGCTCAGAGACTACTCAGCTCAGCTTAAAGACTACTCGACTAGGCTCGGAGACTACTCAGCTCAGCTTAAAGACTACTCGACTAGGCTCAGAGACTACTCAGCTCAGCTTAAAGACTACTCGACTAGGCTCAGAGACTACTCGACTAAGTTCAGAGACTACTCGACTAAGTTCAGAGACTACTCGGCTATGTTCAGAGACTACTCGGCTATGTTCAGAGACTACTCGACTAGGCTCGGAGACTACTCGGCTAAGGAGATTTCCAGGAAAGAAGATACCAGCTTCAATCCAGCGACTATAGCCGCTGTAGGGTGGGCACTGCCCACCATTAGGAAAACTCTTTTTCAGAAGTCTCCTAAGTTCAGAGACTACTCAGCCAAGTAAGGGGCTCCCCCAGTTTTTCGTAGTCTTGTACCAAATCCGACTCACAAAATCCCGATGCAAAACCGATACCTGGTAGGGGGCGTATAGACAGGATTTGGTATGAGATTGACCCGGATGCTACGGTGAGATGCCCCCACAAGACACTTGGTTTAAATCGAGGTTCCTCAAATCAGATTTTGTGTCAACCTCTGCGATCATTTTTTGCAGAAAAGTCCCCGTTCCTATGCAGAAACGGGGACTCTAAAGCTTAGACTTCAAGCTCTGAAATCGAACTAGACCGCCACAGGCTCAACCGAGTTAATCGTTACAACTAAATCGTTGAAGTCGTTGTCGGTCAGGTCTTCAAAGCCCCAGACGTTGCCATTACGCTGCACACGGATGCTGCCTAGGGCATTGTCTTCAATCGTGGCTAGGTTAGTCAGGCTACCGTCGATGAGCAGCGCCGGAGCATAGTAGGTGCCACCGGTCAGGGTCAGGTTGAGATCCGACGCGGTGTTGTTGGTTACAAACAACTCGGCATCGAGCAGGTTGGCCGCTACGGCCTCTTCATAGCCAGCCTGACCTGGGAGCAGACCACCAACTCGGCCCAGGGCATCGGTTTCGTAGAACCTCAGCACGTTGTCATAGGTTGCCTCGCGGGTCACGGTAACATCAACAACGACATCGCCGTCAATACCAGTCAAGTCAACCAGCTCAGCCACAGGCGGCTCAAACGCCTCATCCCCAAACAGGGTGCGGTACATCATCTCGTAGATGAAGGTGTTGTCTAGGGTGGAAGGCAGCAGATCGGCATTGAGACCATAGGCTTTAGAAACGATGCTGCCGGGGAAGTCGGGGGTGCCGACCCAGGCCACACCAAAATTGCCCATGGGGCCATCGATGCTATCCATAGCGGGGAAAGAATCCCAGGGGAACTCTTCGCTGCCCGTGCTACCTGTCGCACCATCCAGGAAAACAGGAGCGCCCTGTTCAGTTGTGGGGTTGGCGTAGATAAACGGTACCTCAGTTTCCTCTGCACCCAGAGCTGGCTCTGAGATGGCATTGCCTGAGGGACGGTCGTAGGGAGCAAACTGGAATACCTGTAGACCACCGGCATCGCTATCGGCAGCGGTGACTACCAGGGTATTGGGGTCAACGTTGTCGACGTAGTCCATGGCGACACCAATGGCCTCATCGGCCCGGCGCACCCCTTCGATAGTGCCTGCCGCATTGTTGCTGTTGCCGAAATTGTCGGTTCCCTCTTCCTCAAGCACCACAAAGAACCCGTCGGGATCGATCGATACCAGCTTGAGGGTGGCATCCAGCATTTCAGCAACAGTGGGAGCGGTTGCTACGTAGAGAGGCAGGGGAGAATCCGTATTCAGCCCCAAATCTTCTTCGGTGGTAGCGTCAAAGGTGGCCTCAGCCGCAAAGACACCCAGCAGCTTTTCGGGAGGATTGTCGCCATTCACAACGGCGTTCATCTGGTCTTCGGTATAGACCACGGTGTAGCCCAGGGATTCTGCCAGTTCAATTAGGTTGGTGGTAGGGCGACGCTCAGGGCGTGTTTCTTCTGCGCTCATGTCGGCGTCTACGTGGAACCCGGTTTCACCGATGGGCAGCATGTACAGCTCGCCACCGCCCATGATCACGTTGGTGCCAGAGCGAATAGTCTGCTCGATGATTTCGGCGTACTTGTCGCGGGCGCGGATGTCGTCGCCATCGCGGTTGGTGGTGGCGGCGGCAAAGGCAGCGGTGCCCGGCTCGGCCATTTGACCCGACTGAATCAGCGCGGTGGCTTTGCCAGCATCGATCGCTTCTTCCAGGATGGTTTTGCCCACATTGCCAGAGGCCGGTACCACAACGGAGTTGTCTTCTTCTAAACCAAAGGACTCGTTGAAGACCTTGACCCCGTTAGCGTGGGTGACGGCCCCGGCGTTGGAGGTGCCGGTCAGCTGGTTTTCCATGTGGCCCAGGTAGACCCCGGCATTAGACATTTTGTCCCAGTTGAGGCGACCGTCTGGCCCCTCGTCGATGTTGCGCAGCGCCATATAGTGAGATGGGCTGGTACCGTCGGGGTGAATGAAGATGACATTGCCAGTCTCAGCGGTGGGGGCAGGCGCAACCTTAGTTTCGTCAGGGATGCGAGACTCAAGTTCTACGTCGAACAGAGTTTCATACATCAACTCGTAGATGCCGGTATTGTCAACGGTGGAGGGCAGCTTCTCGGCGTTGAGGCCCTCAGCCTTAGAGACAATCGAGCCAGGGAAGTCAGGGGTACCGGCCCAGCCCACCGCAAAGTCAAAGACATCGCCATCGGCATCAGGGGCAGCCACAAAGGGTAGGGTGCCCACGCCGCCCACGCCATCGAGGGGGACCGGACGGTCTTCGAGGGTGGGGTTGTTGTTGATGGTGCCAACGGGTTCCCCTGCATCAACGGGGTCACGCACTTGCAACCCACCGGCATCGCTGTCGGCAGCGGTGATGATCAGGGTGTTTTCGTGGCGGCTGAGAAAGTCTTGGGCCACGCCGATCGCCGCATCGGCCCGCCGCACTCCCTCAATAGTGCCAGCAGCGTTGTTGTTGTTGCCAAAGTTATCGGAGCCTTCTTCTTCGACGATCGCGATCGAGCCATTCTCAAAGTTGGGGTGAGCCTCCATCAGCTGCTGGGTGACCTCCAGCATTTCGGCAAGGGTTGGCGCGGTCTCTAGGTAGAGGGGCAGACCGCGCTCAGCCAGCACTTCTTCGGGGCGATCGTTAAAGGTGTGAATAGGCGCGAAAACCCCCAGTACCTTTTGAGGCAGTGCCGACTGCTCTAGCAAGGAATACAGTTCGTCGCGGGTATACACCACGGTGTAGCCCAGAGATTCTGCTAGCTCAATCAGGTTTTCAGAGGGGCGACGGATGGCATCGCTGGCGATCGCGTCGTACTCGGCAGCGGTGCCGTGGAAGCCATCGGTACCCACGGGTAGCAGGGTCACCTCACCCCCAGCCAGAATGAAATCAACGCCGGAAGTAATCACCTGACGGGCAATCTCAGCGGTTTGGGCACGGGGCACAATGGTGCGACCATCGACTTCGACGTTGTCAGTCTTGGCCACAAAAGCAGCGGTGCCGGGTTCAAAAATAGCGCCCGACTGCACCAGCGCCGTCACCTTGCCTACATCCCGCGCTTCTTCCACGATGGTTTTGTCGGTGCCTGACAGCGCGGTGATGGCTGAGCCATCTTGCTCGAAACCAAAGGATTCAGCGAACACCTTGGCTCCGGTGGCGTGGGTCACCGCGCCACCATTGGAAGTACCGCCTAGGGTATCTTCCATGTGACCCAGGTAAACGGCAGCTTCGTCCAAGTTATCCCAGTTGAGCCGCCCGTCAGGCCCCTTGTCGGCAAAGCGAGCCGCTGCATAGTGCGAGGGACTAGCACCGTCAGGGTGAACGAAGATAACGTGATTATTGGCCATTGGTATGCTTCCTTACAGATTGTGTCTCTAAAACCGGGCAAGCTCTACGCAGCAACCTTTCATCTCGCCTAGTCCATCCCGATCGCTGCCAACCTTGGTAAAGCGCACTAAAGCAGACCACACGGGTTTCGACCGTGCGACGTCTCATTGCCTGAGCCTGATACCTCAGGATTGAGACAAAGGTTAGAGCGGGGCAACTCTCCCGATCTCTTTAGCGGGACTTAGGATTAAGCGTCGAGATCTGGTTACTTCTTGACCGCCGCTTGATAATCTCTCACGGGAACTTTAAAGAGAGGCTGACGTCGGGTTAACGTACCCCTGTAATTGGTTTAATCATTTTGGAAAGTTCTTAACTGCGACCGCCATTTCACCCCACCAACCTGTTAGCCAATGGAGTGAAATGGGGTGTAGCTTGGCTTAGGGCCGCTTAGACAACGGCCTCAGCCGAGTTGAGGGTGACGACGAGGTCGTTGAAGTCGAAGTCGTTTAGATCTTCGAAGCTCCAAACGTCTCCACTGCGCTGAATGCGAGACTGCCCCAGGGCCGCATCGGCGATCGTAGCCAGGTTTTCAGGGCGGCCTTGAATCAACAGCGCTGGCGCGTAGTAGGTGCCACCCGCTAACAGAATGGATTGATTGACAACGCTGAGGTTGTCGAGGGTTAATCCGGCTGCATCGAGCAGGTTGGCCGCAACCGCTGCCTCATAACCGGCTTCACCGGGTAGCAGCCCATCCACAGCACCCCGAGCATCGGTCTCATAGAATTTCAGGATGTTGTCGTAGGTTGCTTCGCGGCTCAGGGTAACATTCACGGCAACATCGCCATCGAAGCCGGTCAGGTCAACCAGCTCCGTGATAACGTCTCCAGCCAATCCGGCGACACCTAAACGAGCATCGAGATTCAAAGGCTGGTCAAGCTGAATTTCGATGATTTCGTTGTTGTCGATATCTGGCCCCCGACCAACGGAGAAGGGGTAGTTGTTATCGTTGGCCACCAAAATGGTGTCAGCATCGAGCACCAAGACATCCTCAATGGTTTGGAAGGGGAAGTCAAAGGTGGTACTGCCGTCGCCGTTGAGATCGTTGGGGTCGCTGATGTTCAACAAATCGACCAGCTCTTCCTTCTCGACAAAGCCTTCGCTATTGAGCTGAGACAGGTCAACTTTGAAGATCTTCTTGAACTCGGCTGCATCGCCCTGGTTGTTATCGCGCTCAATTACGAGAAACTCGTTGGCGTTGATGGGGGTAAAGTCGCCGATCGCATGGGTCGTCGATTCTAGCTGATACAGTCCTGCCAACCCTTCAAACGAACTGCTGGCTACATCAAATTCGTAGATGCGCAGCGAGCCAGCGGGGTCACCGACGACGGTGCCTTCAAGCATGGGGTAGAGGGTGGCGCGATCGGGGCTAAAGGCCATGCCCTCAAACCCACGGGAACCGCTCAGATTAGCCACCGCAGGCTCCTCAATGAAGGTGCTGCGGGCGGTGAAGCCGGTGCCGGGGAAGTCGGTAAAGAAGCCGTCTACCCCTAGATCAATGAATTGCTTGTATTCATTGATGGGGTCGCCCTCGTAGCTGTCGGGGAGAAAGAAGCTCTCGTCGCGCAGGGTATAGAGGTGAACCAGTAATCCGGCATCGTGGGCGTCTTGAATCAGGGTGGTTGGGGTGCCGGTGACGCGATCGCCGTCACTAATTGCCCCATCGCCATTTAGGTCATCGGGCTGACCGTTACCATCAGCATCCACCGTGCTTAGGGGCACAATGCGCTGTTTGTTAGGGCCAATGCCAGCGGCATACTCAGCAATTTCTGCCAAGCCAGCGGGGGTAGATAGGTCGGTGTAGGTGCGGGCATCGCCAGCGACCACAAAGTCGTAGGGTTGACCCGAGCCACCAAACAGCTGCACCAGGGGAATGTCGATGCCAGCGGCAGGCATGATGGTGTCGTTCAGCGTCTTCAGGTTGCTCACCTCAAAGGACTGGATGTAGACTCGGCTGGGGTCAGTAAAGCCTTCTGCCACCAGGGTTTCCACTAAAATTTCACTGGTGTTGAAGCCCTGCTGCTCAAAGAAGGTGGGGTGCTTGGTTTCGGGATAGATGCCGATCTTGCGACCGGTTTCAGCCTCGACCTCTTGCACCAGGTTGATTACCTCTGCCAAGGTAGGCACCTTCAGGCCATCGTTGTTGAACTCGGTACCCCGGATGGCCGGAATCCGCTCAATGGCGTTGAGCTGCTTGACCTCTGTCAGGGTAAAGTCTTCGGCATACCAGCCTCCGACTAAGCGCCCATCTAGCTCCTTTACAGTGAGGCGATCGGCGAACTCAGATCGCAGATAGACATCGGTGCTGGTATCGGTGTTGTTGATGACAGGATTGCCGTCGGCGTCGCGCTGAATCGTGCCGTCGGGGTTGAGAGCAACGACGGCCAGCAGCGGCTCGTGGCGAGCGATCAGCACGCCGTCTTTGGTCACAACCAGGTCAGGCTCGATGAAGTCTGCACCCTGGGCGATCGCCAGCTTATAAGCTTCCAGCGTGTGCTCGGGTCGCTCACCCGACGCACCCCGGTGGCCAATCACAATCGGCGCATCGCCCGTCAGCGTGTCAAACTCTGTAGTGGCCAGCACGTCAGGGTTTTGGGGAGAGCGGACGAAGTCACTGGTAATCTGGTCACGCACCAGGTCGCCCGTACCGGGAAAGTCGGTGAAATAGCCATCAACCCCTAGGTTGATGAACTGCTCAAATTCCTTATTGGGGTTGCCCTGGTAGTCAGAGGCCAAAAACCGACCTTCGTTGCGGAAGGTATAGGCGTGGACGAATAGCCCCGCATCATGGGCGTCAGGAATCAGAGTAGAGGGAGCTGTGGTCGTTTTATCGGCATCGTTGACTGCGCCATCGCCGTTCACATCGTCAGCGTTGCCATCGCCGTCAGCATCAACGCCTTCGACGGACACAATCATTCGCTTCCAGGGGCCAATGCCATCGGCGTAGGTAGCAATCTCGGCCAGTCCTTCAGCTGTTTGCAAATCGCCGTAGGTGCGGGTGTCGCCATTGACTGCAAAGTCGTAGGGGCGAGCGTTGGCATCCTGGTAAATCAGCGACCCATCCAGCGCCACATCGTAGGCATCGAGCAGCTGCACCAGAGGAATGTCGGTCTTGGTGTCCAGTTCCTTTAGGTTAGATACTTCAAAGGACTGAATGAAGACACGGCTGGGGTCGGTGAAGCCCGTTGCTTCTAGCGTTGCCAGCAGGAGCTCTTCCAACGACAGACCCAAGTCGTCGTGGTAGGTGGGGTGCTTGGTCTCAGGATAAATGCCGATTTTCTTGCCAGTATCTAACTCGGCCTGCTTGACCAGGTTAATCACCTCTTCAAAGGTCGGGATCTGGAATACGCCATCAAACGCATCCGTGCGGTAGTCCTGGGGCATGATGGCGCGCAGGGTCTTAATTTCCGCCAGGGTAAAGTCGGAGGCGAAAAATTCGTTTTCGTAGGTGACGCCATCAATTACGCCCGTGCGCTTGCGATCGGCAAACTCAGGGCGGCTAGCAACATCGGTGGTGCCTCCCAAAATTGGTTCGTGGCGAGCGATCAACACGCCGTCTTTAGTGGCTACCAGGTCAGGCTCGATGAAGTCGGCCCCATGGGCGATCGCCAGACTGTAGGCCTCCAGCGTGTGCTCCGGCAGTTCACCGCTCGCGCCCCGGTGGCCGATCACCAGCGGATCTTCGCCGTTAAGAGTGTTCAGGGAGTTGAGGTTGGGAGTGGCAATAGGCACATCTAGCAGCACGCCGCTGGCGTCAAAGTGCAGCAGGTAGGGGCCAAACTCTTCGCCAATCCAGATTTCACCGTTGCCGTCGATGACAAACGATTCCACATCAAAGTCAGCGCCAGTGAGGAAACGCTCTGTCGCCTCCCCATTCACAATATCGAAGGGAATCAGGCCGTTAGGGTCGCTGAGCTGCACAAAGCCCTGCACCTCAACGCTGGCATCTCCCGCCTCAGAACCAACAAAGCTGGGGTCAACCTGATACAGACGCAGCAGGTAGTCGGCGCTGTTAGACTTAGCGCCAAAGCCATTGTCAGACAAAAACCAAAAGGTAGACCCATCCCCACCAGGGGCAAACTGCACTCCGCTAAAGCCTTGCACCGGCTGGCCCTCAAAAGGCCCAGTGCGGCCATTGCCGGTCACGGGTGCGCCATTGCCATCGTCAGCACCAGCGGCGGGGCCAGCGGCAAAGGTGTCGGCAGGCAGCGCGGCAAAGCCAGTTAGCTCTGCACCCTGGGTTGTATCTAAAGCCATAGCTGTTGGGCTCTCCTAAGTAGCTCGGTTTAATCCGTTCAAACAGTCATCAAAAATCTCTGCCCAGCTAGTAACTCGGCAGACAGTTTTTAACCCTAATTTCCAGGGAAAATGCTCTCACAAAAGCTTTGAAGCAAGATTAAATACGGGCTACTTTAGGGTTAATTTTGTCTCCCTTTTCAATTAAGGCTAGTCAAGTTATGGCCACCAGATTTTCAACCCACAGCTAAGCCGCCTTAAATTCAAGCGTTAAACCAACTGCGCTGAGCACCGACATCAGCGTACTTAGAGTTTGGGCTGCTTACCTATCTAAATCCAGCGCTTGCTTCAAATCATCTGCCTCATTTAGATTGGTCTCGGTGCCTTGTCTTGCTTCCAAAAACACCCCTAAGCGCCAACATAAACGCTGCTACATCGCCGTCTAGCAACGTTTCCTCTAAAGCAGCTTTCAAATAAAGTGCCGCATAATTAGGGGCTGCAAGCTGAACCAACAAGTCACTGTTTATAATCTCTAACTGACATAGCTAGCCATTGGGTAATTTGTTCCCTGAATGGGTCGGGCGACGATTAGCCTGCTGCATAGGATGACCGATGCCGAGTAGGCGATCGGTCGCCGTTGGTGATAATTCCACCGTTAGAGGTTTTGATTATGCCAGAGCAAGGGGAAGCATTAAGCTGGGTTTGATGGGGCGTAATTGCCCTAATCAAGGGAAATTAGGGACTTGAATCGCCCCTGTGGGAGTGTTGCCAGACCATGAACCACTGCCGCAAGACCTTGTCTGAGGAGAGTGAAGCCATCCTAGAAGGGAAAGGTTCTTACACTCGTCCGTTTAAGAACCTTTCCCTCGGTGGGAGTGGTGGATGGACGTTGACCGTTGATGACTTACCCCTTCTGCGCTCTGCTGTTTTTAGGGCTCAACCCAGCGCCCGTCGGCCTTGATCAGGTTGATCAGCTCCGCCACGCCCTGATCTTCGGGCACCTTCTTGATCTCGTCGCGACCTCGGTACAGCGAAATGTAGCCGGGGGTTTTGCCCACGTAGCCGTAGTCGGCATCGGCCATTTCGCCCGGCCCGTTGACGATGCAGCCCATCACCGCAATATCTAATCCGGTTAGGTGCTTGGTGGCCTCGCGCACTTCGTGGAGCACGTCTTCGAGGTTGAACAGCGTGCGACCGCAGGAGGGACAGGCGACGTATTCCACCATGGTTTTGCGCAGCCCCAAGGCCTGCAAAATGCTGTAGCAGACGGGAATTTCTTTCTCCGGCGCTTCGGTCAGCGACACGCGAATGGTATCGCCAATGCCCTGGGCAAGCAGGGTGCCAATGCCAGCGGTAGATTTAATCCGCCCATACTCCCCATCCCCGGCTTCGGTCACCCCCAGGTGCAGGGGGTAGTCCATGCCCAGCTCGTCCATGCGGTGGCACATCAGCCGATAGGCGGCGACCATCACCGGCACCCGCGAGGCCTTCAGCGAAATCACCAGGTTGCGGAAGTCGAGGGATTCGCAGATGCGGATAAACTCTAAGGCGCTCTCCACCATGCCCTCGGGGGTGTCGCCGTAGGTAAACAGCATGCGCTCGGCCAGCGACCCATGGTTGACGCCGATGCGCATGGCCTTGCCTTGATCCCGCAGCGAAACCACCAGGGGCTCTAGGGTTTCGCGAATTTTGGTGCCGATGTCTTCAAACTCGGTTTGAGAATAGTCGGTGCGGCCCGCCTGGGGCTTTTCAAACACGTAGAGGCCGGGGTTGATGCGCACCTTGTCCACATGCTTGGCCACCTCTAGGGCGATCTTCATGCCGTTGTGGTGCACATCGGCCACCAGGGGCACGGGCTGGTAGGTGTCTTCTAAAATCTGACGAATGTCGGCCAGGGCTTTGGCGTGGGCCATGCTGGGCACGGTGACGCGCACGATTTCGCAGCCGATCTCGTGCAGGCGGCGAATGGCGGCGGCAGCGCCTTTAATATCCAGGGTGTCTTCGTTGATCATTGACTGCACCACCACCGGGTGGCCGCCGCCGATAGTGATACTGCCCACGGGCACCGGGCGAGTTTTGCGGCGGTGAATGGTGGTGTCGAAGGGGTCAAAGGCAGAGGGAACAGAAGCCTGGGAAACGGGGTTGGGAAGCGTTTGCATAGCCTTGGCTCAATGGTTGCCGGTGCTTAAAATACAGGGTGTAGCGACGATTTGGGCCGGTCTTGGGCGATCGCACATCCACTTCCCAGAGTGCCACAGAATGGCCGCCAAGGGATGCTAGGGCTGCAAAAACTGACCCTGAATCCTAGCTAAATGTGCTGCTCGATGCATTGACCTCAAAGCAGCGGCTGCACCCCTCGATAGGTCTCAATGTCGATCGCCTGAAGCCGTTCGTAGGCGCGATCGATGGTGCGCTGCCCCCGCAAAAAGCCCGTGCTCGCCCCCGGACAGATATGGGCCAGCGTCTCGGCAGAAAAGCGGGTTTTTAGCGCCCCCACCTGCTGGAGCTGCCGGGGCCAGTGGAAGGTTTTAGATAGGCGCAGCGGTTCTGGGTCTCCCACCCGGTTGGGCAGCAAGTGCCGCCCCGTAAACAGCACGCCGCCGTAGGCCCGGTAGTAGAGGCAGGCCGACCCCGGCGAGTGGCCCGGAGTCCAAAAAGCCTCTAGCTCGGGGCCAAAGTCAAACCGGTGGTGAAACGCGGTGGTGGGGGTATCGGGCAGCAGATAGGCCTCCTGTTCCTGAATCACCACTTCGCATCCCAGGGCTTTTTGGATTGCTGCGGCCCGGCCCAGCCCGCCCCGGTGGGTAATGAACAGCCGTTGCACACCGCCCTGGGCCGTCAGCCAGGCGCGATTTTCCTCATCCCAGGCCGGGGCATCGATGAGTAGATTGGCGGGCAGCCCCTCAGCTGTGTTGTTTACAATGAAGTAAGCGGTAGCTCCCTGGGTGTCGCGGTTGGGGGCGAAGGCGTAGACGGTGTCAAACACCGTTCGCGGAGCCTTGGGGCTGGGGGAGGAAACCGGCGCTGACGCTGCTGTCATAGAGACGGGTATAGGGGTGAGAAAAACCGTTGAAACGCCTATACTAACTGAATCCCGCCCCTGCCGCCTGGGCTAATTTTGTTGAATCAGCCGCCTAAAAACGGTGATTCTGGCTTCGATCGTTGCACTCCACTGGCTATTCGATGGTGTTTTTCTGGCTTATAGTTCTTGGTCTGCTGACCTATGTGCTGCTTCAGCGCAGCGTTAGCCGCATCACCCGTACCCCCGTGGGGCTGCTGTGGCTGGTGATGATGTTGCCAGCGTTTATTCTGACCGCCTGGGTGATGGTTAACGGCAACGAAGAGCCTGCCCCCACGGCCCTGCTGCTGGGTCTGTTTATTGCCTGCCCGATTCTTTACTGGGCGCTGATTCAAAAAGGGCGCATTGTGCCCCAGCCCGCCAAATCTGAGACCGAGACGGGTGAGGCCAACCCCTCGCCAACCCCTGCCCCCAAACCCGCCCTGCGCCCCATCGACAAAGACGAAGAAGCAATGCTTCAGGGCTGTTTTCCCTGGTCGGTGTATTACCTGCAAAACATTGAGTACCGCCCCCAGGCGATGATCTGCCGGGGGCAGCTGCGCTCTACGCCCACGGTGGCCTACGACACGGTAAAGGAGAATATTCGCCGCCACTTCGGCGATCGCTTCCTAGTGCTCTTTCAAGAAGGTCTTCAGGGCAAGCCGGTGTTTGCCCTGGTGCCCAACCCTCAGGTGGAGAAGGGCGATCGCACCACCCAAACCCTCACCCGCCCAGGGCTAGCCCTGGGTCTGCTGCTGGTCACCCTGTTTACCACCACCGCCGTGGGCACCTACCTGGCGGGCGTCACCGAAGAACAGCTCCAGGCCACGCCCACGCTGATTTTGCAGGGCCTGCCCTACGCCCTGGGCCTGCTGGTGATTCTCGGTTGCCACGAGATGGGACACTACCTGGCGGCCCGCCGCTACAAGATGCGGGTCACGCTGCCCTACTTCATTCCGGTGCCGTTTTTCTTGGGCACCCTCGGCGCTTTCATTCAGATGAAGTCGCCGGTGCCCAACCGCCGCGCTCTGTTTGACGTGGGTATTGCCGGGCCGCTGGCGGGGCTGGTGGTGGCGGTGCCGCTGCTGCTGTGGGGGCTGAGCCAGTCCACCATCGTGCCCATTCCCGAAACCGGCGCTAGCCTGCTGAATTTTGAAGCCCTAGATCCCAAGGCTTCCCTGATGCTGACCCTGCTCTCGAAGCTGGTGCTGGGGTCAGCGGTGGCGGCTGACCAGGCGATTCACCTGCACCCGATCGCGATCGCGGGCTGCCTAGGCTTAGTAGTCACCGCCCTCAACCTCATGCCCGTGGGCCAGCTCGACGGTGGCCATATCGTCCACGCCATGTACGGCCAGCGGATTGGCGGCATTGTGGGCCAGGTGGCCCGGCTGCTGGTGTTTGGCCTCGCCCTGGTGCACCCCGAGCTGATGATTTGGGCAATTCTGCTGTTCTTTATTCCGGCGGCAGACCAGCCCGCCCTCAACGATGTCAGCGAGCTAGACGACCGCCGAGACCTGCTAGGGCTGGTGGCCTTGACACTGTTGGTTATGATTGTGCTGCCAGCGCCGGGCATTCTCACCCGGCTGCTGTACTAGCCCCAGGGCTGTCCCCGTTCTGGCCGTTGTTCTGGTAACCGCCATGTCCCAAGACCTGACCCAGTGGATTACGGAGGTGCGCACCCTCCAGCGGCAGCTGGCCGACACCCAAAAAGAGCGCGACCAGGCCTACAACAGCGCCGCCAACTGGCGACGTCTCTATGAAACCGAAGCCCGGCAGCGGCGTGAAGAGGCGGCCGAGTTTCAGGCTCAGATCGACGCGCTTCAGCGCCGCCTCGACGCCGACCCCGGTGCCGTGCTAGAGAAAGACCTGTCCACCGTTAACTCTCTCCAGGAGCTTCAGCAGCGCCTCGATGGGTTGGTGCAGCAGTGCCAAGACCTTACCCAAAAATTGCAGGCCGAGCAAGCGGCCCACGCCCAAACCCGCCAAACCCTGACCGCCGCCCTAGGCGACACCTTCGACGCGCTGAAGTAAGGAACTTTACCCCCCTTTTTAAAGCGGGGCAGGGGGGGCGCTACCACGCCGCAGAATCAAGATCCCCCGCTGCGCTGCCCCCTTAAAAAGGGGGTTTTCAAGACCTTGCTCCATTACCCCCCTTTTTAAGGGGGGCAGGGGGGATCAGCAGGGGAATAACGCTGCGGCAAATCGCTTGTCAAACGCCCTCTTGGGATCTGTCCCTAGCCGCCTGCGACGAAGATATAGCGCAGCAAGAAGATAGCGGCCAAAATCCACATGCCGATGCTGGTCTGCGACATTTTGCCCTGGAACGCTTTGACCAGTGGGTAAGCAATCAGCCCCATGGCCAGACCTTCAGCGATGGAGAAGGCCAGGGGCATCATGATGATGGTGAGAAAAGCGGCGATCGCATCGGCGGGTTCATCCCAATCGATACTCTTTGCCGCCGACATCATCAGCACCCCCACAATGATCAGCGCGGGGGCCGTTGCAAAGACGGGAATGCCCTGCAACAGAGGAATAAACAAGATCGAAACCAAAAACAACGCCGCCGCCACTAGGGCCGTAAAACCACTGCGGCCCCCTTCGGCAATCCCCGAAGCCGACTCAATGTAGGTGGTCACCGTAGAGGTGCCCAGCACAGCCCCAGCCGTGGTGCCCACGGCATCGGCCATAAACGCCTTTTCGACTCCGGGGAACTTACCCTCGCTGTCGATGTAGCCTGCCTTGCTGCCCAAGCCGGTTAGGGTGCCAATGGTGTCAAACAAATCTACAAACAAGAACACGAAGATGATGCTCACCATCTCCCAGAAGTTGATGCGAAATAGCTCGCCCAGCCCCACAAATGCCTGACCAAATAGGTCGGTAGGCGCGGCGGGTACGGCCATCAACCCCGTGGGCCAGGGGGAAACACCCAACAGCCAGGCCAGCACAGAGGTGCCCAAAATTCCCCACAGCAGCGCCCCGGTCACCCGGCGGGCAAACAGCCCTGCCGTAATCGCCAGGCCCAATAGCGCCATGGCCGTTTGGGGCGATCGCAGGTTGCCCAACGTCGTAAAAGTCGCCTCCGACGGGGCAATAATGCCCGCCCCCTTGAGGGCGATGTAGGCAATAAATAGTCCAATCCCCGCCGTAGTTGCGTGCTTCACCGCCTCGGGAATCGCTTCCACAATCTGACTGCGCACGTTGGTAATGGTCATGAGGATGAAGATAATTCCCTCAATGAACACGGCGGCCAGGGCCACCCGCCAGTCGATGCCTAGGCCCAGCACCACCGTAAAGGCAAAGTAGGCGTTAATGCCCATGCCAGGGGCCAGCAAAAAGGGCAGTTTGGCATAGAGCGCCATCACCAGCGTCGCCAGGGCCGCAGAAACCCCTGTGGCAACTACCAGTTCCCCAAACAAATCTCCCGATTCGTTGAGAAAGATGGCATTCGACAAAATGGCCGGGTTCACAATCAAGATATAAGCCATTGTCACAAACGAGGTGAACCCCGCCAGCACCTCGGTGCGAAAGTTGGTGCGCAGAGCCTCAAAGTTGAAAAATTCCGCCACTTTATTCGTTGGGCCAGCGCTGGGGGGCGCCTGGGGCAGATTTTGAGTGGGTTGGGTCACAGTAGAACTCCTTAACAAGTAGGTACATAACTGGCCAGGCTGTCCCCACAGGGCCAATTGGCTTAGCCCTAAGTCCACGACATCTCCCCGGTTGAATCTGTTATGGTCGCTACAACGACCTATTTTTTGATGCACACTGTTACGTCCATACCCCATATCCCTAGGCTGACTTGGGGCGCTCGGCAACCTTCATCGGGTTCAATTACTTCCGCCAGGGCCAGCGCGTGCCCATTTCTGTGGCCGCTGACCAACCCAGGTACAGCACCAATAAAGCAATTCCCAACAGAAAAGGGCCAATATCGTCGGGCATGGGTGGGATGATCTAGGGTGAACAAAGCTGCGCTTTAAACCCTAAACCATGACGATCGCCACCGCTGCCAACGACTGGGTAAACACCGTTGACAGCCAGAATCCAGAGGTCATTGAGAAGGCCCAGCACCTGCTCGCGGGCACTATCTACTGCACTCTCTCGACCTGTTCTGCCGATGGCCTGCCCTGGGCCTCCCCGCTATTCTTCGCCTACGACCCAAGCTGGACGCTCTACTGGGCCTCTGCGATCGCCTGCCAGCATTCGCAAAACTTGGCCGCTAATCAGGGAAGGGGCGCGATCGCCATCTACAGCACCCAACCTGAGGTGGGCAAAGGCCAGGGGCTCTACCTCACGGGCACCGCAACCGAGCTGGGGCCAGAGAATGTAAGCCGGGTGATTTCGCTGCTCGACCAGCGCTCTAGGCCAGGCCCCCAGCGCCGCGCCGCAGCCTATCTGCCTCCATCGCCCCGGCGGCTTTACCAGTTCACGCCCCAAATGGTTTGGATCACTGGGGAGCGCCAAGCCGTAAACGACCCTGACCTAGCAGAGGTTTTAGTGGACACCAAAATTCAGCTCGACCTAACAACGCTAGTTGCAGCAACTCTCTAGAAAAGAGAGGCTCGCCACAACAGCGCCACGAAGCAACCCGGTACGATGCCGATCGTCGGTTCGCGTGGATAGGCTGTCAAAATTCAGCTTTTCAACTCAATGGGCGGAGCGAGACTCGAACTCGCACAACCGAAGTCGCCACATTTTGAGTGTGGTGCGTCTACCAATTCCGCCATCCGCCCTTGGATGCGCTCTCATTATACTCAACTGCGGGGCGTTTAACTAGCTGGTAGTAATCATTGGTGGTGGCCCAGCGATCGATTTCGCGGGCGCGCAGCACGGGCACCGGGTGGGTGAGCCCCTGGGTACGCACCTGCTTGAGGGCATCGCCGATGGCGTCGTCGCTGAGGCTGTCGTAGGCGCGGGCCTGGTCGATAAAGGCATCGACATTGAGCTGATTGACCAGGGAGGGCGAACCACCGCAGAGCTTCATCAGCAAAGAGGCGACAATGCGAGGGTCTTGGGCAACCAGCAGGGCGGCGCGATCGCAGGTAAACTCGGCACAGCGCACCCACTCCATCAGCTGATTTTGAAGACTCTGGGCCATCACCTCGCCCAGGGGCAGCTGGCTGGCAGCCATCGTGATCAGGTTTGCCAGGGTCAGGTAAACGCTGTGCTCACACTTGAGGTGGCCCAGCTCGTGGGCGATCACCGCCTGGGTCTCTTCGGGCGTCAGCAGTTCGATCAGCGCCGTGTGAATGACAATAAAAGGCTGCTCGCCCCGCATGGCAAAGGTGTAGGCGTTGGGCACCGGGTTTTGGCGCACGTAGAGCTGGGGCACCTCTAGGTCGAGAATGCGGCAGGCTTCAACTAGGGACTGGTACAAGTCGGGCAGCTGGCGATCGCTCACCTGCAAACTCGACGCCAGATGATCGAGATGAAAAAACCGCTCCGCCAGGGGAGCCAGGGCCATGCGCACCATCACATCCAGCCCCGGCAGTTGCTTCAGAGCGCGGGTGGCTTCGAGATCGAGGGGGTGGCGAAACTGGTCGGCGCGTAGCCCAACCAGGAGGGTCTTACCAGTCATAATTCAGGGGGCTATGCAGTGACTTCTATCGTAGCTTGAGGAAACCAGCTTCGCGGGCGGGTGAGTTTCCTTTGGCCCCTAAGTTCGCTACCATACGCCTCTGGCTGATGTAGTTAAATCTGTAGCCCTGATCTGTCCCGAGGACATGCCGTGACCCCCCAGGAATTTGGTCTACTGTTGATTTCGGTCATTGCTAGCTCCTGTGGCCAGCTTCTTCTTAAGCTGGGGGCCTTGCAGTTGGGCAAAGTCACTGGTGCCAATGCCCTCAGCCATATTTTGAGCATTGCCACAACGCCCGCTCTGCTGGCGGGTCTGGCCGCCTACGGGGTCGGGGCGATTACCTACATTCTGCTGCTGACGCGGGTTAACCTCAGCGTGGCGGCTCCATCGGCTTCGCTAATTTATTTTGCCTCGGTCATTATTGGCGTAGTTGTCTTTAAAGAGGATCTCTCCTTTGGGCGGCTGGTGGGGCTGGGTTTGATTATGGGTGGGGTGGTGCTGGTGGCCTCTCGGTAACGCTGCAAGAGTGCTGACTAGCGCTACCCTTACGGCACGGGCATCTCTCCCTTGCTGGCAGCCAGGGCAACCCTGGAGAATGGTGCCAGTCTCTGGTTTTAAAACAGCCAGGCCGAAGCCCCGCGCCGGCCCAACCCCCAGCCTATGATTGTGACCGTAGCCAGCTTTAAAGGAGGCGTGGGCAAGACCACCACCGCCATTCATCTGGCGGCTTTTTTGCAGGGCTACGCCGAAACCCTGCTGATCGACGCCGACCCCAACCAGTCGGCTCTGGCCTGGGCCAGCCGGGGAGAGCTGCCCTTTGTAGTGGTTGACCAGTGGCAGGCGAGGGAACTCCCCACCCCCCACGGCCACGTGGTGATCGATACCCAGGCCCGCCCTATTGCCGACGATCTGGCTCTGCTGGCCGCCTCCTGCGACCTGCTGATCTTGCCCACCACCCCTGATATTCTGGCCCTCGATGCCCTGGCGCTGATGGTGCAGCACCTGGCTGGGCTGCCCATTGCCCCCTACCGCATTTTGCTGACGATGATTCCGCCCTACCCCAGTCGGGCTGGGGCCGAGGTCAGAGCTATGCTCACTACCACCGGGCTACCGCTGCTGGAGGGGGGCATTCGCCGCTATGCTGTTTTTCAAAAAGCGGCCCTGGCCGGTACGGCAGTCTACGACGTAAAAGACCCCAAGGCCGAGCTGGGCTGGCAGGACTATGCAGCGATCGGTCGGGAGATCTTGGCCTATGAGCCGAGGATAGGGAATTAAGGAGATGGGGGATGGGGAAATCCTTAGATTTTTGCTTTTTGCCTTAGTGTGGCCTCCTCACCTCCCTCACCCTCCTCACCTCTCCTGCGCCAACCCGCCCTCAATACTTCGGTTCTCCCCACTCCGGCAGATTAGAGCTTCGTTAACAGTTCGTTACAATGAGTCCACTGGATAGGAAATGCGTCTCAAGATTCACTTTCCTATCCTCAGGTTTTAATATGAGGTGCCCTATGAATGGCAACTTACGGGTAGGGAATCTGTTTGGTATTCCCTTTTATGTGAACGTGTCTTGGTTCTTGGTGCTGGCCCTGGTGACGTGGCAGTACGGCAGCGGCTTAGCGGCGGCGTTTCCGGCCTTGGGCGGATCACTGCCCTGGGTCTTAGGGTTGGCCGCAGCGCTGATGCTGTTTGCCTCGGTGCTGGCCCACGAGCTGGGACACAGCGCTGCGGCGATGAATCAGGGCATTGGCGTTAACTCGATTACGCTGTTTTTGTTCGGCGGTTTGGCGGCCCTAGAGAAAGAGTCTGAGACGCCGAAAGGGGCATTTCAGGTGGCGATCGCAGGCCCCCTAGTCAGCTTTGCTCTATTTGGCCTGTTCTCTGTTGCCGGACTAATCTTGCCCCTCTCTGGCCCGATCGCAGGCATTGTGTCGCTGTTGGCTTACATCAACCTGGCGCTGGGTGCCTTTAACCTCATCCCCGGTCTGCCCCTGGATGGCGGCAATGTGCTGAAGTCGCTGGTGTGGAAGATCACGGGTCAGCCCCACAAAGGTCTGGTGTTTGCCAGCCGCGTGGGTCAAGGGCTGGGCTGGACGGCGATCGCCCTGGGTATTGGCTCTATTTTGGGCATTAGCCCCGTGGGCAGCATTTGGACGCTGCTGATTGGCATCTTTCTGCTGCAAAACGCCAACCGCACCGCTCAGTTTGGTACGGTGCAGGGCCGCTTGGCCGGCCTAACGGCCCAAGACGCTCTGGCTAAAGACAGCCCGGTTGTGGAAGCCAATACCTCGCTGCGGGAGTTTGCCGACAATGCTCTGCTGGCCGCTCCTTCGGCCTGGCGCAAGTTTTTGGTGGCCGACGAAACAGGTCTGCTGGTGGGTACGGTACTCGTCGATGCCCTCAAGCAGGTGCCCCGCGAGCAGTGGGCCGAGACCACCGTCGCCGCCATTATGGAATCGGCTGGTGACATTGTGACGGTGGGTGTCGAGCAGCCGCTGATGGAAGTGATTAAAACCCTGGAGACCCGGAAGATTCAGGCGCTGGCGGTGATTGGTAACGATGGCTCTCTGGCGGGTCTGCTAGAGAAGACCTCGATTCAGAATTTGCTGCAATCGCCCCAGGCGGCCTAACCGCTGATAAAGCACATTAGCTCAAACGCAGACCAGAGTTTTTTGGTCTGCGTTTTTTGCGATCGGTCATTTCAAAATATTGGACTGTGGACTATCGGGGTTTGGGCGGGCGGGCGTTTATTGGTAGCTCTGAGCAACCTACGTTTATGGTATTCCGGTCGGTTGGTGAAGACTATTAACAGGGGTAGTATCGACTAGGTGTAAGAGGGCGTTTGAAAAGTGATTTCCTGTAGTTTTAGTCACCTGCCGATCCCCCCTGCCCTCCTTAAAAAGGGGGGTAAAAGTCCCCCTTTTTAAGGAGGGCAGGGGGGATCTCCACTTTTGCTACAAGAAATAGGACTTTTCAAACATCCTCTAACGCTTGATCACGCCTAGTGCTGCCTCAAGACTAAAAATTAGGGTTCTCGTAGATCCTATTTAGGATTGACAGACTACTCGCTCTGGCCGACTGACAAAACTCCTGAAACCCTTGTCCTGCCGTAGGTTGGGTTAGCTTTAGCGTAACCCAACAAGACCATTACTGGTGTTGGGTTTCGCTTCACTCAACGCCAACCTACATGAGAACTTTTGTCCGTCAATCAGCCACTCGCTACTTAGCTAGCTGCTAAAAAGTAACCAAAACTCTAGCTATAGCGGTCTAGGAGATCCCCGAGCAAGTCTTCGAAGCGGCCAAAGCGGCCAAATTCCATTTCATCAAAGTCATCATTTTGTCTGTTGCTGGGGTGGCTAGTGGACGCATACCCTTTCTCGGCCTTTTTCCATTGGGCACCATAGCGATCGTACTGGCGGCGTTTCGCCGGGTCTGAGAGCACTTCGTAAGCTTCGTTTAGGGCTTTAAATTGCTCTGCCGCTGCCACGTCGTTGGGGTTGAGGTCGGGATGAAGCTGACGCGCGAGTTTTCGATAGGACTGTTTGATGGTCAGCAGGCTCGCCTGTCGATTTACCTTTAAGACTGCGTAGTAATCGGTCGATTCTGGGGGAGTTGGCATCGTTTCGCTGTCTAATTACCCGCTGGTAAAAACCCAGCCTCGTCTTTTTCATTATGTTGGGCGATCGCAAGTCGGCCACAAAGCAGGTCACGCCCAAAGCTGGCCTTACTCAAAGCCCAGCTCTTGCTTGAGCTTAGCCAGAGCGGTTTCGCGGGTCTTTTGCAGGGCCGCATCGGCGTCAAACCGATCGATTTCGCCGCCGATCGCACAGTGAGGCCGCGCGGTTTCCATCATCAGGCCATACTCCAGCCCTTCGGTGACGGCCTGGTACGAGGCTTCGATAATGTTGGTCGAAACCCCCAGGGTCGTCCAGCGTTGGGCACCGTTGCTCGACTCCACCAGGACGCGCGTTTTCGCCGCCGTGCCCGCGCCGCTGTCGATGATGCGCACCTTGTAGTCAGACAGGTGAAAGTTGGCGATCGCCGGGTAAAAGGTCAGCAGCGCCTTCCGCAGAGCCGTGTCTAACGCCGCCACTGGCCCGTTGCCCTCCGCCGCCGCGAGAATCTCTTCTTCGCCTACCATGACTTTGATGGTGGCGAGGGATTGGCTGCTGTGGTCGTCGCCGTTGCCCTGGTGCTGGCAGTTGATGTAGAAGCCCTTGAGGTCAAAGAAGCGGGGGCGATCGCCCAGCGTCTCCCGCATTAGCAGCTCAAAGCTGGCCTCGGCGGCCTCAAACTGGTAGCCCTCGTGCTCCAGTGCTTTGAGCCGGGTGAGCAACTGGCGCGAGGCGGGATCTTTGCGATTCAAATTCAGCCCAAAGCTGCGAGCCTTGGCCAGCACGTTGCTCAGCCCCGCCTGGTCAGACACCACAATGCGGCGGCTGTTGCCCACCGTGGCCGGGTCGATGTGCTCGTAGGTCTTCGGCTCGCGCTCCACCGCGCTAACGTGAATGCCGCCCTTGTGGGCAAAGGCCGATCGCCCCACGTAGGGCGCGTGGTCGTCGGGGGCCAGATTCACCACCTCGCTAATAAAGCGGCTGGTTTCGGCTAGGGTCTCTAGCCCGGTGGGGGCAATGCAGGGGTAGCCCAGCTTGAGCTGTAAGTTAGGGATCAGCGTGCAGAGGTTGGCGTTGCCGCAGCGTTCGCCATAGCCGTTGATCGTGCCCTGCACCATCGTTGCGCCAGCTGCCACCGCCGCCATGGCGTTGGCCACCGCCGTGCCGCTGTCGTTGTGGGTGTGAATGCCAATATGGGGCCGCGGTTCCGGTAAAGATTGCAGCCAGGTATTTACCGCCGCGACAATTTCACCGACGGCTTGAGGTAACGTACCGCCGTTGGTGTCGCACAGCACCAGCCACTCGGCCCCGGCATTCACCGCTGCACCTAAGGTTTCTAGGGCATAGTCTGGGTTCGCCAAATATCCGTCAAACCAGTGCTCGGCGTCGTAGATTACTCGGCGGCCCTGGCTGCGAAAGTAGCGAATGGTGTCGTCGATCATGGCCAGGTTTTCGGCCAGGGTGGTTTGCAGGCCGGTGGTGACATGCAGATCCCAGGATTTGCCGAAGAGGGTAATCCATTCGGTGCCTGCGGCCAGCACGGGTTGCAGCATCGGCTCTTCGGCGGCGACTTTGCCGGGGCGGCGGGTCGAGCAAAAGGCGGTGATGCGGGCCTGGGTGAGGGGAGTTTCTTTGAGCTGCCAGAAGAACTGCACATCTTTGGGGTTGGCCCCCGGCCAGCCGCCTTCGATAAAGGGCACCCCTAGGGCATCGAGCCGCCGCGCAATGCGAATCTTATCCTCAATCGACAGGGCTAACCCCTCCCGCTGGGCACCATCGCGCAGGGTGGTGTCGTAGATATAAATAGGGGTGCGTTGCCCCTCAAGGGTCGGACGTTGCCCATTGCGCTGCTCAGCCATAGCCACTGGTGACCTAAACGATTCAGTTATCTAGCGTAAGCCCTGGGTTAGGGATGCTTGAGGGGAAGGGGGCGATCGCGTTATAAAACGTAGATATTCTGCCAGCAAAGGAAAGCCATGCCCACCATCACCGCCCAGGGAAAGACGATCGCCTGCGAAACCGGGGCCAACCTGCGCCAGGTCTTACTGGCCAACGGTGTGGACTTGTACAACGGCCAGGCGAAGGTGATCAACTGCCGCAGTCTTGGCACCTGCGGCACCTGCGCGGTAGAAATCCACGGCGAAGTCTCAGCGGTTAATTGGAAAGACAATGCGCGGCGATCGCTGCCCCCCCACGACCCTGCGCGCAACCTGCGCCTGGCCTGCCAAACGCGGGTGCTGGGCGACATCGCCGTCACCAAATACGATGGCTTTTGGGGCCAGGGGGAACAGGTGGTTTGGGCCTCAGCATAAGGTCTGGGCTAGAGATTTCAGGACTACGCATCCACATCAATGGCCTCCAGCATCTCGGCCTTGGTGCCCTCCAAATTGCCCCCCTGAATGTTGACCCGATAGCAAATCGGCGACAGATGCCCCTGAATGCTGCGGCTCTGACAAGCTAGGTGCAGCTGGCTTAGGGCCACCTGGGCATCGGCATCGAAGGTATGCAGATAGTCATCAAAGCCCAAAAATGCCAGACCGTAGAGCAGCTGCTGGCTAAACTGGCCTTGAAAATAGCCGCCGTGCACATCGCGCTTGTTCAGGGCGTAGTCGAGGGTGAGCAAGAAATAATCCCAGGGTTTGAGAATCGCATGGCCCAGGGCGCGGGTCAAAATGCCGGTGGGTTTAGCCGAGCAGGTATTGGTATTGGGATCGTATTTGATATCGAAGTAGTCGGTGCAGTCAAAGTAGGTAAAAAAGTCGGCTACGCTGGCCCGATTGCTGTCCCCAGAGGCCTGCACTTTAAACAGATCGGCCATGGTCACTACGCCACGCTTTTGAAAGCGTTCGTAGGTTAAAAACAGCTGCTCCATGACGTTGTTCTTAGAGCGAGCGATCGCCTCGCCAATGGGCAACGATGGAGAAAAGTCTTGGTCTAAGGAAACCAGATTGATTAGCCCGTAGTCATCCACTCCTCCATACTTATTTTGTAGCGCCACATTGCCGAGTCGATAGCCCCGCGCCTCGGTACGGCTAGGAAAGGCGATGTAATTGGCGGTGGTAGACGCCGTGCGCAGGGCAATATCACCCTCGCTGCTAAATAGATAAGATTCTGAAAACCGCCGCAGCGAAGCGGCCAAAAAATTGGCTCGGCTAGAGACAATGGTGAGCACTGGAATATCGGGCGAGGCGAGAATTAACCGCCCCAGGCTAAAGACATCGCCAATGTGGTCATCGGGGCGCTTTTCGACCGAGGCCGTGTCAAACACATCCGACAGAATGCGCACCACGTTGGTGACTACAAACCCGCCCATGCTGTGGCCAATAAAGCTCAGCCTCACCTTGTTTTGCGATCGCCGCTGCCAGTAGCCCCGCGCCTGGGCCATGGCCTGCAGGTGATTGGTTTCCCCCACCGTGTTGGGAAACATCTCGGCGGCGGTGCGCTTGACGATCGCCTGGTCGATCTGGCGCAGCAGTTCCACCAGATCTAGCACTCCAAAGTTATCGGCTCGGTAGCTGTCGCGAAAGTACACCACCAGCCGCAGCACCACCAGAGCCAGCATCAGCGTACCCAACACAAACAGCAGCACCAGCAAAAAACTGATTACAAAGCCTGCAATAGTCTCTCCAAAGACGGTCAGCTCAAGGATCAGCAGCGCCAGGGCGCAGATTGCGCCTGTCATCAGCACATCGCGGGGCAGCGGCGGCAGCGCCTGCAATGCCTGAAGAATTTTTTTGGGGTTGCGCAGGGCAACATTTTCAGAGGGCCAGCGGTAGCCCACAAACACTCGGTTGTTATGGGCCGCGATCGCCGGGTCATGGCGATTGATGTATTTGAAGATGTTTTTGTACCAGGCTTCTACCCCGCTGCGGCTGGTGTTGTAGCCGTGCACAGTGATCACCAGCTCGGCGGTACCATCGGCAGTATTGGCCATCATGCGGTGCAGGTGGTCGGCAATGTCGTCAATGCCCTGGGCTGACTGCCGCTGAATTATCTCGCTGGATTCTTCCGCCTCTTCAATGTTGGGTGGGGCGCTACTCATGACAAAGTAGCCGGGAATTTTGCCCTCAACACCGCTGGCATCGTCCATATCCACGATGGCGGCTAGACTCTCTTGCTGAAAGACAAATTTTTGAATAATAAATGGAAGCTGTTTCATAGATGCCCTGAGAGACCCGTCGCTAGAAGTTTTCAAGAGCGTAGCTGACCTTTCCAGTCAGTAGCGCTTTATGTTCATGAAATGTAGGTTGATAGCGCCGCCAGGATTCAATCAGGATTCAATCGGATGAGATAGCTGCCTCGGCTGAGACTGATCAGGCAGGATGCCTAATCTACAAAACGCGAGTTTAATCAAATCCCCAGCCCAGTGCTGTGGCACCAGACCGTCATACCATGTCACTGAGCCATCCTCCATATCTCTGGGTGACAAGGCCATATCAACAGAACGTCATGCTACACACCGAGTGGCAACGCCATATCCCTAGGCTGCAACACCATATCCCTAGGCTGCAACGCCATATCCCTAGGCTGCAACGCTATATCCCCAGGCTGCAACGCCATATCAACGGACGGCAATGCAATATCCCTGGGCGGCAATGCTATGTCACCGAGTGGCAACGCCATATCCCTAGGCCGCAACGCTATATCAACGGGCGGCAATGCTGTGTCACGGCTTCGCATTGATTTGGCTTAGGCTCCCCAAACCATTCTCGCGGTGCTGCCCTGCTGAGCGAGCTGCGCCGTCCAGACAGAACGCCGTCGGCTTTTAGATAGCAATGCCATCGCTCCAGAGGTGTACGAAATGCCCTAAACGTTCTGGCGATCGCTATACCCCCGTTGCCAGGACGGGAACCGCTTGCAGCAGGGTTTGCGTGTAGGGGTGCTGGGGCGATGCAAACAGGGTTTTGGTCGGGGCAATTTCGACAATTTTGCCCTGCTGCATAACGGCAATGCGATCGCACATAAACCGCGCCACCCACAGGTCGTGGGTAATAAACAGGTAGGTGAGGTCAAACTCATGCTTGAGGGCAATCATTAGATCGAGCACCTGGGTCTGCACCGTAGCGTCGAGCATGCTGACGGGTTCGTCGCAGACCACCAGCTTGGGATGGGTGATCAGGGCGCGGGCGATCGCCACCCGCTGCTGCTGCCCCCCCGACAGATCGCCCGGAAAGCGATCAAAGAAGTCGGCGGTGGGGTTGAGGCTGACGCGGGCGAGCATGTCGTGGGCCTGTTTTTCAGCCTCGGCGACGGTGGCCAGCCCGTGGATCAGCAGCGGGTCGGCGATGCTTTTGCCTACGGTCATCATCGGGTTGAGGCAGGCGTGGGGATCTTGAAACACCATTTGCAGCTGCCGCCGCTGCTGCCGCATGGCTTCGCGCGACAGGGTGGTGAGGTCGGTACCGTCAAAAACTACCTGGCCCGCCGTAGGTTTCACCAGTTGCAGAATGGTGCGCGACAGAGTGCTCTTGCCGCAGCCGCTCTCGCCCACCAGCCCCACCACCTCGCCGGGGTAAATCTCTAGCGTTACCCCGTCCACCGCCTTGATCACCTTAGACGTTTGACCGCCCAACAGCCGAGCGATCGGGTTGGCCTCTAGGGTGTAGTGCTGTTTTACGTCTGTCAGCCGCAAGATGGGGTCTACTGCGCTAGCGGTGTAGGCCAACCCCTCGGCCTGCTGCATTTCCAGGGCCGACTCCACCAGCGATCGCGTGTAGTCATCCTGCGGGTCTTGAAACACCGCCGCCGCCGTGCCCTCTTCTACTATGCGGCCTTTGTACATGACGGCGACGCGATCGCAGTACTCCGCCACCAGCGACAGATCGTGGGAGATCAGCACCAGTGCCGTGCCCAGCTCGTCGCACAGCCGGGTCAGCTCATCGAGAATCTGAGCCGACACCGTCACGTCCAGGCTGGTGGTGGGCTCGTCAGCGATGATCAGCTTCGGCTCTAGAATCATCGCCAGGGCGATCGCCACTCGCTGGCGCATGCCGCCGCTAAACTCGTGGGGGTACTGGCCAAACCGGCTGGCGGGAATGTTGACCTTTTCTAACACCGCGATCGCCCGCGCCTTGGCCTCACCGTGGGATACCTCAGAATGGTGGGCTTGTAGGGTCTCGATGCAGTGATCGCCGATGGTCATCAGCGGGTTTAGCCGCGTCATCGGATCTTGGAAGATCAGGGCGATCGCCTCCCCTCGAAACCGCCGCAGCCGCTGGGGGCTAAAGTCGAGCACCGACTCGCCGTTAAACCACACCCGCCCCTGGAGCTCTGTCGCCTGGGGCAACAGCCGCAGCGCTGCCCGCCCCAGGGTGCTCTTGCCGCAGCCGCTCTCACCCACCAGGCCCAGCTTTTCGCCAGGCGATAGGTCTAGCGAGACCCGATCCACCGCGCGATCGCCCTGACCAGGGTAGGTGACCGAGAAAGATTCGAGGGCAAGGAGAGTATCGGGCATGGAGTGGTTGAGGGTAGGTGAGTGGGTGATGTAGGTGAGTAGGTGGGTTAGGTGGGTTGAGATTTGCTCTCCTACCCACCTACTCACCCACTCACTCACTGATCAACTCGTCGCATCAAATACGCCACCCCAAAATCCCCATTTGGGTGTTCTTCCAGCAGGTTGGCCAGCTCAAACACTCGCTGGGCAATGTCTGGGCCCAGTTTGTCAATGGTGGCCAGTTTTTCTCGCTCGCTGTGCTCTAGCTCGCGCACCTGGGCCTGCCAATCGGCAGAAAAAATATAGTCAATGTGGGCCTGCAGCTCTAGCTGCTGCAAGATCTCCCACTCGCCGCCATCGCACCAGATGCCGGTGCAGTTGGGGCAGCGCTCTACATAGAACGATCCCTGCTTGAGGGTAATGCGACCCCGCACCAGGTAGCTGCGGCAGTCGGGGCACAGGGCCGCCCGGTTGTCGAGGGCAGCGGGCTCAAAACCGGTGTGCAGCGACAGCGGCAGCACCGCCACTTGAATAGGGGCCTCGGGGTCAATCTGCTGCTGTTGCCAGGTGACATAGTTCTCCGGCGGAATCCACGCGCCGCCACAGCTCGGACAAGCCTTGACCGCCAGCTCTGGCGCTAGCTGACCGTCTTGCAGTTCAATTTCCCCTTCCTTTGGGCACTGATACAAAGCACCTACTCCCAACCATCAACCCAACAAGCCCCTAATATTAAACCACCTGGGCTGGGGCGTTAAACCTCATTGGCGATCGCCTGCGCCATGGCCTCGCAAAAGCTCAGCAATTGGCCCAGTTTTTCGACCATCTGCCGCTGCCGCTGCTGAGCCGTGGTGGACTGGCGGGCCGCCTGTAAAAAGGCCACATCCATCGCCAGCAGCCGCAGGGTGCGGTTCATTTCGGTCAGCACGGGCTGGGCGCTGGGCAGATCGTCTCCCAGAGGCAGCATCTGGTGCTGAAAGTGCTGCTGCGTCAGCAAAAACTGGGCCTGCAGAGCGCCCCCGTCCGGGTTAGCAGACTGTGCCAGGGCCATTAGGGTCTGGAGGTGCGATCGCAGCGTTTCCAGGGCCTTCTTCATCGATAAATCATCCCTTCAGGGCCGTATCGGTAGCGGCTTGCCAATGTTTTACGATAGCTAGAGATAAATTGCTGATTCCCCTTCTCGGGGACAAATGTTAAGGTTAATACATAACTATCCATCAACCCCCAGTCAGCCTTAAGTATTTATTGCGGCCTGGGCAGTAGATGGGATTTTTCTCAAAGTTATGGTGTAGGTTATCTCTATCTCGGCGCGCTGCTTTGTTGTAGCCCCGTTACCTGGGCCTATTGACAGAACGTTTGTACGATTTCTGTTTGCTTTTTAAGCCTAATTTATATAGACCGGTGGACGTCCTCCTCTGTCGGAGGGCGGTACTATTTTATCCACAATTCATCTCTATTGAGTCTTGCCGAGCACTCAAAGCGAGTGTTCAAATACAAATTCTCGTTTTTGGCGCTTTTCTGGTTCACCCGCAATCCCTGATAGGTCACTGGCACCCTTATGACTGCAACAGTTCATCCCCCCCTACCCGATGACTGCACCCTGCCCGGTTGGCTCGAAACCTGCGTGCTAACCCACCACGATGACAGTCATGATGACCCAGCCCACGACCCCGAAGATAAATCTAACAACCTGCTGGTGTGCCAGGCCTTTGAGTTTGCCTACACCCTACACAAAGGCCAGTACCGAGCCTCGGGCGAGCCCTACATTTGCCACCCCATCGCCGTAGCCGGGCTGCTGCGGGAGCTGGGCGGCGACAGCGCCATGATTGCCTCCGGCTTTCTCCACGATATTGTCGAAGACACAGACATCACCCCCGAAGAACTTGAGGGCCACTTCGGCGATGAGGTGCGACAGCTAGTGGAAGGAGTAACTAAGCTGTCGAAGTTTAACTTTGACAGTAAAACCGAGCGCCAGGCCGAAAACTTTCGCCGCATGTTTTTGGCCATGGCCCAAGACATTCGGGTGATTGTGGTGAAGCTGGCCGATCGTCTCCACAATATGCGTACCCTAGAGCACCTCAGCGACGAAAAACGCCGCCGCATCGCCCGCGAAACCATGGAGATCTTTGCTCCTCTGGCCAACCGCCTGGGGATCGGTCGCTTTAAGTGGGAACTCGAAGATCTCTCCTTTAAATATTTAGAGCCCGATGCCTACCGGCAGATGCAGCAGCACGTCACCGAAAAGCGGGCGGATCGGGAGGCGCGGCTGATGCAGGTGGCCGAAACCCTGCGGCAGCGCATGCACCAGGCCGAGATTCAGGTGGTCGATGTCAACAGTCGCCCCAAGCATCTCTACGGCATCTACCGCAAGATGGAGCGGCAGCAAAAAGTCTTCAGTGAAATCTACGACATCGCCGCCATTCGCCTCATTGTGGGCACCAACGAAGACTGCTACCGTGCCCTAGCCATCGCCCACGACGCCTTTCGCCCCATTCCAGGCCGCTTCAAAGACTACATTGGCCTGCCCAAGCCCAACCGCTACCAGTCGCTGCATACGGTGGTGATTGGCCCCAAGGGCAAACCCATTGAGGTGCAGATTCGCACCCTAGAGATGCACCACATTGCCGAGTACGGCATCGCTGCCCACTGGAAGTACAAAGAAACCGGCGCTTCCACCAACACCCGCATCAACGCCGACGACGAAAAATTTACCTGGCTGCGGCAGCTGCTGGAGTGGCAAAACGATCTCAAAGACGCCAAAGAATTTCTCGAAAATGTCAAGGGCAACCTGTTTGACGAAGATGTCTACGTGTTCACCCCCGATGGCGATGTGGTGCCCCTCAGCCGGGGGGCGACTTCCGTAGACTTTGCCTACCGCATTCACACCGAGGTGGGCAACCACTGCGCCGGGGCTCGGGTCAATGGCCGCATCGTCACCCTCGACACGCCGCTAGAAAATGGCGACATCGTTGAAATCATCACCCAAAAGAACAGCCACCCCAGCCTCGACTGGCTCAATTTTGTCGTCACTCCCAGCGCCCGCAACCGCATTCGCCAGTGGTATAAGCGATCGTACCGCGACGAAAACATCGCCCGAGGCCGCGACATGCTCGAAAAAGAGCTGGGCCGCAGCGGCTTCGATGCCCTACTCAAGTCTGAACCGGCCCAGATGGCCGCCGAGCGCTGCAACTACCAGAGCGTTGACGATTTTCTGGCGGGGCTGGGCTACGGCGAGGTGACGCTCAATTCCTTTGTCAATCGCCTGCGGGAGGCCGTCAAGGCCAAACAGCCCCTAGAGGCGCTGTCACCCGAGTCATCGCTGCAAGATTCTGACCAGTTTTTAGCGGAGGCTGTCACCAGCCGCCACCGCCCCGCTCCCTCCAAAGCCCCCATTTTGGGGATTGAGGGTTTGGTGCACCACATTGCCGGCTGCTGTAACCCGCTGCCCGGCGAGCCGATTACGGGCAGCGTGTCGCTGGGCAGCCGGGGCATTGCCATCCACCGCCAGGGGTGCCCCAACCTGGCGGAGATACCGGGCGATCGCATCATCCCCGTCAGCTGGAACTGTGGCGAGCACAACGGCACTCGCCAGACCTACCCGGTGGAGGTGCGAATTGAGGTGATCGACCGCGTGGGCGTGCTCAAAGACATTCTCTCGCACCTGTCAGACCTGCAAATTAACGTCCACAAGGCCCAGGTCAAAACCTTCCCCGGCCAAACCGCCGAGATTGATCTGGGGCTCGATGTCAAAGACCACGCCCACCTCGAGCAAACCTTCGGGCAAATTCGCAAAATGACCGACGTGCTCAAGATCCGCCGTATGAGCGGGGGCGGTTAGCCGCCGTGGGATAATGTGGGTTTGCACAACGGTACAAGCACCATGGAGCAGGCAACTCCCCAGGCCATTCAGCGAGTCGGCGTTATCGGCGGCGGGCAACTCGCCTGGATGATGGGGCCAGCGGCGCAGAAACTGGGCCTAGATCTACTGGTGCAGACGCCCCAGAGCACCGACCCAGCCGTGGCGATCGCCCAATCCACCATCCTTGCCCCCGTCGCCGACGTTGCCGCCACGGTTGCACTGGCGGCCCAGTGCGACGTGATTACCTTTGAGAACGAGTTTATCGACTGCGAGGGGCTAAAGGCTCTGGCCCAGCAGGGCACCGTCTTTCGCCCCGATCTAGACCTGCTGGCCCTGGTGCTCGACAAGCGCCACCAGCGAGAATTTTTTGAGCGGATTGGCCTCCCCAACCCCCGCTACGACTGGTTAGAGGGCGACGAAAACGAGGCCGAACTCGCCGCCAAGGCTGAGGCCATCGGCTTTCCCTTGGTGATGAAAACCCGCCGCCTGGGCTACGACGGCTACGGCACCGCAGTGATTCAAGCTGCCGCTCAGCTCAGCGCCACCTGGGCTAAGTTCAACCGCGCCCCGGTGCTGCTAGAAGAATTTGTGCCCTTTCAGCAGGAGCTGGCCATCATGGTGGCCCGTTCTGCCCAGGGCGATATTGCGGTGTACCCCACCGTAGAAACCCAGCAGGTTGACCAGATCTGCCGCCGCGTCTTTGCCCCGGCCAGGATTAGGGACGGGGTGGCCAGCCGCATGGAGGGCATTGCCCGCACCCTGGCCGAGGAGCTTGAGCTGGTGGGTATCGTCGGCATTGAGTGCTTTCTCACCCAAACGGATCGGGTGCTCGTCAATGAAATGGCGCCCCGCACCCACAATTCGGGCCACTACACCCTCAATGCCTGTGCGACCTCCCAGTTTGAGCAGCAGCTGCGGGCCGTGGGCGATCGCCCCCTCGGCCCCACCACGCTTAACTGTCCCCAGGCCGTCATGGTCAACCTGCTGGGGCTAGACGAGCCTGAAGCCAGCCACCACCAAAAGCTTGAGACCCTGAAACAACGGCCTGGGGCCACCCTGTACTGGTACAACAAAGCTATTCGCCCTGGCCGGAAGCTGGGACACATCACCCTGCGGCTCGATGCTGGCGCAGAACCCAGGGATGCCGCCGCAGCGATCGAGGCCATCTGGTACGGGGTATAACCCACCTCCCACCTACCCACCTCCCACCTACCCGCTCAGGACACCGTTCAGCGACCCATGCCCTACTCCCTAGACCAGCTCAACGCCATGGCCGAGGCCGACTTTGTGGCAGCCCTCGGCCCCGCCTTTGAGGAAACACCTGCGATCGCCGCTCAGGTCTGGCCCCTGCGCCCCTTTACCTCTGTGGCCGATCTGCACCAGCGCATGGTGGCTGTAGTGCGAACCATGGCTCCCGCAGACCAGCTGGCCTTAATCAACGCCCACCCCGATTTGGGCACGAGGGTTGCCATGGCTGAAGCCTCGGTATCAGAACAGAGCAACGCCGGGCTCACTAGCCTCACCGCCGAGGAATACCACCAATTTCAAGCCCTTAATCAGCAGTACAAAGTTAAGTTTGGCTTTCCCTTTATCTTGGCGGTAGCGGGGCACACCAAAACTTCAATTTTAGAGAACTTTATGGGGAGACTACGCAATTCTACGGATGTAGAGATGACTACCGCTTTACTGGCAATTGAGGAAATAGCCCTAGCGCGCCTCAACAGCTGGATTAACCCCGATTGAACCCCTGAAGGTCTGCGGAGCGCAACATAAGAGCTTTATAAAACGCTGAAGCCTTCCGAAAATGATTAAGATTGCGTTTCCTACGTAAGTACCACCATGGACTCACGCGGTAAGCATGATACCTTTGGCAGAGACTCAGGCAATCCTGTAGTAGTCATGGTGGCCGCTCGTGGTTACAGAGCTAATCTGTAATTTCGCCTTGGTCAAACAATAGGTTGACCCAGCCATCTGTGAATACATCTATGCATGCCTGTAGTAAACGTCATGCTAGTCGTAGGTTTTTGAAACCTTGTCTGGCGCTGTTCGGGAAGGTTTATTGATAAAACCTGAGCTTTCTCTGGCCCTGTAGTCAGACAAAGCATTTTGAGTGATTATGATTGCCCTCACGCTAAGGGTAGCAACTGAGTATCTTTGGAGGCACCGAGTCATGGGTTTTACTTTCTACGCTGGACTGGCGGCTGAAATACCTATTTATACAGCTGTAGACCATAGATCTTGGAAAGGCAATTTGATGTGTGCTCAGTCTCCAGGAGTTTTTTTGTGACAGGTCTAAAGAATCGCCTTTCTCAAGCTTTCAAACCTGCTTAGAAAGATGCGATCGCATTAATCGCATTAAATGCCGCTGTCCACTCTACAAATTTCTATGGTCAATCCACCATGACACCCTTAGATAGTCAAGCCAATACTTCAAAATTCCACATTTTAACCAGCACAAAGTTTGACTTTGAGCACTTCGTTACCCGTGCCGCCCTAGGCCATGGGCCACGACACACTATTTGGCAGCTCAAAGAAAGGCTCAATGCTCAGGTTCATCAGCCAGATTTTGACGATGACAGTCTGGTTAATGGCCTCGATAAATTCCTAGCTAAAATCATTGGTAGACCGCACCATTGGGCCTTGGCAAGACAGGTTTTAGCCCAGACCGGCTCCGATGACGTGATCTACTGCTGCGGCGAAGATAGTGGTCTACCCTTAGCCCTCCTCGCCTCGTTCAAGAAAGATCGACCCCGGCTGGTCGTGAACGTAATGTGTCCAGAACGGTGGCGGCCTAAGCTGCTGCTCAAATGGTTTCAGCTGTATCGCAGCATTAATGCATTCACCGTGAACACGGCTCTCAAGGCCCAAACCCTAAAAGACATGCTCAACCTGCCTGAGGATGGCGTAACTTGTTTGGCCGAGCAAACCGACAAGCAGTTCTTTTACCCCGAACCTGGCACGATAGAAAAGCATCGTCCACTGATCGCCAGCGCTGGGTTAGAGCAGCGAGACTATGTCACTCTCGCCAAGGCTACCCATCAGTTAGATCTAGACATCAAAGTCTGTGCTGTGTCGCCTAACGCCACCTCTAAGACGCGGTGTAGAATTCCTGAGCCACCGCCCCAAAATATGGAAATGCGGTATTTCGACTGGGTTGAACTGCGCGATCTCTATCGCAGCGCCGATATTGCCGTAGTCAGCTTAGTCAACAACACCTACTCCGCTGGCCTGACGGTGTTAATGGAAGCCATGGCCTGCCGCAGACCGGTGATCATCACCAAAACCATGGGCTTGGCCACAGAAATGGCTGAGCAGGGTCTCGTTTGGGGCGTACAACCCGACTCTCCTGAAGAGTTGAAGGCCGCTATCGTACATGTCCTGGGCCATCCTGAGGAGGCGAGCGCTAGAGCCGAGGCCGCTTACCAGCACTATTTGGAAAACCACACCAGTGAGCAGCATATTGAGCAGGTGACTCGCCTGCTGCAGCGGGTCGCTAGCAGCGTGACCCCAGACCAGCCTATGGTCATCCAGGCAAGACCCGTTTAGTGGTCGGCTTAGGCCGGTGGTCATCACCACAAACCCGCAAACCCGCTGACCTATGGCCAGCGCTAAGGTGCCTGGGTTAAGACAACACATCGACCCAAAGAATAGGGAATGTAGATCAATTTCTACATTCCCTATTTTCTATTTTTATCGGCAGACTGCCCTTAAAAAGCAGCATTTATCTAACCTAATGTGATCTGTAGCGGTCTTCAGATGGCTAGGGAACGCTATAGTGTTTAACGATAGACGCTAAGTAAAGATTTTGACCGGATCCCTAGCCTCTATCGCTTTGGAGCAGTCAGATAGATCGAGTAGGTACCGATGCAGGAGTGGAGTCTTCCCTTAACTCAGCCCTGTCACACCCGTGGAAAACCCATGATTAATGCTGTGATAACCTACACGACGCTCTGATATTGAACCGCCAATATCGGCCACCAGGGTCTAGCTCAAGCGTAACTTAACGGAAGGCTAGTCAGGTGTTTTCCCTGATCAGCTTAGGTCAATATCTTGAGAGTTATAGCTGAGTATCGATAAATTTTCTTGCTGCTTGCCAACGAGGTTGTGACCATGAAATGGGCGATCGCTGCACCATTTTTAGATATTGACAATATTGATACCGCTAACTGGCTAGAGCCCTTTGTGCCGGGAGGTGATCACACATTTCAGCTGATTCCGCGACAAAAACCGCTGCCAAAATGGCACGATCGCAAATCTAAATTTACGCCCATTGACGATTGGCTGGTCTATATGAGGCAGGCGGCTGACGCCCTCAGCTCCGACGCCGATGGCGTTATTACCGTCTTTCCTCAAGTGGCTTCGGCAGTGGGCTTGCAGCAAAAACTGAGATTTTCTCACAAGCCTGTGGTGGCCTGGCTGTTCAACGTGGGTACCTGTAAACCCGGTCTGCGGCAAAAGCTCGCCCAGATCAGCCTCAGCCAGATTGATTACTTTGTGGTGCACACCCGCAAGGAAATCGAGATCTACAGCCAGTGGTTAGGCCTACCCGTCGATCGCTTTGAGTTCGTGCCCTACCAGGTGCCCGACATTGCCATCGACTACGAAGAAGATCGCCAAACGCCGTTTATTGCATCTCTGGGGTCGGCCCATCGCGACTTTTTAACATTATTTAACGCGGTGCAAGCGCTCAACATTAAAACCGTAGTGGCCACCGGGAAAACCGCTGTGGAAGGCATGACGATCCCGCAGCAAGTTGAGCTGCCCTTTGGCATTAGTAAAGCCGAATGCCTGCGCCTGGCTCAGCAGGCCAGACTCAATATTGTGCCGCTCCAGCCCAAAGAGGGGGTTACGGCGGCGGGGCAAGTCACCCTGGTAGAATCCATGATGATGGGTCGTCCGCTGATTGTGACCAACGTCTACGGTGCTGAAGACTATATTATTCATGGCGAAACGGGGTGGCTGGTGGAGCCTAACTCCCTTGAAAGCATGACTGAGGCGATCGATCTCCTGTGGCATGACGAGGCGCTGCGCCAGCGTCTCGGTAAAAATGCCCGTGCCCACGCCCTAGAACACTTTTCTGACCCCTGTGCGGGGCGGCATTTAGAACGCATTCTCACCCAAATCAGCCAAACCAGAAAGCCATCGGCTGCCACGGCTTTGCAGTGGGCCGAATAAGGGTGGCGGAGACCTGAGGGCTGCAGGGGCGCATTGCTATTGAGTGCGCAGGGTGCGCAGCCGGTTGATAGCCGCCGCCAGCTCTAGGCCCCTGAAATTCACCAAGTCACCCATGGGCCACTCGGTCAAGCTATCTAGACCGTACTGGTCTAGGTCGGCCATAACGGCGGCGATCGCCTCAGCCAGAGGGGTTTTCGTCGTCATGTGGTAGCGCTGGGCGTAGACGATCGCCGCCGCGATCGCCCGCACCTGCCCCGGCTCCACCAGCTGCTCTACCGCCGACAGGTCGATGGCCTCGGTGCCGATCTGGAGCTGGTCAACATCCCGCACCCGTAGCTTGACGCTGCGCTTGCCCTGGCTGGGGTCAATGCTGGCGGGCTGAATGATGCGGGGTGTGGGGCGGCCAAAGCTGGAACCGCCCTCGCCCTCGCGATCGGTCTGGTACTCCGCTGCGATCGCCTTAGCCCGCTCGGTCACATCCTGGGGGCAAAACTCGTCCATGGCGATTACGGTGTCGGCCACATCGAAGTAGTCGCCGCTGCCCCCCATCACCAGCACCGCCGAGATGCCGTAATCGGTGTAGAGCTGCCGCACCTTGTCGATGAAGGGGGTAATCGGTTCGCGATCTTTGGCAATTAGGGTCTGCATGCGGCGATCGCGAATCATAAAATTGGTCGCCGAGGTGTCTTCATCGACCAGCAGGGCCGTCGCCCCGGCTTCCATTGCCTCGATAATGTTGGCCGCCTGGGAGGTGCTGCCGCTGGCGTTGGGCGTCGAGAATTGCTGGGTCGATTTGCCCTGAGGCAGACTGCCAATAAACGGTGAAATATCCACCCCAGCAATGCTGCGGCCATCTTCGGCCCGCACCTTGGCCGCTGCCAGCTCCGTCACCACCTGCTGCCGCCCATCGCCGGGAATGTGGTTGTACACCCCCGCCTCGATCGCCCGCAGCAGGGTCGATTTGCCGTGGTAGCCGCCCCCCACAATTAGCGTAATGCCCTGGGGAATGCCCATGCCCGTCACGGCTCCGGCGTGGGGGCAGTGCAGCGTCACCCGCAGCGACTCAGGAGATGTGAAGGGAATCGCCTGTTCCGCCAGGGGACGTTCATCGACGCCGCTGCGCCGGGGAAGGATTGCGCCATCGGCGATGAAGGCGATGAGGTTATTGGTGGAGAGCTGCGATCGCAGCGCCTCTGCATCCACCGCCGTATCGGCATGGTGCTGAATCTGCGCCCCATCCAGCGCCCTGTAAAACAAGGTCTTCCCAACCAGATCGGGAACAGCCTGACACAGCAACTCCGCCGCCTGTCGCCCGGCAATCCGCCGCCCAAAGGCCGGTAGACCCACGGTGAGCCGCAGCTCAACCGCGTCCGCCGTCACCCGCGCCGCACTGCGGTTAAGAATCGCCTGGCTGGGTCGCACAATGCCAATCAGGCCACTCTTTCCCGAGCCTGATGTGCGATCGCGTCCCTGAACTGTCCGATGAAACTTGCGGGTGAGGTAGTCGGCCAGAGCGATCGCCCGACAGGGCAATTCCCACAGATTCTTAGGAAACCCCGCCACCGCCTGGGGCACCACCACCCGCACCCGACTCGGAGCCGCAAAGGGATCCCCCTGCACATGGTCAATGTGCAGCACAAACTCCCCAAAGTCATATTCTCCCTGAAGCGACTTGTACGCCCCGTAGCCCTGACCATCCAGACGATGGAGTTGGTCATGGAGGTTGTTGGAAGTTGTCATACCCACCGCAGATACCATCAACCCCAGTACATTACCGCACGCTCCGTGGAAGATATGCCAAACAAACCAGTTCTAGGATCCAGTTCTAAATTTTGAATTTTGAATTCATACCCCGTATTAAAAACTCAACACTCAAAATTAATCACTCAAAACTCCCCCACCTTCCCCACCTCACCCTATCCCCCATGACCCTCGACTCTTCACCACCGCCACCGCTACCTCCATCGCCGCCACCATGCTGCTGGCATCGGCAATTCCCTTGCCAGCAATATCAAAGGCCGTGCCGTGGTCTGGGGAGGTACGCACAAAGGGCAGCCCCACGGTCGTATTCACCGCCCTGTCAAAGGCCATCAGCTTCACCGGAATCAGCCCTTGATCGTGATAAAGGGCCAGGTAGGCATCGTGGGCGGTTTCTAGGGCACGGCCATCGGTGCCAAACCAGGCCTGTCCAGGGCGCACCCACATCGTATCAGGGGGAATGGGGCCGTCGATCTGCACCTGGGGATAGCGCTGGCGCTGCTGCTCTAGCCAGGAAATTAACCAATCGGTTTCTTCGCGGCCTAGCTGCCCGCTTTCGCCGCTGTGGGGGTTGAGCCCGGCCACGGCAACGCGGGGCTGACCCAGTCCAAAGTCTTGCTTCAGGCTGTAGATCAGCAGGTCGAGCTTCTGGGTGAGCAGCGCTGGTGAAAGGGCCTTGGGCACCTGGGCCAGGGGAATGTGGGTGGTGGCCAGCAGGGCGCGCAGCCACCAGCCGGTGTGGGGCGACTGGGCCACAAAGGCCATACCGAAGCGATCGCACCCGGCCCCCTCCGCCAGCAGTTCGGTTTGACCAGGGTAATGGTGCCCGGCGGCTTTCCAGGCCGATTTAGCGATCGGGCCAGTGACGATCGCATCGTACTGCCCCGCGACGGCACCCTTAATGGCGGTTTGCAGGTAGGCAAAGCTGGCGGCCCCGGTGGCGGCACTGGGCTGGCCCAAGGTGACTTTATCTAGAGACAGCGGCGGCGGAATCTCCACAAAATCTAGGCGGTCTAGGTCTGGGAGCGGCCCGGCGTAAGGAGATGCCTGGATGGCCTTGGCGGTTTGGAGGAGGAGCGATCGCGTCCCCAGCACGGTGATGTCTGCGATTGCCGCCCAATCCTTGGCCCCCAGCGCCTTGAGGATAACTTCAGGGCCAATGCCCGCCGGATCGCCCAGGGTGATCGCCAGTCGGGGGCGGGGCAAAGATAGGCGAGACATGGAAGCTGTGGGGGCAGTCATAGCGCAGGGGGGTGATACCAAACTGGTCTAAAATGAGGGCGGCTAGGGGATAAGCCAATCCCCGGCGGGCTGGGCAACTGGCTCAATTACTATAGTGCTGTGGAAGGAGAGCGTATGGGCGGCGAAATTTTTAATACGGCGATCATTATCTTTACCCTGACCCTGGTGGGCCTGGGAATTGGGTTTCTGATGCTGCGAGTGCAGGGCGGCGAAGAGTAGATTTAACTCCGGGGGTGTATCTGGTGGAGCCATCTGATATTCTTAGAGGAAGTTAAACTTTTGTATCAATTCCCTCATGAAAGTATTGGTCGTTGGCGCTACTGGCACCCTTGGCAGGCAAATCGCCCGCCGTGCCCTGGATGAGGGGCACGAAGTCCGTTGCCTGGTGAGGAGCGCCCAGCGAGCCGCCTTTCTACGAGAGTGGGGGGTGGAATTGGTGCGGGGCAACCTCTCCAGGCCCGAAACCCTACCCCCAGCCCTTGAAGGTGTGGATGCGGTAATTGATGCTTCGACGGCCCGCCCCTCGGAGTCGGTCATGCAGGTTGACTGGCAGGGCAAGGTCAACCTGATCAACGCCACCCGCGACGCAGGCGTTGGGCGATTCATCTTTATCTCAATTCTTAACTCCGAAAAGTTTCCCCATGTGCCGCTGATGAACGTCAAGCGCTGCACCGAGAAATTTTTGGCCGAGTCGGGGCTCAACTATACCATTCTCCAGCCCTGCGGCTTTCTCCAGGGGCTAATCGGTCAGTACGCCATCCCCATTCTCGAAAAGCAGCCGATCTGGGTGATGGGCGAAGCCGCCCCCATCGCCTACATGGATACCCAAGACATCGCCCGGTTCGCGGTCAAGGCTCTGTCGGTGCCTGAAACGGAGAACTGCAGCTTTCCCCTGGCGGGCACCCGCGCCTGGGGTGCCTACGAAATTATGCGCCTGTGCGAGCGCAAGTGCGGCCAAGAGGCCCGAGTCTCCCGCATTTCTCTAGAGCTGCTGCGGGCGATTCGCAAAGTGGCGGGCTTTTTTCAATGGGGCTGGAATTTCGCCGATCGCCTCGCCTTTGTGGAGGTGGTCGCCGGTAGCCAGCCGCTGGATGCCCCCATGGATGAGGTTTACGAGGTCTTTGGCATTCCCAAAGATGAAATCACCACCCTCGAAGACTACATGCAGGAGTACTTCAGCCGCATTATGAAAAAGCTGAAGGAACTCGATTACGACAGCGAAAAAGCCAGCAAGAAAAAGCTGCCGTTCTAATACCGCTATGCGGAGTTCAAAATGCAAAATTAAAAGTGAAAAATCCTTAGGGCACAGGTATTTCAAGCATTCTGAACAGTAGGGTCATTTCTGCCGCAGCGTACTAGTCTGTGGTTGGGGAGTTCGCGAGGGCTTCTAAGAGGCTGTGGTAGGCAGGTTTAGCTCGGTAGTCGCGATCGAACAGTAGAGCTTCGCCCCAGCCATCGAAGTAACCGGGCACCCATGAGTAGCGATCGCTGAAGCCCCAGGTGACAAACGTGTTGCAGTTTTCGGCTTGCAGGCAGGTTTGCAGCATGGCTTGATAGACCTCAGCCTGTTGATCACCATCGCTGGCGGTGGCGGGCTGCTGAATCCGCACATCCATTTCAGTAATGTGCACCTGAAGGCCCAGGTCGGACAGCCGCGCCATATTGGCCGCGACCTCCTGAGAACTGGGGGAGGCGTTGGCTTGAACATGCATTTGTAGCCCCACCCCGTGAATGGGGACGTCTTTGGCCCGCAGCGACTGCACCAGATCATAGATGGCGTCAGACTTAGCGTTTAGCCCTTCGCCGCCGTAGTCGTTGTACATCAGCAGGGCATCGGGGTCGACCTCGTGGGCCCAGCGAAAGGCCATATCGATATAGTCGGGGCCGATGCCGCGCAGCCAGAGGGTGTCGCGCAGGGTGCCGTCATCGGCGATCGCCTCGTTTACCACATCCCAAGCCGCTATTTGGCCGCGATAATGCCCGACAACGGTTTTGATGTGGTTTTCTAGCAGCGCCACCAGCTGATCTCGGCTCCAGTCTTTTTGCTCTAGCCAGTCGGGTAAGGCCTGGTGCCACACCAGGGTATGCCCCCTGACCGCCATTTGGTGCTCGGCGGCAAAGGCCATCAGGCGGTCGGACTGGCTAAAGTCAAACTCGCCGGAGCGCGGTTGCAGCCGCTCCAGCTTCATATCGTTTTCGGCGGTGACCAGGTTAAACTCCTGGGCTAAACGGCGGCGATACCGGCGATCGCGCCCTAGAGCCTTGAGATTGACGGCTGTACCCACGTACAGATCTCGCTCTCGCGCTAGATCTGCCAGGGTCGGCCCGCCGCCTAACCTGAGCCAGCGGGCTAGGGCACAGTGATGGGTTCGAGGTGTTGATCCCTGAGCCAGCAGGCTGTGAGGTGCGATCGCCATTCCCCGGCCCAACCACAGTACAACGCAGGCAAAGACCGCGAGAAACATCAGCTTGGGGCGTACCATAGGGCGGATTTTCCCATATCTTCTAGAGCACGCGTCCTACAGCATCCGTCGGCATACCCCAAACAAAGAGCCGGTCATCACAGATTAGGGTTGCTTGGTATTCTGGTGTGGCTCCAGCAGCCCCGCTTCGCGCATGAGGCGAGGCCAGAGCAGCACGAAAAACCCCATCCAGGCCCCAATCGGCAGGGCCACCAGGGCCGTAAGCCAGAGGCGATGGAGAGATTAGCCAGCTACCGCCTACGATCGCCACCCCCGTCAGCACAATTGACCAGGGCTGACACCACCACGGTTTGAGCTGCCAGGGACTAGTGATGGGCGTCGATTCAGTCATAGTCTCATACCGATTTTGGATTTGTGATTTTGGAGCGGGTAGCTTCGGTATTCTAAGGCTTGTCGGGCAGCCGTTTGTAGCCTATACAGGTCGCTCGGGCCAAAATCCAAAATCGCAAATCTAAAATTGACCTACCCGGCTTGGCAGCGATCGCACAAGCCCCGCACCGTCACCTCATAGCCCTCGACCTGCCAGCGGGGACTGAGGGTTTGCAGGTTGAGGCTGGAGAGGGTCTCCCAGGGGATATCGGCGATCGCCCCGCAGCTCTGGCAGCGAAAGTGATGGTGAGGGCCAACATTGGCGTCGTAGCGGCAGACCCCCTCTTCGAGTAGCACTTCGCGGACGAGGTTTGCCCCCCGCAGAGCCTGTAGGGAGCTGTAAACCGTCGCCTGGGACGACGTCGGCGCGTCCTGGTTGAGGTCGTGAAGAATGTCGTCGGCGGTGGGGTGGTCGTAGCGACCCAGTAGATTGGCATACACGGCAAAGCGCTGGGGAGTGACGCGCAACCCCCGCGACTTCAGCATAGTGACGATTTGATCGGCTTGGGACGACATATTCCCTGGCTCCGGAACTTCAACGCAGCGGCAGCTTTGCTCAATCTAGGCGACAGCCCAGACGGTAGCTTGACATACTACGATAACCTACCCTTAACAGATTAGCATTCTCATCTAAGAATCAGTCTGGCTTTGCAATAATTCTAGATTTTAGGCTAGTATACCTATTGAAGATTTCTTAACTCGGAATTATTCTGAGCTAAGCAGCAATGGCTGAGACCGCAGTTAAGTTGTTGTAAGACCAAACAAAGAGGTAATTTATGGTTGCGTTTGTTGCTACTGGGCAGGTGCCCGACGTTACGTTTAAGACCCGTGTGCGAGATGAGTCAGTCGGTGGGCCTAACCCCTACCGCTGGCAAGATCTGACCACCAGCGATATCTTCGCTGGCAAGAAGGTTGTGGTGTTCTCTCTGCCCGGCGCGTTTACCCCCACCTGCTCCTCTAACCACCTGCCCCGGTACGAAGAGCTGTACGAAGAGTTTAAGGCCCACGGCGTTGACGCTATTGTCTGTGTCTCCGTAAACGATGCCTTTGTGATGTTCCAGTGGGGCCAAAAGGTCGGCGCTAAGAATGTCTTCCTGCTGCCCGACGGCAATGGCGAATTCACCCGCAAGATGGGCATGCTGGTAGACAAGTCCAACCTGGGCTTTGGCATGCGCTCCTGGCGCTATTCCATGCTGGCCAACGACGGCAACATCGAGAAAATCTTTGTGGAGCCCGACTTCGGCGACAACTGCCCCATCGACCCCTTCGAAGTTTCTGACGCCGACACCATGTTGGCCTACCTGAACGGTACCGAGTCTGCTGGTGTTTCCGAACCCCGTCTGGCCTTCGTGGGCTAATCGCCCTCTGTCTCACCCTCGGTGAGTGTTAGGCAAAGGGGGTTGTGCAATCCCCTTTGCCTTTTTAGATCGGGCCAATCGGAGCCAGGCACCGTCTACCGATTGCAATTGGTAGTCTCTGGGCCGGGCTCTCTCGACTGGGTTGATTCTTTAGAGATCGCCAGATCGCACTCAATAACAGAGATTGTTCAGACTCCTCAGCTACCGTCCGAATCAAGTTCTGGTACGGTACAGGCTGTGCTCATTAAGGTCTCTGTTAATTCTCATCTCGATTTTGGCAAAACCTTTTAGCCTAGAGGTGTGGGCCTTTCGCCGCCTAGGCTCTATTGCAGTCCTTTCGCTCTATTGCCACTATGAAACTCTCTCGCAAAAACCTCCACGAACGCACCGACCAGGTCTATGACGCCATCGTTGTCGGCGGTGGGATGGGAGGGTTGTCGGCGGCTATCTATTTGGCCCGCTACGGTCTTAAGTGCCTGGTGATTGAAAAGGGCAAGGGGCGATCGCTGTGGATGCAAGAGGTGCGCAACGTGGTCGGCTTTGACCCCGACACGCCTGGACGCGAAATTCTCAACCACGGCGTTCAGCAGGCGGTGGACTGGGGCGCAGACTACCTGCGTGGCTACGTCGAAGATGTCGTCGATGAGGGCGACCAGCTAGCGGTGCAGGTCAAAGTGGGCAAAACCGACAGCATGTACCCTGTGTTTCGCACCAAGTACCTAATCGCGGCCTCGGGCGTGATCGATGTACTGCCTCAGCTCGACGACATGCAGAACGTCTATGACTACGCAGGCTACACCCTGCACGTCTGTATGATCTGCGACGGCTTCGATATGTGGGATCAAAAAGCGGTGCTGATTGCCGGCAAAGAGTCGCAAATTAACGCCGCCTTTGTGCTCGACTGGTTTACCCCCTACATTTCGGTACTCACCCACGGCCTCTGTACCGTTGGCGACGAAATGCGGGCTAAGTTAGCCGATTACGGCTATCCCCTCTACGAAGCACCGATCGCTAAGTTCCTCGGCGAGCACCACAAGATGAGTGGTGTAGAGCTGACCGATGGCACCGTCATCGAAGCCACCACCGGCCTGATCAACATGGGCTCGGTCTACCATAACCACTACCTCAAAGGCATCCCCAACCTGGAGTGGGATGGCGAGAACCTGGTGACCAACAATATGTGCCAGACCACCCACGATCGCATCTTTGCGATCGGTGACCTCAAGCAGGGCGTCAACCAGGTAACCGTGGCCGTGGCCGACGGCACCCTGGCGGCCACCCAGATCTGGCGCACCATTCGCCGCGCCAGCCCCCCCCGCAAGTGGGAAGAAAATTTGGTCAAAGAAGCGATCGCCTCCTAGTACCGCTATGCGGAGTTCAAAATGCAAAATGCAAAGTGAAAAAGCCTTAGGGTATAGGCATTTCAAGCATTCTGAACAATAGGGTCATTTCTGCCGCAGCGTACTAGGCCGTTCTCACCGATTTAACTTGCCCCACCGCCCGCCCCTTTCCTAGGTGGAAAGGGGTTCTCATTGAGTGCGAGAGCTTAACCCATGCAGGCAATCAAAGGCTATCTCAAGGCGCTGGTGACCCCCCAGATGGCAAAGCGAGCGGTGCGAGTTGCCCTGCTGATTGGCACCCTGCTGTTTGTGATCAACCACGGGGCGGCGGTGCGATCGGGCACCATGACCCAAGCCCGCTGGATCTCCGCCGGATTGACCTATCTGGTGCCCTACGGAGTGAGTGTTCACGGGCAATTTATGGGACGAGGGGGCAGTAGAAGTACCGAAAAGTAGGCAAGGATCGGCATTTCTAACCGACACCCATGGAAATACGATCCCTAAAGAGTTTTTCGGCAAAGAAGATACGCCCAGGTAAGGGCGCAGGGCCTGCGCCCTCGAAAAGCATCGAAATTCTCAGTTATTTTCGTTACCAGAATCTTTCTAACCTTTCAAAATGTCACGACCAATGGATCATTGATCCGCAGGGCAACAACAGTTGCTCGTCCCCAAACACCTTTACCCAACACTTCATTCTCGCTCCAGACAACGTGCCCATGCCAACCGCACCGCCTCACACGGACGTGTCCAGGAGTTGGGGGAGTCCCACAATAAAAATAGTGAGGTAATTTTCTGTGCTGGTCATAGAGTACTCAAGTTTAAATTCAAGGGGAATCTAAGTCTTAGATTCCCCTTGAATTTAGCTGGCTACAGCAGCGTGGGCATGCTGTCGTCGTGGGCCGAGTTGGGTTTGTTGGTAATCCATACTGACTGGTAAGGTTTCAAAATATAGGCCATATCTAGATCAGGAAATCTGTCGTCACTGATCAGGTCATACCAGTCGTCGGTGCTGACTAGGTTGAGGTCGCTGAGGCGCAGTTCTTGGGGTTGGTCGCTGAGGTTGTGCACCGAGAAAATGCTCTGGTCGCGGGTCAGGCTCTGCCGCCAGAAAGCAAACAGGGCGGAATTCATTGGGTGCAGCGTGTACTGAGTGGCGTTGGGATGAAACGCCGTCTGCTGGCGGCGAATCTTGATCAGCCGCTTGAGTTCCGTCAGAACCTTAGCGTGGGGAGTGGTTGGGTCGGCTAGGGCGGCTTCTAGCTCCTTCAAATCCCACTTATAGCGGTTGATGGTGCGGTTGTGGCCGGTTTCGTCTACCCCTTCGGCGTAGTTGTGGGTAGCTAGCAGGCTGTGGATATAGAAGGCCGGAATCCCCTCCAGGGCCAGCATGATGGTCTGGGAGCAGAGAAAGCGCTCTACCTGCCACTGGTCTTCACCTTTCACCGTGCCCTTGAGGGCATCAAACAGCGAAATGTTGATCTCGTAGGGCGACTCGGTGCCGTCGGGGCGGCTGCGCATGCTAATTTTGCCGCCAAAATTGCGCATGGCCGCGATCAGCTGCTCGTACTCATCGGCAGCCAGCAGCCCCTCGGCGGGGCGCATGCCAATGCCGTCATGGGAGGCGGTGAAGTTGAAGTAGGCGCAGCCGATGGGGGCGGGCGGCATGCTCATCATCCAGGTTTTGAGGTGGTCTGAGCGGCCCTGCATGAGCGCATTCAGCAGCAGCGGCGGCAGGCTGAAGTTGTAGATCATGTGGGCTTCGTTGCGGTTGCCGAAGTAGCTCAGATTCTCGCGGTTGGGCACATTGGTCTCGGTGATCAGCGAAATGCCGGGGTCAACTAGCTGCAAAATCTCGCGGAACAGGCGCACCATGGCGTGGGTTTCGGGCAGGTGCATGCAGTTGGTGCCGTGCTTTTTCCACAAAAAACCCACCGCATCGAGGCGAATGTAGCGCGCTCCGGCCTCAACGTAGGCCAGAATAATTTTGACGTACTCAATCAGCACATCGGGGTTCTCAAAGTTGACATCGACCTGGTCGGCGCTGAAGGTCGTCCAGACATGCTTTTCCCCTTCTGTAGTTTCTACAGGGGTCAGGAGTGGCGAACTGCGGGGCCGCACCACCTGGGACAGATCTTCGCTGGGATCGGCGGTAATGAAATAGTTGCGGCCAGGAAGTTCGTTGTGCTTAAACTGCTCAAACCACTCGTGCTGACTGGAGATATGGTTGATCACCAGATCGGCCATCAAGTTGAAACTGGTAGCAATGCGCTTAATGTCGTCCCAGCTGCCCAGTTCGGTGTTGACCTTGAGGTAGTCGATGATGGCAAAGCCATCGTCAGAGCTGTAGGGAAAAAAGGGCAGAATGTGGACGCCGGTAATAGTGTCGTACAGGTGGGTTTCGAGAAACTCGGCCAGTACCGACAGGGGGGGGCGATTCCCGTAGGGATCGCTCCGCGAATCGCCATCGATGATGGTATCGCCATAGGTAATCAGCAAAACATTATTGTGGTTCCACTTTTTCAGATCTTCGCGGCCTGAGGGGCACAGAGTGTCTTTAATCAGGGCAAAGATTTCGGTGGTCAACCACTCGGCGGTTTCTGGGGGGTAAACTCTTTCGAGCAGGGGTTTAATATTGTTGGTCACGCGGCAAAAAGGTGGGCTATCTACAGGAATATCTAGCTTACTTATAGAGTAATTTTGAGGGGGCGTCTGGGCCGCAGTGTTCTGCGGATGGACAGGGGCAGATTGTTTAGTACGATTTTTAGCGACAGTCATATTAACCTACAGTTTTCAGTAGTGGTTTACGGTAGTCTCGGCAGCAAAAAGCAGTCGCCGCCGAGGAAATATCTTCCTCGAACAGCACATATCGGCAAGCATTGATCGCCTATCTAACTGAGCTAACGGGAGCCAGCTCAGGGGGTGTGCGGCCCAAAGCATGGCGGGTAACGGCAGCTCCATCCCTTTGCCCCGTCGTAACAGCTAGGGGAAGTGGATGGCGCGCCCGTCTTGGCTATCTCTGGCGCAAGAGCTGTGGCCTAGGGCGTGAGTTACCGCCCGGTGAACTCAGAGAATTCCCGCTGTCAGGTCAGATCGGCCATGGAGTAACCGTGGCCCTGGAAGATTCCATCTAAAAAAATATCCGCTTAGGGGCGAACTCGACCCACTGGGCTGGTCGCAGTGAAACCCTGGACAGGTTTTAGGTGGAAACCTGCTGATCTCGATACCAGATCTCGATAACAGAATTTGAGTGACGACTTTTCAGACTAGAGGTTGCCTTTATATCGGCGCGAAGGAGCAGAGTGCCTCTCCCGCTTTTTCTTCCCTGGGATAGTTCTGATGGTGGCATAGGTTACCGAGCACCGTCGGCGCTAAGCCGTGAAGTTCATCGCTTTTTAGGTATATCTTCGGAGTCTTCACAAAGCCTTAAGCACAGGGCTTCAAGTGGACGGTGTACTGTACACTGCTGGGGTGTTTGCGCTGCGAGTGATCTATGGATGCAGTTGAGATTGTAGAGCGTTACCGCAGGGGCGATCGCACCTTCTCGGGCCTTAGGCTCGTAGACATTGAGCTACTACAAGCCAATCTCAGCGGGGCCGACTTTAGCCACAGTGACCTACGCCAGGCTCGCTTGGGCCGCACCCACTTTACCCACAGCAGCTTTATTCAGGCCGACCTCAGCGAAGCCCTGCTGTGGGGAGCCGACTTTACCAAGGCTCAATGTGCCCAGGCTCAACTGCGCGATGCCGACCTCAGCGGGGCCGTGTTTGTCAACGCCAACCTGAGGGGCGCTAACTTAATCAAAGCCATTCTCTGCGGCGTCAATTTTCAACACGCCGATCTATCTCAGGCGCTGCTTATTGACGCCGACCTACGCCCCACCTCTGACCAGCAAACTAATTTAATTGGAGCCAGCTTGCAGGGGGCTAATCTGAGCTACGCCCACCTCAGTGGAGCTCAGTTGGCCCAGGCCAATTTGAGCGGGGTCAAACTCTGTCGTGCTCATCTGGGGCAAAGCTTTCGGCCCGATGCCCCCAAGACTGACCTCAGTGAGGCCAACCTGCAAGGGGCGGATCTGAGCTACGCCGACCTAACTGGCGCAATTTTGCGCGGGGCCAATCTACAGGGAGCTGACCTAATGGGGGCAACCTTGACCCACGCTGATCTAACTGGAACCATTCTCCCGGATGAATTAATACAGGACTAATTGACATGGGTTGTCGCCGAAAGATTTTGGCAGTAGACTTAACCCAAACCCTCTGTCTTGCGCGTAATTGAGAGCTTAACAATTACGCAAAGCTTGTATGAAGTTGATGTATGTTCATGCCAATTCTTAACAAGTCATACTTCTACACCGATATCTATCAGCCTTTGCTGAAGGGGTTGCGCTTGGCCCGCTTAAGCCGAGTTTGCCTGCCGGTCATGGCGGTGAGAATCCCAGGCGGCTTGACTCCCCCCTAAACAAGTAATTTTTCAGAAGTAATGCGATCGCACTGATTGATTAAGCGCAACATTCCCAGCATTTCAGAATGTTCCGTTCAGTTTCTCTCCAGTAATTGACGTTAGCTAAGCCAAGCAATATCAGCTTTTTGCCTGGCTGATGTTAGTTTTGCCACTGGCTAAATTTATCAGTGCTGTAGTCGCCTCTATTTTTAACAGCCAAATTGACTTGCGGTAGCAGATTGTCTGCTCTTTGGGATGCGGTTAGCACAGGAATGAACATTCTCGTGCTGTACGTCCAAAATCTGCATGTCAATGAACCAGGGGCTTAAATTCCTTGCCTGAGCTGACTCTGACAGGCCAAATTTATGCCGTTGAGGACTAGTACTTTGATGCGGAAATCATGCCTGCGGCAAGCCAATGGCTGGCGCAATGGTGAACAAATTTACGCCGCGAAGTACTGGCATTGCTCAGATATGTATACCTAGATTTTCTGGGAGCAAAGAATTACGAGTAAGCCTATTTTGATAGATGAATTTGAAAGGTTAAACCCCCTTATTAGGCTACATCTGTCTCTTGAAATCTAAAACTTAAGAAGACCCGAATAACCTTCCATGGTAGAGGAGTCTCGGAATTTAACATTTTTCAAAGCCTTTGATTTGCAAGTCTCTATCGACTAAAACTGAGAAGAATGTTCCTCAACTAGGTTAACGCATACATTAACAGGAAAACTGAGTAAGACAGGAGGACTGAAAATGAGCATCCGCAGAATACATCAGCGCAATCATGACGAGTCAATTTATAGAGAACTTGAAGCATGAGTTATTTAAGACGAGGGCTTGAGTCGGTCATAACGGGAAGCTTGAGTGCCTTTCCAACAAAAGCTGGAAAGGTGATAAGAGTCATAGGGTTTCGGCCTTTATTTAAGCAATTAGATAGTTCTGTAACAATCGGATCGAGAGTTCGATTCAGCGGCACAAGCCGTATTTCTATTGAAAAAGGTGCTTGGATCAATCAATACGCTGAGATTCATAGCATGGGCAATCTCATTCAGATTCGGGCCAATGCGTCTATCGATCTCGGAGTGAGCATTAGAGATTGTGGACATCAGGGTCAATCAAGCGGCGTTGTAATTGGAGAAAACTCGGGGTTGGGGCCTTACTGCTGTTTAGCAGGGCCTGGAGCAATCAATATTGGCAGCAACTGCATGATTGCATCGCACTGCTGCATATATGCCAATAATCACGGGTTCGATGATTTAACAAGACCTATGCATTCTCAGCCATTAACTACGTTAGGCATAACGATTGAAGATGACTGCTGGCTAGGTACGGGAGTTAAAGTGCTTGACGGAGTAACCATTGGCACAGGGAGTGTGATTGGAGCTGGGGCCGTTGTTAGCCGTGATATTCCCCCATACTCGATAGCAGTGGGGGTACCCGCTAGAGTAATTAAAACCCGTAAAGAACAGTGTTCTACTAGCCCAGATAAAGGATGAGAACTCATTGCGTTAAGAAGCCGATTGCTAAAAGCCTTGCCGTCAAAGCTTCGCAAAGTTGTTTTTTGTCACAATGAATCACAGCTCATTTGTTGATGCGTACAAGACTTACTAAGTTTGCAAAGAGAACGGAGTTCCTGCAATGAAAATTGAAATCAGCGAAGGGCCTAGATCTGAAGATATTAAGCCTCAGAACACAGAGATCGTCAGCTCCAATAATTCAAAAAAACATGTGCTCAGGAAACTCATATTTTCCCTGCTTGAGCCAATTCCTCGCCCTTTGGGAACAGTAGCAAGAAAGCTTCTTTACCCTCTTCTATCTAAGACCTGGGGAAAAGACCCTTATATTCAGGCATGGGTTGAAATTCTTGGTGCCGACCATGTTATTGCTGGCGATAATATCCGTATCCTCAGATATTCTATTTTGAACTGCGATTTTGAGAATAGCCTACTGAAGTTGGGTAAAGATGTTTCCCTAGACCGAAATGTTAGCATTCGTCTAGGAAATAACTGCACCATTGATATTGGTGAGAGAACTTATATAGGCCCCTTTACCTGTGTGTCTGGGCCTGGCAACATTACCATTGGTCGTGAATGTATGATTGCCTCTATGGCCGGTATTTATGCCAAACAACATCGCCATGTGGGCTCTAGGACAAAAGGCATTACGATTGAAGACAAATGCTGGATTGGTACCGGGGCCAAAATCTTAGATGGGGTGACGATTGGTTACGGCAGTGCCATTGGCGCTGGGGCTGTGGTAACAAAAGATATTCCGCCCTACTCGGTAGCGGTAGGGGTGCCTGCTAGGGTTCTAGAAAACCGCAGAACTAGCCCTGATGGCTAGCCTCTTTAAATCAGAGAATCAGGGATCTTAGGGGCTGGGCAGGGCGAAGTGTGCCTTCATGGCAATAGGTTTTGTGGGTTTTGCGATTCCGGCACGGATACCCGTTCCGAGTCGGCTCCCATTTCTGGGATGCTGCAGGCTATAGGCTTCGCGAATCGCCCCAGCCAACCTGCGGCGTTGCTCGATCATCGAATCGTACCGCGCAAGGCTTCTGCATTTAGTGGCTTAATTAGATAAAGTCGCAGCAGGTCGTCCACAATTCCAATCACCAGGGGCAGTTTGCGGATCTGCTTGAGCCATTGAGGAGCAGCGCTTTCTGCCAGCTGCTTAATTTTTAGGTTGCGAGCGGCGGCCCGTTCCAGACGCGGAAAAAATTCGGGGTGTTCGACATTGAGATAGACGGGGAAGGCGCGGGCGGCGGTGTCGTTGGTCTTGCGGACGACTTCTTTGTCGAATTCGGTGGCGTCTAGACCCAGCATTTCGTAGAATTTGGCCCGTTCGTGCACCGTCAGGCTGTGGGTGGCAAAGACCGAGAGCAAGAAGAAGCGGCTCCAGAGGCGGCCCTGCCAGGTTTGCCACATGGCAGGCTGCGATCGCACCAACGCCTTAAAGATATCCCCATGGCGGTTTTCATCCTGACACCAGCTCTCGAAGTAGTTGAACAGCGGGTAGAAGCTGTTCTCGGGATGCTGCTCTAGGTGGCGGTAGATGAGAATATAGCGCCAGTAGCCAATTTTCTCAGACAGGTAGACGGCGTAGACAATCCACTCCACCGGGAAAAAGGTGTATTCGCGGGTTTTGGTCAGCTTGGCCAGGTCGAGGGAAATGTGGAAGTCCTGCATACACTTGTTGAGAAACCCGGCGTGGCGGGCCTCATCGCGGGCCATGAGGCTGAAGATTTCACCCAGCACCGGGCTGCGATCTTTGATGCGCCGCGACAGTTCCTTGAACAGCAAAAAGCCCGAAAATTCTGAGACGCACGATCGCTCCAGGTAGTCGATAAACGCCTGCCGCTCTTCCCCTTGTATCTGATCCCACCCTTGCTTGAAGGAATCGTCGCGGCTGAAATGGTGTCGGTTGTAGTCGGCCCGCATCTCCTCCAGCATAGTCTGGAGTTCTTCTGCCTGTAGCGACAGATCCATCGTGGCGGCTTTGTCAAAGTCGGTGGTGTAGAACCGGGGCGATAGCAGGTTTTCTTCAATAGCGGCTTTGACCGAGTTGTCACCGGGCTGGGGTGCGGACTTGGGGAGGGCAGTCACCATGGGAATTTACGGGTCTAAAGGATTGAAAGACACTTTATCACTAGCTAGTGATTGATTGTCAATGGGCGATTGACAGCAGATTAGGACAGGCCCAAGCTCAGAATTGACGTTCTATATCCCAAGAGGCTATAGAGTCAGAGCTCTTGCTGAAAGGGAGAAGTAGGCGACACTCGAAAGACACAAAACTTAAAGCAGAAAAGTTGACTATCCGCTTCATAGCTGTATAGTGATGAAAAGATTTTTAACCGCTCACCCAGGTAAATTCCTATGACTGACCTAGCTCAACGGCTGCGCGAAGGTACCCAAATCTCCCATACCCTGTCTGAAAACACGGCGTTTATGAAGTGCTTTTTGAAGGGTGTGGTCGAGCTAGAGCCCTTTCGCAAGCTCACCGCCGACCTCTATTTTCTCTACAGCACCCTAGAAGCTGAGATGGCTAGCCATCAAACCCATCCCGTGGTGGGGCCGATGGTGTTTGCCGAACTGCTGCGCACCCGGCCACTAGAGGGCGACTTGGCCTACTACTACGGCGATCGCTGGCAGCACGAAATCAGCGCTACCCCAGCGGGCCAGCGCTATGTCAATCGCATCCTTGAAGTTTCGGCCACCAATCCGGCCTTGCTGGTGGCCCACGCCTACGTGCGCTATATGGGCGATCTCTCGGGGGGGCAGGGGCTGCGGCACATCGTGCGATCGGCTCTGAATCTGCCGCCGGATAAAGGTACCGCGCTCCACGAGTTTGATGACCTGCCCACGATCGAGGCGAAGCGCGACTTTAAACTCAAGTACCGCGAAGCGCTGAACGCTCTGCCGGTGGATGAGGCGCTAATTCAGCAGCTAGTGGATGAGGCGAACCTGGCCTTTGCGCTGAATCGCGATGTGTTCCATGAGCTGGAGCCGGATGTGCGATCGGCGGTGGGCGATCACGTGTTTGACCTGATTACCCGACAAGATCGGCCCGGCAGCACTGAGCCGCACCCCCACCACGGCATGGTCGCCCTGGTGGCGACAGAGTAGGCGAACGTAGGGTGCATATCGCTCGGGCGAGGCTAACGCCAACGCGAAGCAATGCACCATTTCCACAGCTGTATCAAGACCGTAGCGTAGGGGCGTAACATGCTACGCCCCTACAAATCAGGGGTATTCATTCGGGATTTGGTATTACCCCCTTCTATCCACCCCCTACCCTTTTGCCCTTAACGCCCCGTCACGACGCCCCACATGTAGTCTTCAAAGGAGCCTTCGCCCAGGTCTACGGAGATAAACCTCCCCCAGCTGTAGCACTTAAAGCGAATGTGGCCGCTGTCGTGCTTATACCAAACGCCGTTGTCAATGCTGAGATCGCCTTGGTAGGCGATCCAGTGGTTGGGGTAGGCCACGGTGGGTGCACTGCCGCCGAGCATGGCGGCGTCGATGAGGACAAAGGCCACACCCCCCTGGCGGTGGGCGGCGTCTGCGCTTTTCATGGCGTCAAATTCGCCGTAGACAAAGGTGGATTCAAAATCGACTTGGCTGTAGCCCAAAATTTCGGAAATCCAGCCCTTCATTTCCCAGGGGGTGGTGATGCCAGCGACGTTGTTTTCGAGGCTGCCAGAGTCTCCCGTCACCGGAAAGATCAGGTTCTCGGCATCGCGCAGGGTGGCAATCAGCATCCAGTCGGCGGCGGACATGCCGGAGCGAATTTTGCTCTGGCGCAGACCATCGGAGGGGCGCACGGTTTTAGTGCGGCCACGGAACTGGCCGGTTTCGTAGAGAGAGCGGCAGAAGTCAACATAGCGGACGGGCTGTTTAGACACCAGCTCAAACACAATGGCGGTGGGGCCGCAGAAGGGGGTGTAGTTTTGGTTGATGTTGAGCGGGTTGGCCACCGTAGCGCGAAGGTCTTGAATTAGCTCGGCTTTGCTAATCTGGGGCCATACCCCCGGCTGGGTGGATTGCTCAAAGGCGGCGATCGCACTGGCAACCGGGTCGACATCGGGTATATCGACGACCTGGTAGCGCAATTGGTAGTTGGCCCCATCGCGGGTAAACGTGGCGGTAGCGCCCGAGGTTAACCCAGTGGTGATGCGCGCAGAGCCCAAAAAATCGTCGGCGTCGGGAGAATCTTCGTCCCAGAGCTTGATTTCTACACCATTGTTAAAGGTGTAGGTCTGGTTGAGAGCCCAGGTGTGGCCATCGTTGAGGCTGCGTTTGAGGTGGGGCTGTAGCGTGCCGTCAACGATAACTTCGAGGCGGCACTCGTCGGCACCCCAGTCTTCGGTTTCGTTGCACTTGAGCTGGCCCAAAATCAATTGACGCATAAAGGAAGTTCCTTAGGGTGAATAAGTTGACTCTAAAAACTTCACCCTGGCCCCGTAAATTTACTGACCCAGCCCGCAATTTAGGGTCAGAGAAAAATTTGGCATAACGCTATCTAGACAGCCAGCCCTAAACGGATTAAACAGCTCTACACAACGCGTTCAGCCTTTGAGAGAGCTGGACATCGCTGCTAGTTAAGCCTCTCGATGCGTTCAGGCAAGCACCATAGGCTATGCCGCTGTCCTGGATTCAATCAAGCTGAGGAGCAGAACTCGAAGTCGGCACAGGATCGGCAGATTGCAGCAGTTGATTTAGTTAGGACATTTTGATAAGCGGAATCCTCTGTTAAGGAGACTTCTGAAAAAGAGTTTCCCTAATGGTGGGCAGTGCCCACCCTACAGCGGCTATAGTCGCTGGATTGAAGCTGGTATCTTCTTTCCTGGAAATCTCCTAAGAGCACATTGCACGGTGTCACGCACTGTAAAGTTGCCCCCAAGGCGACATTCCTACGTCAAACCCGTCCTACCCGAATGGACGTCTGCAATAGCTTCAAAAGACCGACCAGCTGCTTGTATTTCATCCATTAATCACTTTATAGTCATTAAAGCTTTTGCCTCGGTATGTGCTCACCCCCCACAAGAGGTTCAGTGAGCTCCAGCAGTTGTCTTTAACATTCAGTCTATGAGGTTGCGCTCTGATGACGTCTTTACTCCCCCTAGCGATTGGTATCCATGCAGCGCCCTATCCCATCGTTCAAGGCGGCATGGGTATTCGCGTTTCTGGCGCTGGTTTGGCGGCGGCGATCGCCAATGCTGGCGGCATCGGTGTCATCTCTGCCGTCGGCCTGGGGATGAATTCTTCCTACTTTGATATGGAAGAGAAGAATCCTAAAACCCGCCAAACGCAGTTCTTTAAGGCCAACCGCCTGGCGCTGATTGACGAGCTACAAAAGGCCCGTGCCCTGAGTCCAGAGGGCATTCTCGGGGTCAACATCATGGTGGCGGCGCGAGACTATGAAACCCTGGTGCAGACCGCTATAGAGAACGGCGTCAACCTGATTTTTTCTGGCGCAGGGTTGCCCTTGACCCTGCCTGCCCTCACCGCCCATCATCCTGAGGTGGCCCTGGTGCCGATCATCTCCAGCGTGCGCGCGGCTCAGGTGATCTGTAAAAAATGGCAGCGTCAATACAACCGTCTGCCTGACGCCTTTGTGGTCGAAAATCCTCAAGCGGCGGGGGGCCATCTGGGGGCCAAAGCTGAGGAATTGGGCGATCCGGCGATCGCCCCAGAAACCGTGATTCCAGCGCTGGTGAGCTACCTGGCGGAAAATTTTGAGCAGCCCATTCCGGTGATTGCGGCGGGGGGAGTGTGCGATCGCCCCTCCCTCCTCCACGCCCTATCGCTGGGAGCCAGCGGCGTCCAAAGGAGTAGTGAAATTTAATCTACTTGGCCGCAGCACCGGCGGCGGCCAAAAGTTGGGGCAGGCCAATTTCGCTGCACACTTCATAGAAGGAGGTGACCGGCGGCGTCTCAAACAGGTGGGCAATTTTGCCCAGGGTTTGCTGATAGAGATCGCTCTGGTGGTCGTCCATATCCTCAATGCTGTCCCAGAGAATGATGGCGATGCCGCGATCGCTGCCGGGTTCTTGGAGCAGGTAAGCTCCTTGAAACCCTTTGGTGTAGGTTGAAACCGCCTTTTCGTAGAGCTGGCGGGCTTCGCTAAAACAGCCGGGTTTAAATTCACCAATGGCCACGTAGGCGTACTTGTGGCGGAGAAAATCGTCGAAGTCGGTCATAAATGGAAACGATCCTTGGTCTTGTCGTAGATCTAGTGTCGATCAAATGGTGGCCACCGACACTTTTTCTTACCCAGGCTTTAGATTCTGTTACCGATCTTCTAATAGGCGCTGGCCCCAGGCTTTGAGTGCCTGCCCCAGGCGCACTCGGGTGTGCTGCCAGCCCTGCATCAGGCGCTGGCCCCAGCCCTTGGTCTTGGGCAGCGTCACCACGATCGCCCCTGCTCTATAGGCAACCTGCATCTGGCGATCGATCACCGTTGCGGGCAGCGGCACCGTCTGCTGAAAATAGTTAATGCCCAAGCTCTGAATCAGCGGGCTGCGATAGCCCGACTGCCGCTGACCCGAAAAGGTAAGCGACTTTTTGGTGGCCCGCACCTGCACAGCCTGGGGTTCGACCCCAGGCAAAAAGGCCGTGACCACCAGGGCCTCGGCGGTGTCTTCAATTTCGACCGAGGGCACCTGCACCCGGCCTGAGGGGGCTAGGCCCAGGGGCATGAGGGCAGCGGCGATCGCATCCATCTGGGCCTGGGCCGCACCCAAATTCCACATCGACTGCTGAAACGGCGATTGGTGAGATGACTGCCCGGCGACCATAGCTCTAACTCCCTGTTTTCTATACTTAAATCATCGCGGTAAAGCCGCTGTTCGACAGGTTGGGAAAGCCCCCAGACCCGGTGGGGTATAACCGCCATGTCTCCTACTGCGCCCAGGCTGTTCCATGAAAGGCGGTTCCATCAAAAAAATCCTCCACATCGACATGGATGCCTTCTACGCCTCCGTGGAGCAGCGCGACTTTCCCCAGTACCGGGGCAAGCCCCTGGTAGTGGGCGGACGGCCTGAGCAGCGGGGGGCCGTGGCCGCCGCCAGCTACGAGGCCCGCCGGTACGGCATTCACTCGGCCATGCCCGCCCGCATTGCCCAGCAGCGCTGCCCCGAGCTGATCTTTGCCCGCCCCCGCTTCGAGGTCTATAAAGAAGTGTCGGGGCAAATTCGAGAAATCTTTCACCGCTACACCGACCTGGTCGAGCCGCTGTCCCTCGACGAGGCCTATCTGGATGTCACCACCAACGCCCTGGAGGAACCCTCTGCCCTGGTACTGGCCCGCGCTATCAAGGCCGATATTCAGGCCGCTACCCAGCTCACGGCGTCTGCTGGCGTATCGGTCAACAAGTTTCTGGCCAAAATGGCCAGTGGGCAGAACAAACCCGACGGTCTGACGCTGATTTTGCCCGACCAGGCCGAGGCCTTTGTCGCCGCCCTGCCCATCGAGAAATTTCACGGCATTGGCTATGTGACCGCCCGCAAAATGCACGCCCTGGGCATTGCCACTGGGGCCGACCTGCGCGACTGGGCCGAGGCTGACCTGGTGCAGCACTTTGGCAAGGTGGGTCACTTCTACTACCGCGTCGCCCAGGGCCAAGACGATCGCCCCGTCAACCCCAACCGCATTCGCAAGTCGATCGGGGCCGAGCGATCGTTCTCGCCCGACCTGACCCAGCTGGTGGATATGCTGACCGCCCTAGATCGGGTTGCCAACGAGGTCATTACTCGCCTGCAAGAGCAGCCCCGCCGGGGCCACACCCTGACCCTCAAGATCAAGTACGCTAACTATCGGCAGATCACCCGCAGCCGTACATTTGTAGCGGCGATCGGCCCCGAGTCGCCGATTTTGCCCTGGGCGGAAGAGATGCTCTTGGCTCACCTGGATCGCGATCGGCCCGTGCGCTTGCTGGGGCTGACTCTCTCAAATCTAGAACCGATCGGCGAACCCAATTATGTGCAGCTTTCGCTCGGAGTCTAGCCCCCCGAGAGCCAGAGACCCTGTAGATACAGGCCAAAAGCTAGGGAATTGCTGGTTCTGGAGAAGATCGACAGAAACAGCCCAGATCCTAAGACCTGGACTGTTTGGCGAGCGGGGCAAGTTAGCGATTAAAGACGATCGCTAATTGCCCCGCTGGTCGCGGTTGTAGTTGATCAGTTCGCCAATGGTGACGACGCCATCGCCATTGTGGTCGGCGGCGAGGTCATTGAGGTGAGTCTGCCCGGCACTGGCCGCAGAAACCATGGCTAGAGTGGACAGTACAATCGTCAAACCAGATAGTAAATAGCGTTTCATTAGGGTTCTCCTTTAGCAAAGCGGCTAGGCTTTGCTGGCTTGTGGTCTACGGTTTCTATGGTGCAGACCCAGGCTGAGAGCCAAATAAATGTAGCCTAAAATACTATTAGTACTGCCTGAGAAAGAAATTAAGCGGCTTTTATTGGCTAATCTTTTTGGCCCAACCCCTGCCAGAGCATGGCTTCGCTGGGTATGACGGGCGCTTGGGCTGAGGTTTCGGCCCGCTCGATCGCAACCAGGGTAGACGCGGCACCGACAAAGGTGGCGGCGGCAAAAACAGCGGCAGTCGTGGCGACGACCTCTAGGCGGTGAAGGGCGATCGCCACTCCAGGATCTTGAAATCTCATCGGTTAGCCCAGGAAATAATCTCTTCTTAGTCTATCATTTTGTAGCTAAAGATACAGAAATATTTGAAATCTATCGGTTTGCCCCCTGGTGGGCCGTATTGCAGTAAGCGCATCGCGGCAGCGCAGAAAAGCCATCGGAGCGAGTGTTTTGTAAACACTTACACAGAGCACCTTTGGGTTCGCCATTAGTCTTTGTTTATGAAAAAGATTTATTTGTAGGCAACCCGTTTTATCAGTGATTTCAGCTTGCTGGTTTTAGGCTTGCCTGCGTTTAAGTTTTCCAACGCGGATGAAAATGTTCTGATTTTTCATTCATAGGTAGTCTGTTTGCAAGGGGATGTAGGCCTGCGATCGCGCCAGCTCATTGCAGGTTTTACTGCGGCCAAATCAGGCTTCCGAAGTGATTATCTAATTTTTGGAGTTGAGTCATCATGGCTGGATTATGGTCGTTTAGCGGCAGGTATAAAATCCTGCACATGACGTGGTTTGCCTTCTTTCTAACGTTTGTGGTCTGGTTTAACTTTGCCCCCTTGGCCTCGGCCATCAAAGCTGACCTGGGGTTGAGCGATCCACAAATGCGCACCATCGCCATTTGCAACGTGGCGCTAACGGTGCCCGCCCGCATTATTGTTGGCATGGTGCTCGATCGCTTCGGGCCGCGCATTACCTATTCCTGCCTGCTGATCTATGCGGCGTTTCCCTGTATGGCCTTTGCTCTGGCCCAAAACTTTGAGCAGATGGTCTACTCGCGCCTGGCGCTGAGCATTGTCGGCTGCGGCTTTGTGATCGGCATTCGCATGGTGGCCGAGTGGTTTGAAGATAATGAAATTGGCCTGGCCGAAGGTATTTATGGCGGCTGGGGCAACTTTGGCTCGGCGGGGGCAGCGTTTACGCTCCCCTCGATTGCGGTAGCTCTCGGCTTTTTGACGGCGGGCCAGGTGAACTGGCGACTGGCGATCGCCCTGACCGGCATTGCCGCCGCCTGCTACGGCGTTGTTTACTACTTCAATGTCACCGATACGCCGCCGGGCAAGGTCTACCAGCGCCCCCCCAGCAGCGCCGGTATGGAAGTCACCAGTCAGCGCGACTTCTGGTTTTTGCTGGCCACGAATATTCCCCTGGTGGGAGTCCTCGGGCTGATTGCCTGGCGCTTGACCAAGGTGGACTTTATTGGCAGTCAAGCCCTCGTGGTGATTGGGGTGCTTTTAGTTGGGCTCTACCTGTTTCAGTCCTACAACATTTGGCAGGCCAACAGACCGCTGATGACCGGGGCCAAGCGCTATGCCCCCGAAGATCGCTACAAATTTTCCCAGGTGTTTAACCTAGAAATGGCCTACGTGGCCTGCTTTGGGTCTGAGCTAGCGGTGGTGTCGATGCTGCCCACCTACTTTGAGCGCGGCTTTGGGCTCACCGCCGCCGCTGCTGGGGCCGTTGCCGGTATGTACGCCTTTATGAACCTGGTGGCCAGGCCTGGGGGCGGCCTGCTGTCAGATAAGCTGGGCAGCCGTAAGCTGACGCTGGTGGTAACGATCGCGGGCACGGGCCTGGGCTACCTGCTGTTCAGCATGTTTGGCCAGGGCATTCCCATTCTCTTTGTAGTGCTGATGACCATGGTGGCGTCGTTCTTTGTGATGGCCGCTGAGGGGGCCACCTATGCCATTGTGCCGCTGGTCAAGCCCCGCATTACCGGGCAGATTGCCGGCAATGTGGGAGCCTACGGCAACGTCGGCGCGGTGGTTTACCTGACGGTGTATAGTCTTTTGCCCCAGGGTGTCGCAGGAGACAAGCTGTTCTTTCAAATGCTGGGCTGTGTAGCGCTGATTGTGGCCTTTTTGAACGCCTTCACCCTGAAGGAGGTGGTCGGTTCCCATGCCGAGCACGGGGTATCGATACCCGCAGGTGTGCCGGTGGAGCAGGGCGATCGCCTGTAGCCATGAACTCCGTAGGGGCGTAGCATGCTACGCCCCTACCCAGCCTGCACATCTAAGTCTTGGTGTGTTCGCGCAGCGTCCCCGGAGGGGAATCGCGCTGGCAAACGTGTGATTGCACCCCGTCAAATACTCATGAGGGCACGCCATGACGGCATCTGTAGATTTTGAAAGCGCTACTTCCCCCGTCGAGATTGCCCCCCGTGAACTCGACTACGCCCAGACCATGCTGGCCGCCGCCGCCATTGGTATTGTGGGCGGCATCGTCGCTACCACCTACTATGTGGTGCTAGAGGGGTTTATGCACCTGGTCTGGCACACCCTGCCTGAAACGCTCGAACCTTTTTTTACCGAGAGCTTTCCCGCCACCAACTACGTGTGGATTGCGGCCAGCGTGGGCGGACTGCTGGTGGGTCTCACCCTCTACCTAATGGGCCTGCCCGGTGAGGTTTCCTTTGTTGTTGAGAAGGTGCACGACCCTGGCCGCATCGACATTAAGCAGAGCCCGGCCATGGTGGTGGCGTCGCTGTTTTCGATTGTGGCGGGGGGCAGTGCGGGGCCAGAGGCCCCGTTGGTGCAGGTCAACGGCAGCGTCGGCGGCTGGATGGCCCAAAAGCTGGGCCTCACCCTACGCACCACGCGGATTTTTACCTTCTGCGGTATGGCGGCAGCGCTCGGGGCCTTCTTTGGTGCGCCCCTGGGCGGGGCGCTGTTTGCTCTAGAAATTCCCCATCGGCGGGGGTTGGAGTACTACGAGGCGCTGATTCCGGCTACCCTGGCGGCGATTCTGAGCTTTGTGGTGTTTCGCCTCACCACGGGGCTTTCCATCGGCGGCATGTACCACTTCACGTCGATCCCGCCGCTAACGCTGATGAATTTGGCCGAAGGGGCGGTGCTGGGGGCGATCGGAGCGGCGGTGGCAGCGCTGTTTGTGCTGATATTTCGTGCCGTAGGATTGCTGACTCGCCCGCTGGAGCACCGCACTATTTTATTGGCTACCCTGGGGGGGCTTTCCATTGGGCTAATTGCTCTGGTGTTTCCCCAAACTCTGTTCTTTGGCGAGCGCGAAATTGAGACGATTATCGAAACCGGCTCGACCTTTGGCATTACTATGCTGCTGCTGATTGGTCTGGCGAAAATGCTGGCGATTAGCTGCACGCTGCACTCGGGGTTTCGCGGCGGGTTTATCTTTCCGCTGTTTTATATTGGGGCGGCGGTGGGGCTGGCGATCGCCCTCGGCTTTCCCCAGGTGCACCCCACCATTGGCATGGTCTGCATGATGGCGGCGGTGAATGTGGCCATCACCAAAACCCCGATCAGCACCACGGTCATTCTCAGCGTGCTGTCGGATACGGCCATGGTGCCAGTAATTGTGATCGCCAGCCTGACCAGCTTTTTGCTGACGATTAATTTGAATATGATTAAAACCCAGCGGGCTCGCCCGCTGAATGACCAGGGCGATCGCATCCCAGAGAGTGCCGCGCCGCAGCTCCAACCTCAGGGATAACCCGCTATTGCCCAGCGAGTTAGTCTTAATCGTGCGACCTACTCCTCAAAGCGGCTTGTGGCGTCGCGATCGCGATCGTAGCGTCGCGTGAGCGGAAACGGCGGCAGCCAAGCCTCGCGACGGATGATCCAGTTTTCGTAGGTGGGCATCAGTTGGTCAGGGGCATCTAGGGAGCCTAGATTTACTTCAATTTCGTCTGCGGTGCGGGCAAAAATCGACGAGCCGCAGCGGGGGCAGAAAAACCGCCCCTCGTAGTCGCGGGTTTCGCCAGCGATGGTTACCGCATCCTGAGGAAATATCGCCGCAGCGTAAAACAGGGCACCATGGTGCTTGCGGCAGTCGAGACAGTGACAAAGGCCAACCCGGTACGGGCGTCCCATGGCCACAATGCGGACGTTGCCGCACAGGCAACCGCCGGTGAATTGCTCCATTTTGTTAGGTGTCACTTGGCTTTGCTCCGGGAAACCACTCTGTATGCTGATCCCCTTGCCGACCGAAATAGGTGACTCGCTGGCCTCGAAGATAAGCGATATATCCCTGCACCCCAGCCTGCATGGCACGCTCGCAAAAGGCCCGAAACGTTTGTCCGTGCTGTTGACTGTCGAGAATTGCTGCCTTGAGTGCAGCCACATCAAAGTCTTCAGCTATTGAGGGAAGTGCCTCAAACTCGATAGGCGCTATAACGGCTGCCCCTGAGGGGCTGTAGAACGTGAATGAGCTAGTTGCATAGTCCACATGGTAGTACTCGACGCCATTGGCAATCAGCTTGCCTACAATCTCAGGAAACGGCATTGATCCATCCAGCGTCGCCTTGGCCAAGCCGGTAATATCGTTTGCATTCATTTCTGACCTCTAATTGATAATTCGGCAGTCATTAGTGATTGCTAGTAAGGACTCTGGGCAGGTTCTCCCATGCCGTTAGTCCAAATGTCGTCTGGCAGCGATCGGTCGCGGTAACAAACCCGATCAAGGTCAGGATACGTAACTGTGTCTACTGCCGCTCGGGTGTCGACTACCAGGCATCGCGTTACCTGGGTGCTGCGATTCTCAAGCAAGTGACCCACCGGCACGCCTGCTTGAAACGTTGCGGCATCGCCAGGATGCAAGACAGTCTCCGACTCTCCTTCAATCAGCGTGATTTCGCCTTCGAGAACATAGACCAGTTCATCTTCAGCGCTGTGCCAATGCTTGATCGATGAACAAGCGCCAGGTTGCAAGACTTCAATAAACGCGCCGAACTGGGTCAGCCCTCCGGCTTCACTAATCCAGAGCAGACGATTGGGCTCATGGGCAGCGTCAAAAGGGCTTTCCTCCACGAGGAAACAGTCAGGCGTGATAACCGGCATACTGGCACCTCCAGGGATTTTGGCACAGTGGTTACTCCATTGTGCCTAGTTATCGTGTAGCCAGAAAATCTAGCACTCTCTGCATCAGCAGGGCAGATGCCGTCTCGTCATAGGAGGGCAGTGAGCTATCGGCAAAAATATGTTGGTTACCAGGGTAAAGGAACAGCTCGGCTTCCTCCGCTTCCCCAAGCAGGGAGCGAGCGGCGTCAATGTCACCGTCGGTAACGAAGAACGGATCGGCATCCATCGCGTGAACTTGTACTGGAACTCGCTTTGGCCATGCCGAGCCAAATTCTGAGACTGGCACACAGGCATAGAAGAGCAGTGCACCCTGAGCTCCATGGCGGGTTTGAGCCAGCTTCTGGGCTGGGAGAACTCCCAGAGAGAATCCGGCGTAGATCAACTCGGACGGCAATTTATCCGCCGCTCGCTCTCCGCGCTCCCTCACCTCGCCAAACCCCAGTTCTTTGACAAATTGCATACCGCGATCGAGGTCGTTGAAGGTGCGGCCATCAAATAGATCGGGTGTGTGGACGAGGTGCCCGGCACGACGCAACCGATCTGCGAAGGCAACAACGCCGGGGGTCAACCCTTGGGCATGGTGATACAAGATAACCTCTGCCACTTCAGATCCTCCTGAGGAGATTTCCAGGAAAGAAGATACCAGCTTCAATCCAGCGACTATAGCCGCTGTAGGGTGGGCACTGCCCACCATTAGGGAAACTCTTTTTCAGAAGTCTCCTGAGGGTAATCGCCATGGTAACGGGCACCTAATGGTGGAGCTGTGCAGCGGCGGCCAGCAGCTGGCGGCGGTCGTTGATGATGAAGTATAGCTTGAAGCCGAAACACTACTTTTCTTAACCCCTGGGATGGGGCTCAAAGGCTTGGGCAAGCTAACGGTACGATGCCGTTTTTGAGGACTTGCCCATGGGGGTACTGATACTGCTGGTGGCCGTACTGCTGATTGCAGCGGTCTTTTTCGTCAATCTCTACAACCGATTAGTGACCGGGCGCAATCGCTACCAAAACGCCTACGCCCAGATCGATGTACAGCTGCGCCGCCGCTACGACCTAATCCCCAACCTGGTGGAAAGCGTTAAGGGCTATATGGCCCACGAGAAAGAAACTCTGGCGGCGGTAATCAGCGCCCGCAACAGCGCCATGAGTGCCAGTCGTCAGGCGGCCCAGGCTCCCGGCGATCCGCAAGCGATGACTCAGCTGGCTGCCGCCGAGGGCATGCTCGACAGCACCCTGGGTCGGTTGTTTGCGCTATCGGAGGCCTACCCCGACCTCAAGGCCAACCAAAATATGGCCCAGCTAATCGAAGAACTGCGCTCTACTGAGAACCGCATCGCCTTTGCTCGCCAGGCGTTTAATGACGCTGTTACCCTCTACAACACCCAGCGGGAGATGTTCCCCGGCAACCTGATCGCGGGGAGCTTTAACTTTAACCCTGCCCAGCTGCTCGAAGAAAGCGCCCCCGAGGTCAAAGAAGTTCCCCGCGTGTCGTTTAGCTAGCCATGAATTTCTTCGAGCATCAGGACCAGGCCCGCCGCAACACCACCAAGCTGCTGCTGCTGTTTGGGCTATCGATCGCAGTGATGATCGCGGCCTTCTACGGGGTGGCGATCGCAATTTTATCCTTCGAAGCTGTGGGGCCGTCACCGCTGTGGCAACCCGGCATCTTGTTTTGGGTGGCCAGCGGCACCCTGGCCTTTATGGTGGTGGGCAGCTCGACTAAGCTGGCCCAGCTCGGCCAGGGGGGCCACAACCTAGCCAAAGGGCTGGGCGGGCGAGAGCTGAACCCCCTCACCGACGACCCCGACGAACAGCGTTTAATCAACGTGGTCAGCGAAATGGCCCTGGCCTCGGGCACCCCCATTCCCGCCGTGTATCTGCTGGATGACGAGCCCGGCATCAATGCTTTCGCGGCAGGCTTTACCGCTGATAAAGCCGTAATTGGGGTGACGCGCGGCTGCCTCGACCAGCTCAGCCGCGACGAGCTGCAAGGGGTAATCGGCCACGAGTTTAGCCACATTCTCAACGGCGATATGGGCCTCAACCTCAAGCTGATTGGGGTAATCCACGGTCTGCTGTTAATCTACATTGCCGGGCGCGTGGTGCTGCGCTGGAACTACTACCCCAGCGGGTCGCTGCGCCGCTCAAAGGATGACAAGGGCGGCGGGGCCATACTGGCGGCGGCCTTGGCCATGGTCGTGATTGGCTACCTGGGGGTGCTGTGCGGACGGCTGATCAAAAGCGCCGTATCGCGGGAGCGAGAGTTCTTGGCCGATGCCTCGGCGGTGCAGTTTACTCGCAACCCCGAGGGTCTGACCGGGGCGCTGCGTAAAATTGGCCAGATTCCCTCGGGGTCTACGATGGTTTCCCCCATGGCCGAAACCGCCAGCCATTTGTTGTTTGGCGAGGCCAACAGCAATCTGTCGTTTCTAGGGGGCTGGTTTGCTACCCATCCGCCCCTGGGCGAGCGGCTGCGTCGCCTGGGCCAGGTACCGATTCCCCAGGGAGCCGCTCCCCTATCAGCCGGGGCATCGGTTGGTTCTTCCTCAGAAGGATCGCTGGTGATGGGGCTGCACGGGGGCACCAGCACCGCTGTGCAGCAGGGGATCGCGGCGATCGCCTCCACCGCTCCCAGCCAGTTTATAACCGCCATCGGCACCACCGATGGGCGGCGGTTAGAACAGGTGCGATCGCTGCTCAGCGATCTGCCCCCCGAGGTCAAGGCTGCCCTGCAAGACCCCACGGCGGCGACCGAAGTCGTGTATGCCCTGCTGGTGCGCACCAAGCCCGCCCTCCAAACTCAGCAGATCGAGTATTTGTCCAACACCTATGGCCCCGATTGCAGAGGGCGTGTAGGACAACTTTACAATCAGGTTCGAGCCCTCAAGCCTGGGCAAGATCTGCTGTTGCTAGAGGCGCTAGTCCCCGCCCTTCAGCAGCTCGACCCCGAGGCAGGGCGAAAGTTTATTCAAACGGCCCAGGCCCTGAGCCAGCCAGGGGGCCGCCTGCTGCCTTCAAACTATCCGCTGCAGTTGATTCTGCGCAAACGGCTGTCGAGTGGTTCAGGCCAACCGGCGGCCATCACCGACATCAACGATCTCTGGGGCGACGCCTTGGTGGTGCTGGCCCTGCTGGCGCGGGTTGGCCACACCCGCCCAGAGGATGCCCTCTACGCCTTTAAACTGGGCCTTTCGCAACTGCCAGGGGCCAAAACGCAAACCTCTCCAAACCAGCTGCCGCCGGTCAATAGCGCCGATATCAACGCCAGTCTGGGTCGCCTAGAGCAAGCGGCTCCCAAACTCAAGCAGGCTATTGTCGATGCCTGTGCCCATACGGTGCTGGCCGACAACGATGTTACCCCCGCCGAGATGAGTCTCCTGCGAGCGGTGGTGATTACCCTTGACTGCCCGGCCCCACCCTTCCTCCGGTAGCCCATCCTAGGCTGACGTTGACAGGGGATGGATGCAGGGCCCCAATGACTATTAGAGATGATCCGCTGGATTGGGCCAAGGTAACTGATACAGCGCATGGTCTGGACTGGCTCGCCGCTGCCCTAGGATCCTTTATCAGAACATCCCCCATTCCAAGGGAGTCGCAGCTGTAGAATCTCGTTAATTGGCCGAAAAAACTGCTAGGGATGCGGTCAATTCTGCTATTATTAGAAGCTGCGCTATTGTGCCGTTTGATTACCGTCGGAGAATATCTATGGCTCGTCATTGTCAACTCACCGGAAAGAAGGCTAACAACGCCTTCTCGATCTCTCACTCCCACCGCCGCACCAAGCGCATGCAAGAGGCCAATCTGCAAGAAAAGCGTGTCTGGTGGCCCCAGGGCAAGCGCTGGGTAAAGCTGCGTCTCTCGACTAAAGCCATTAAGACCCTTCAAACCAAAGGTCTAGATGCCATGGCCAAAGAAGCCGGTCTCAATCTGAACAAATGCTAGTTTGACCTCTAGTCAGCTAGCTTCGGCGGCGCAGTAGCGCCAGCCCCGCCGCCACAATACCAACAGCAAAGGTCGTTCCTGGTTCAGGGACGGCCTTTGCCGTAGCTTGGCGCTGCACTTCCATCACAAACTTAAACACTACCGATTCGCCGGGGGCCAGAGAGCGATCAAACTGAACGGCGGCGGTGGTGTCGGCATCGACTAGGGGGCCGGGAGTATTTTGCAACCCCGTAGCCGGGACGTTGTAGAGCTGAGCCAGTAGCGGCCCGTAGGGACTAATCTGCACCGCCGTCGGCGTCTGGTCGACGGAGAGGGTAGCCTGGGCACCGCTGGGGTCGGTTTGGGTGAGGGTGTTGCCCGCAAAAAAGGCGGTGTTATTGGTGAGCGCGCCGTCAAACTGAAGATCGTAGTCGATGTACTTAAACAGGCTGACATCGAGCCAGTCGCTGCCCGTATTGGTCAGGGTCACGGTTTCGTGGCGAGCAGCGCGGTAGCTATTGGGGGCACCCCCCAACAGCACAGAATCGAGGGAAAAGACCAGGTTAGCCCCAAAAAAACTAGCGCTGAGGCGATCGGCGCTGGGCTGGCTAAAGGCCACTGGCTGTAAGTCTTCGAGCCGCAGCTCCTTTGGGGCGGCAAGGCTGCTGAGGTTGAGAAAGTAGAGATCTGTAAACAGCGTTTCAACGCCGTCAATGAGCCATGACTGGTCGTCGCTGAAGCGCAGCAGATCGGTTCGGTAGGTCGAGTTGCCCTGGTTGAGTTCTACCAGCCCGGCGGGCAGAGGGTCTGCGATCGCAGGCAGACCGGGGCTAGCCAGCGCCAGGGCCAAACCCAGGCATGGAGCGACGATAGCAGGCCAATGGGTCATAACGTGGGGAAATGGGGCGACAGGATCCTGATGCTTGATTATCGGTTGGAAGCAGGAGGAGTCTGCTGGTGCGATCGCACCAACAAGTATTTACCCAGGCTAGCCGGGCAACCCCACCTCTGAAATCACTCCTCTAGGGATATTTACGGAATCCTTAATCGAACTTTACGGACTTAGTGCCAGTACCGCTGCTCTTTAGGAACCGAATGACCAACCTCACTGTGTCCATAATTGCCCCTGCCGACGCAGGCAAAAGCGCCGCAGACCCACCCCAGGGCAGTAAGGTAGACCTAGGAACGGCCTGCTATGTTCCTGTTACGGTGTACTGCGTTCCGTCTGCTCGGCGGTGTGTCTAATGGTTGATCGCCCCCTGCCCTCTGTTATCGACAACCGCCGGGCCGTACAGCGGGTACTGCTGATTACCCTCGCTTTAAATTTGGCGGTGGTAGCCCTCAAGGCCACCGTGGGCTGGATGACGGGGTCGCTAAGCCTGCTGGCCGATGCCCTGCACAGCGTCACCGACAGCGCCAACAACGTGCTGGGTCTAGCCACCAACCGCCTGGCCAATCCCCGGCCCGATCGCGACCATCCCTATGGCCACCAAAAGTTTGAGGCAATTGGTGCCTTGGGTATTGCGGCATTTTTGGGCATTGCCTGTTTTGAGATTCTCAAGAGCTCGGTGGAGCGGATTATTTCGGGGGGCAACCCGGTCACCATGAGCGCCACCGCCCTGTGGATTATGCTGCTGGTGCTGGGCATCAACATCTTTGTGGCGACCTACGAGCGGCGGGTGGGGCTGGCTCTGAACAGCAAGATTTTGGTGGCCGACGCCCACCACACCATGAGCGATATTTGGACCACCATTGTGGTGATCGCCGGCCTGATTGGCGTGTGGCAGGGGCTGACCTGGCTAGATATTGCGCTGGCGTTTCCGGTGGCGCTGCTGGTGTTTAAGAGCGGTTGGACGGTGCTGCGCGACAACCTGCCCTGGCTGGTGGATGAGATGGCGATCGCCCCTGAGGCCATTCACAAGCAGGTGATGCAGGTGCCGGGGGTGGTCAACTGCCACAGCATTGCCTCGCGGGGGCTGCTGGGGCGGCAGGTGTTCATCGACATGCACCTGGTGGTGCAGCCCACCGATATTCGCGCCGCCCACACCGTCACCGAGGCAGTGGAAGATCGGCTGGAGGAGCTCTATGGCCCCGCCCGCATCACCATTCACCTAGAACCGAGGGAGTACACCGAAGAGGCGATTACCTACTGAGGCCAGGGGCGAGGAAAGAGGCCAAAAGCGCTAACTTCCCCATTACACTGGGAAAGGGGCTAAGGCCTTTAATTCCGTTACGCAGCAACCATGAACTTTTTGGCAAACCTGATTCCCGGCCGGGCTGACCAGGCCACCCTGCCCAAGCGCAGCCGCCGGGTGCGGGGAGTAGAGCTTAAAACTGAGGCCGAGATTGAGATTATGCGCGGGGCGGCTCGCATTGTGGCCACGGTGCTCAAGGAAATCGAGGCCCTGGTGCAGCCGGGCATGACCACCGCAGATCTAGATGCCCATGCCGAGCAGCGGATTCGTGAGCTGGGCGCGACCCCGAGCTTTAAGGGCTACCACGGCTTTCCGGCGTCGATTTGCGCCTGCGTTAACGATCAGGTGGTACACGGCATTCCCAACAAGCGCCAGGTGATTCGGCGGGGCGACCTGCTCAAGGTCGATACGGGAGCCTACTACAACGGCTTCCACGGTGACTCCTGCATCACCATTGCGGTGGGTGAGGTGTCGGCCCAGGCCCAGCAGCTGATGACGGCGGCGGAAGCGGCTCTCTATGCGGGCATTGCCCAGGTGAAGCCGGGGAACACGCTGCTGGATATTGCGGGGGCGATCGAAGACTGTGTCGCCAGCTACGGCTTTACGGTGGTCGAAGATTTCACCGGCCACGGGGTGGGGCGTAACCTACACGAGGCTCCGTCGGTGTTTAACTTTCGCACCCGGCAGTTGCCCAACATGAAACTGCGACCGGGCATGACGCTGGCGATCGAGCCAATTCTCAACGCTGGGTCCAAGCAGACCCGCACCCTTAAGGATCAGTGGACGGTGGTGACGGTGGATCGATCGCTGTCGGCCCAGTTTGAGCACACGGTGCTAGTCAGCGAAACGGGGTATGAGATTTTGAGCGATCGCAGCTCAATCCCCGTGGCCCTGGCCTCCTAGGCGTCTGGGTTGGGGTTTAGGCAGGGTCGTCCGCCGTAGTCAACGCTGGTGTCTAGGGTGAGAACGTAGGCTTTGATGCCGTCGCTGGCGGCAAAGCGGTGGCGCTGAATTTCTTGCAGGGCCTTGCGATCGAGGGCACCGTAGCCAGAGCTGCGCAGCAGGGTGGGTGCCCCTCGCCAAGACCCGTCGGGGTTAACCACGGCCCCAACGGCAATCTCCCCGGGGGCGTCGGTGAGACACACTCGCTGGGGATACACCGTCGAGAACTCAGAGCGGTTGATTTCTGGAGATAGATCGCCTAGGCCAGGCTCCTGCCGCAGGGCGCTTATCCACTCGTTCTGGTTGGTGGTGAAGGCGTCGCGAGTAACAGCAGCGGCGTTAAAACTAAAGCGGTTTTGAATGTACTCCGCCGCCCGGTCAACTTTGGCCTGGGGCAGGTTGAGGGCAGCCACGTAGGCCAGCAGTTGGGGGCCAATCTCGCCGTCAAACAGGGGTTGGGTGGATGACGGGGGCGAGGGGGGTGGGGTTGCCGGGGCGGCGGGGGCAGCGGGGGGATTGGCCGGGGCGGTGGGGGGCTGGGCGGATTGAGAGCGGGCAGATGGGGCAGCCGAAGGACGAGGACGAGGCTGCGACGATCGCGGCTGGCTGCGGCTCTGGGTTACGGCTGGGCGAGGGGCGGCAGTGGTCGATGGACTTTGGGCGGCGATCGCTGGCCGTCCCTGAAGCGGAGTCGGCGGGAGGGCTGTGGTTCCGGCTGCGTCTGGCTCGCCCGCCGGGGGGACACGGGTGATGGCAATGCTGTCTTGCTCTGGGTCGGGGGGGGGCACCAGGGCGTCATCGCTGGTGCCCGCTGGCAGCATTAGCACCAGCGCGTGCAGCCCCAGCGACGCTAACAGCATGGGGGCCAATAGCAACTGCCACAGGGGCCGCGACCGCTCAGAGGGAGCAAAACGAGTCGTCATGTCAAATCTACAGGGGGAACTACGCTATCTACTATTCAGCCACAGAACTGGATCGCCGTGGGCCAGTTCTGTGGCTAGCCCGCGCGCGGGTCATCCGCCCAAATAAGCACCAGTCCCGAGGCCTGCTGCCCGGATGCCCCCACGCCGATGCCCACCAGGGAGATAAACAGGTAGGGCTGCCCCTCTCGCACCACCTGAAACAGTGGGCGGTTGCAGTAGCCGTCGGCCACGCGATTCACCTGGTACTGCGGCGGCGGAAAGGTGCGGGGAATATCCTGCTCTTCAATCAATTGAACATTGCGGGTCAGGTAGCGCAGCGATACTACGCTGGGCTGGGTGCTGTAGGTGGCGTCGTCAATCTGCGTAAAGAAGCAGGCCTGATCCTGGGGTGACCAGGCCGCAATGCCCTGGGGGATCAGGTAGGCGATCGCCGGAAACGAGGTTGCCGTAGAGTCAAAGTCACTCTCTCCCGATCCACGGGAGAGGCGGGTAAAGATTTCGACCACCTCCTCATCGGGTACGGCGGCAGTGGCAGGCTCGGGTTCGGCAGTAAACGCAGGCTCGGGCGGAGGTGGCGTATCGGTTGCGATCGGGGCGGCGGCAGGAGGGTTCGGGGAACGGGTGGGTGCGATCGGTTGACTGGGGGGCGGTGGGGCTGTCGCTGCTGGGGGCGGTGGGGCAGCTTCCGGAGGGGGCGAGACGGTTTCAGGCTCAGGACGGCTGAGGGTGCCAATGCTGAGCAGATCGACAAATTCGTCTTCGGCGGTGTCTTCGGTTTCGGTCTGTGGAGCCGGGCGCGACGAGGGGGCCGGAGCCAGCAGCAGTAGCCCGTGGAGCACCAAGGATAACCCTAGCAGCGGGGCCAGCAGCAGCTTCAGTCGGCGGCGCTGCGGTGGGCGGGCGGGTGGCGCAGGAGGTGGTGCTACAGGCTGAGGCGACTTTACAGATTCCCCAATCGGCATAGGTTCTAAGGGATAACGGTGGTAGAAAAAAGCCCTTGGGATGAGCTGTCTTCCCAAGGGCTTGCGGCAGGGCGATCGCGCTAGGTCAGGCGCGATCGCCAAGCTCTACAGCTCAGCCAAAAGGTCGGCGTAACGCTGCTCAGACAGCGGCACATAGCCCACTTCGGGCACAATCTCAGGGCCGTTTTCGAGCATAAACTCGACGAAGGCGCGCACCTCGGGGCGGCTCTCTAGGCTGCTCGTCTTGACATAGACGAAGATCGGCCGAGACAGGGGAGCGTAGGTGCCGTTCTCAACATTCTCGGGGGTGGGCTCAACGCCGTTGACGGCAACCGCTTTGAGAGTGTCCTGGTTTTCCAGGTAATAGGCCAGGCCAAAGTAGCCGATGGCGTTAGTCTCGCGGCCGACGCCGATCACAAGAATGTTGTCATCTTCGCTGGCGGTGTAGTCGGCGCGGCTAGAGCCCGACTCACCGACAATGACTTCAGTGAAGTAGTCAAAGGTGCCCGAGTCGGTGCCGGGGCCATACAGGTCAATGGGCTCGTTGGGCCAGCTGGGGTCGATCTGATTCCAGCTGGTGATAGTGCCCTGGGCCTCGGGGCTCCACAGCGTTTGCAGCTGCTCTACAGTCATTTCGTCGGCCCAGGTGTTTTCGGGGTTGATCACCACCGTCAATGCGTCGGTAGCCACAGGCACTTCGATATACTCAATGCCAGCGGCGGCACAGGCTTCGACCTCAGAGTCTTTGATCGGGCGTGAAGCGCCAGTGATGTCGAGTTCACCCGCACAAAACTTGCTGAAGCCACCGCCGGTACCCGACACCCCCACGGTTACCTGGGTGCCACGGTTGGCGGCCATAAATTCTTCAGCCATGGCCTCAGAAATAGGATAGACGGTGCTAGACCCATCGATCTGAATGATGGAATTTTGAGAAACTGCACTGGGAGTGCTAATTCCTAAGACCACTGCGGTGGTTAAAGCGCCAGCCAGGGCATAGCGATTGAAGGTCTTTCTGCTCAATTTCATACAACACTCTCCGTTGCGTCTTAAACATGGTCAAATCCGCCATAGTAGACGCTACAGACTCAACCCTAAGAGAGCCTGATGGCAACAATAAGCCTGGGGGAGAAATGAATTAAGAACCCTTTAAGCAGCCGCTAAAACCATCTTCCAACGGGTAATTCAAGCGCCATTAGATGGGGGGATAAAATGATTTTTTTCGAGGGCGCGATCGCCCCCTGCAAACCCCACAGCCAATCTCAGGCCTAGCTGAGGCAATTTAAGAGTCCCTGTCCCTATCCGGTTTATTCCACCGCCAGCGATACTCGGTTGCCGCCGATCGCCCGTAAATCTGTCAGCAGACCGGCAACTTCGCTGTAGCTGAGTTCGCGATCGGCTTTGACAATCAGTTTGCCGTCGGGGTTTTGAGCAAAGTAGGCGCGCACCTGCTGAGTCACCTGGCTAAACGTTGCCAACTCATTGTCTAGCACCAGTTCGCCGTCGCGGTTGAGCCCGACCACCATAGCGTCAATGGCCACTATTTCTGCCTCGGGCTCGGCATCCCCCGCTACCGACTGGGGCAGGCGCAAATTTGAAATCTGCTGCCCGGTGAGGCTCATAGAAATGATGATGAAAAAAGTTAGCACCGTCATTAGCACGTCCATCATAGGGACGAGGTTAACTTCGGGAATTTGGGAGTTGACTTGGCGGCGGCGAGAACGCATAAAACCCATGAAAACCAGAATCCTGAGGCGATCTGAAGTGGTTTGTAAAAGCCGTCGTCCGACTTAGGCGAATGACACTAGTATAGGGGGCTAAACCGGGGGTGGTAGGGTGCAGCTTTTGGCGATCGCCCTTGGCCATCGTCCACGCTCAAGCGGGGGGCTAGCCAACCGATGATATCCAAAGATCTCCACAAATTCGTGTATCGCGGTGTACATAGCCTGGCCCAGCAGCCCTGGCTGTGGCTGCTGCTGTGGGTGGCTCCGCTGCTGGCGTTCAACAGCCCCCAGCAAAGTTTGATGGCCCCCACTGAAGCCCTCTATGCTCAGCAGGCCTGGGAAATGTTGAGCAATAACGACTGGCTCACCCTGAGCTGGTGGGGCAGCCCCCAGTTCGATCGCCTGCCGGGGTTGCCCTGGCTGATTGCCCTGAGCTACCACTGGTTGGGCCGCAGTGAGCTGGCGGCACGGCTACCCAGTATAGCGGCGGCAGCAGCTGCGATTGTGCTCACCTGGCGAATTGGGCGACGGCTGGGGCTACAATCCCTTGGCCTGTGGGGGGCGGGTATTTTTGCCGTCATGCCCCTGTGGATGCAGGCGGCCAAGCTGGCCACCCCCGACGCTCTGCTGGTGAGCCTTACCCTGCTGGCGATCTGGGCGCTGCTGCACAGCGAAGCCCACCCAGCCCAGCGGGTGGGCTGGGGTCTGGTGGCGGGCCTGGCCTTTAGCCTGGCCTTTTTGGCGAAGGGAGCGCTGGTGGTGCTGCCGCTGGTGGCGCTGCTGCCCTACCTGGTGCGGGGCCACAAAACCCACCGCCACCTGAGCAATATTGGCCTCTATTATGGACTGGCCTTTGGGGCCATACCCACCACAATCTGGCTAGGGCGCAGCGTGGCCCGCTACGGCCAGTTGCCCCTGCACCAGCTCGGGGATCATTTAGCGAGTCAGTTAGGACAATCCACTGTGCAGGCGCTACCCCAGGGAGTGTTTCAAGCACCTTGGGCTGCCACCTCCGGGGCGACCTACTATTTGTGGCATCTACCCCTCGCGACCTTTCCGTGGGTGGGGTTTGCCCTGGTGGGGGCATGGCTGGTGGGCCGCAATTGTTCCCTAGGTCGCCGCACACTGTGGCTGGGGTATCCGGCTGTTCTAGTCCTGACCCTTAGCCTGCTGAACATTCACACGGGCTACGACGCGCTGCCAGCGTATCCCTTTGTGGCGCTGCTGGCGGCGGTGGGCCTCAACTATGGGGGGCGGCTGTTTCGCTCTCGGGCACCCCGGCGCTACCGGGTGGCGGTGGGCCTGAGCTGGGCCGCTGGGGTGCTGGGCATTTTGCTGCTGTCGGCGGGGGCGGCCCTGCTGATTACCCCCGGCGAGCTGATTGCCGCCGCCCTGCGCCCCTACGGCTGGCTGGGGGTGGCGGGCGGTCTGGGGCTGCTCTTGCCCTGGCTCATGGCCCTCAACCGCTGGGGACGGGTAAGCCGATCGCAGCAGCGGCTCTGGCAGTGGGGCTGGCTGCTGGGGCCGTGGCTGGGGGTATTGGCGGCCTTGGCTACGGGAATCGTGGGCGACTACAGCCCGGCCCTGAAGCTGGTGCTGCAAACACCGCCCGTTGCTGCCATTTTGGCGAATAATCCGGTGCATATGGTGCAACCGGGGCGCGATCGCATCCCCAGTCTGCTGACGTTCTACACGCCCGATCGCGGCAAACCTCTGGGCAACTGGAGCCAAATTCCCCCAGAGGGCTACGCCTGGGGCAACCCCGATGAGGTATTGCTGGAGGATAGCTATGAGGTAATTGCCACCGTGGAGGGCTGGCAGCTGGTGCGATCGCCCCTGGTGCCGACGGCGGTGCCGAGGGGCTAGACCGTGGCGATTAGCTGCTTTTTGACCCAGATGTCTGCTTTGGCGTGGATGTAGATGGGGTCGGCCTCAAGGGCGATCGCGCGGTTGTACGACTCCACCGCATTGCCGTAGGCACCCATTTCGGCCAGCAGCTTGCCCCGGTTGAACCAGGCCTGGTGATACTGGGGGGCGAGGGCTACGGCTCTGTCGTAGGCGGCTAGAGCCTCGGCCTGGCGCTTAAGGCCGCAGAGGGCATTGGCGCGATTGTTCCAGACGGTGCAGTAGGTGCTGTCTAGGGCTAACGCCTGATCAAAGGTTTCTAAGGCCTGGGCGAACTGGTTCTGTTCACAGAGGGTGCAGCCTTGGGCATTGAGGGCGGCGGCGCTGTGGTCGTGGGTGTGGATGGGGTTCATGGGCTGTTTTTTGGGGCAACAGTCCCATTGTGAGGGGGGCAAAGGAGGGTGCTCAGGGGGGGTGTTACCCGCTGGGGGTACGGGTTTACAATCCCTTAGGAAACGTTGATCTGTCTATCTTCTGTCTATCTACAGTGCAGCCTATGCCACAGGTATCTTTACTGGAACTGGTTGAGGCGGTGCGAGCGGGGGAGCTGGTGAGCTTCCCGACCGATACGGTGCCAGCACTGGCGGCGCGGCCCGAAGCAGGCGATCGCATCTACACCGCCAAAGACCGCAGCCCCGACAAGCCGCTGATTCTGATGGGGGCCAGCCTCGACGATCTGCGGCCCTACATCGACGGCAGTGATGCAGACCTGGCCCAGTGGAGCGCGATCGCCGCTCAGCACTGGCCCGGTGCGCTGACCCTGGTGCTGCCCGCCAGCGATCGCCTGCCCCCGGCCATAAATCCTCAAAATACGGGCACCGTGGGGCTCAGAGTTCCCGACCATGCCCTGGCGCGACACCTGCTGGCACGCACCGGCCCCCTGGCCACCACCAGCGCCAACCGTTCGGGGGAGCCGCCCCTAGAGACTATGACGGCGATCGAGGCCAGCTTTCCCCAGGTGTTTACCCTGGGTGAGACGGCCCGCGCCGAGATCTACGCCCTCCTTAACGCCGCAGATCCCCCCCCCGATCAGCCCCAGGGCTCGGGACTGCCCTCGACGGTGGTGCGCTGGCGGGCGGGCGGCTGGGAGATGCTGCGATCGGGCATGGTCTTTCTTGCCCAGGGTGAACCCGAGGGCGAAACGGCTTAAAAACGGTTTTGCCCGGTTGCCCAGGGTTAGGCTAACAGTGGCGGACTCATCTCTCGCAATTCTCTCAATGGACGGCGATCGCAATGGACTATCCCCAGGGTAAAGACTTCACCGATCTCGAGACGCTACAGCTCGCCTACGATCGCCTGCGGCACCAGGCCCAGCACCAGGCCGCCTTCTTGGGCACGGCCTCCCATGAGCTGCGGTCACCCATCAATCAAATCATTAGCCTGCACCAGCTAATTCTCGAAGACCTGTGCGAAAGCCCCGCCGAAGAGCGGGAGTTTATTGCCCAGGCCAACCAGGCCATTCAAACGGTGCTCAAGAACCTCGACCTGCTGATCACCCTCTCCAAGCTCGATATTGGTGCCCTGCACCCCCAGCTTGCCCCCACCCTGCTTCAGCCGCTGATCACCCGCGTACAGCGCATGATCGAAATGCAGTGCATCAACCGCCACTGCCGGTTAATGGTGGGGCCAGTGGAGGCCACCCTCCAGGTTCAAACCGACTCAGCCTGGCTCGAACAAGCCCTGGTGATGCTGATCGAAGCTGCCCTGGCCCAGGGGAGTCCGCAGATTAGCCTAACGGTGTCTGAAGACCCCACCACCGGCAGCGTTGCCCTGCATGTGGGGACAAATCCTGGCGAGGCGCCACCGTCTGCTACGGCCACCCTATCGCCCGAGTTTCGCTATCAACTCGCCGCTCGCCTAGCGCCGCACCTGGGGGCTGTCCTAGAGTTCTTAGGGCCTGCCGAAACTCCCCGAAATCTCTTGTGCCTGAAGCTACCGCGCCCCGCTAATTAACGCCCGGCACCGCCATTTCATTGAACATTTGAATTGACCGTTCCATTTCAGAATCTTTCGATATAGTTTGGGCTAATCGATTCCGGAATTAACCGCTGTTTTCCTGTAGCTGGCTGTACGTCAGTGCCCTGTAGATGTCAAATCGCAGCCTGCCGGATTCGGATCCCTGAAACTAAGTCACAGTAATAACTATGGAATTTGCTATCGTGCTCATTCTGGTCTTCATCGTATGGACCAATGAGGCTCTATTGGGGAAGCCATTAGTCAAAGAGATTAAGCCCAAAACCGCAGAAGAAGAATTTACCGCTGCCCTCACTAAGTTTTTGGATAAAGGCATTCCGGTGCGGATTGTCGAAAAGGGAGACGATAAAAAATAGAATAGGCCTGAATCTCGAATCCTGTTTATCCCTTGCCAAAAATAATGACCCCAGATACAAATCCTGCCGCCTCAGTTCCCAACGCTGCCGAACCTGCTCCTGCCTTTGGTTGGAACCGCTACGCCGAGCGCATCAATGGGCGGTTTGCCATGGTGGGCTTTGTGGCGCTGCTGCTGCTAGAACTGGTCACTGGGCAGACGTTCTTTAGCTGGCTAGGCCTGCGCTGAGCCCAGATCCAGCCCCGCTATGCTTCGCCCTCTAGCCCTTAGAAATGGTAGGCTTAGGGGTGGATTTTTGGCATGGTGTGACTTTGGTTAACCCCAATGCAGAGATTGGGCGGCTGCGGGAGCTGATGCCCGCCACCGCCCGCATGAAGACTAAGCTAATGCTCAGCGATCGCCAGCTGAACGTCATTAAGGCCGAATTTCCGCGTCCCTGGCGGGCAACTCACACTGTCTCGATCAATCTCGACCTGTGGCATCGGCTGGCCGTGGCCGAGCGCGATCTGCTATTTTTGCGCACCGTGAGCTGGGTAACCATGGCTAACGTGCTCAAACCAAACTGGTACCAAGCCATGGCCGGGGCGGGGCTCGCCGGGGGCGTGGTTGAGCTGCTCCAGGGCGATGCCGTGGGCGTGGTGGCCGCCGCTGGGGTTACGGCCCTGGCTGGCTGGCAAATTTGGCGCGGCGTCACCGGCCCCCAAGTTGAGACTGCCGCCGACGACAAGGCCGTGCAGGTGGCGCTGCGACGCGGCTACGATCAGGCCGACGCCGCTGCTGCCCTGATTCGCGCCATTGAGGCGGTGCCCCACCTCGAGGGCCGACGGGTGCTCACGGTCAACGAGCTGCTGCGCTGCCAAAATCTGCGGCGGCAAACCGGGCGTTCAGAATTTTCGGTGCCCGAAAGCTACCTGCGTTAGAGTGTTCCAGCTAAATACTTATCCAGAGTTTTATGGCAACAGGCCCAATGGGCCGAGTTTGCGACCTCAAAGGGGACGTCCTATTTAGATGGAACACTCTTAGACATCTATGGTTCAGTCATCGGTTTCGGCCCCTAAGCCTCATCCTGGCTGGCAGGGGTTAGCCCATCTCAGCTACGCCATGGAGTTAGGACGATGTGTGCCGACCCAGACCTACACCCGCGCTCCCCTGCGAGTGCAGCGCCCCCTGTATCCCGAAGGGGAAGGGCTGTGCCATACCGTGCTGGTGCATACCGCCGGGGGGCTGGTGGGGGGCGACAGCCTGAGGGTTGAGCTGGCAGCCGCCCCGCGAGCCCAGGCTCTGGTCACCACCGCTGCCGCCAGCAAGGTCTACGGCAGCGCAGATACCGCCAGCAGCAGCCAGCGGGTGGAGATCACCCTGGCTCCAGAGAGCTGCTTAGAATGGTTCCCCCAGGAAACCATTGTGTTTAACCAGGCCCACTACAGCCAGAGCCTGCGGGTTAATCTGGCTCCAAAAGCCGTCTGGGCAGGCTGGGAGATAACTCGCTTTGGCCGCAGCGCTCGGGGAGAAACCTTTGGGCAGGGCCAGTGGCGATCGCGCCTTGAAGTCTGGCAGGCTGACCAGCCCCTGTGGCTCGATCGCCAGCACCTGATCGGGGGCAGTGCGCCCCTCCACAGCCCCAACGGTCTGGCGGGGCACCCGGTGGTGGGTAGCTTTGCCGTGGTAGGGCACCAGTTTGAACGCGACGCGGTGGCGGCCCTGCGCCAGCTGTGGCCCACAGACCAACCGGGTGATATGGGTGTCACCCGGCTGCAATCGGGGTTGTTGTGCCGCTACCGAGGCCCTTCGAGCCAAGCGGCGCGGCGATGGTTTGTGTCGGCCTGGCAGCACCTGCGCCCGCTCTATCTGGGCCGTCCGGCTACTGTGTCGCGGCTGTGGCCTCGGTAAAGACTGCTGCCCGCTCAAAGAAGGCCAGTTCTGTGGTGTAGGCAATAGCCGACAGCAGGACTTTAGCCGCTCCTTCCGGATGGAGGCTGGACGCCAGTGAAAGGATAAAAAATCATAAGACGTCTTAAAGGTGCTATGAAGACCCCTCACTTCTCTGGCTCTAAGCTACCCCCCGCCTCAGAATACGCGCTGATTATTGGGGCCGGGGCGACGGCGGCCATGTCGATGGCGGCGCAGCAGGTGGCGGTAGCCACGCTGCCCGTCACTACCCTGGTAGCCCTGGGCCTGCTCAACCGCTACCGGCTTGACCAGCGACTGCAAGACAGCGAGCCTGGGGGGCCTACCCTAGAAGAAGCTACCCCTAAACAGGCTCCTGCTGCACCCCAGCGAGTTACCGCTCAACCGCGGCCTGACGCGATTTCGGCCCGACCCCAGGCGGCAACCACGCCGACCACCTCAGCCCGCTTTTCTGACCAACGCGCCTATATTCACGACACCTTGGCCAAGAAGCTGCAGGCTAAGACTGATTTCGCGGCTGTACAGCGGGCCAGCCTGCAGAAGCTTGGGGCTGTTCTCCAGCAGGCTCGGCAAGAACAGACGCTATCGCTAGAGGATGTCTACCAGCGGACGTTTATTCAGCCCTACACCCTGAGGGCGATCGAGACCGGCAATTTGCAGCAGCTGCCAGAACCGTTTTACATTCGCGCCTTTATTCAGAAATATGCCTCAGCCCTGGGGTTAGAGGGGGCTACCCTAGCGGCGGATTTCCCGATGTCTTGACGACTTAGGTTAAAGCCCCGCCACAGCTTGACCCGCTACCGGCAGTGCAGCCGTAGCAGTAGGGACGGGTTTGCACCGTTTCGATCGCATCCAGGGAGTTGGCTGCCAGCAGGTCAGCCACAGTCAGGGGGTGGCCGCTGCGCCCCAGGCTGGGCAGGGCTTCCATTTGGTTGAAGTCGCAGTCGTAGATGTTGCCTTCGTAGTCGATGGAAAGCTCCTGGCGACACATCAGATGGGGGACGGTAGCGGAGTTGTGGTGGTTGGACAGGAATTGCAGGTAGGAAGCATAGAGATTTTTACCCTTCAGATATTGCTTAACCCGACCAATCGGTAAGTTGGTAATGGTGTAGAGCTGGTTGAAGGCGATGTCGAAGTGCGATCGCAGATAGGCCTCATAGTCACCCTGTAGCGCCGTCTGGCTGGGGGTGAGGGAAAATTCGGCGCTGCGCGGCACGGGCGGGTTGTAGACCAGATCGAGGCGCAGGGCCGGGTCGTGGCCGTAGCCCAGCTGGTTGAGCCGCTGTAGAGCGCGAATAGATTCGGTGTAGACCCCAGCGCCCCGCTGTTTATCGACATTGTCTTCGAGGTAGCAGGGCAGCGAGGCCACCACGTGCAGCCGGTGGCGGGCAAAGTACTCGGGCAGGTCTTCAAAGCCGGGCACAAAGAAAATCGTCAGGTTCGATCGCACCATCACCGTTTTGCCCAACTGTCGTGCTGTCTCCACTAGGGGGCGAAAGCCATAGTTCATCTCGGGGGCACCGCCGGTCAGGTCAACGGTGGTGATCTGCGGAAACCGGCGAATCAGCTCGATCAGCTGATCGCAGACCTCGGCAGAGAGTTCTTCGGTGCGCTTGGGGCCAGCTTCTACGTGGCAGTGGGTACAGGCCAGGTTGCACTTGCGGCCCAGGTTGACCTGTAACACGGTAATCGGCAGCTTGGTGAGGGGTTGCCCCAGCCGCTGCTCAAAGGACGTAACTGCGATCGCCGGAGATGGAGGAGACTGAACCATGAACCTTAGGATAATTAAAACGGCGTCTATCACACGATTGCCAAGGCGATTTGGCTTTGGCCCAGGCTCTAGCTCCCGGCAACCTCCTTGCCATTACACCCTACAACCCTGAAAAGCTCCTGAGAACTAACCATTGGCAAGAGATCCGATATTAGGACGTTAGGCGATGGAAGAGTCCCCTACCTAGGCACTATAGCCACAGGCACCTAGGTTAAGACATTCACAAAACCTTCTAACATTAGAACGTTCCAACGTTTAGAGGGGACATGTCTTATTTTCCTCAGCCCTAGGCACCGACCCGGCTACCACCTATTGACGACCCAGACGTCAACAATTAGTCCTCTCGTAGGGGATGAGCCACCTGAACCTGGTCGCGGCCATTATTTTTGGCGGTGTAGAGCGCCTCGTCGGCCTGTTTAATGAGACTGGCCGTGCTGCCGCCGCGGTTGGGTAGGGCACTGGCTACCCCCAGGCTCATGGTGACAACCTTGGCCACCGTCGAAGACTCATGGGGAATGCGGTGGCCGCGCACCAGCAGCCGAATGTCTTCGGCGACGGTTTCTGCTCCTTTGAGGTCGGTGTTGGGCAGCACAATGACAAACTCTTCACCGCCGTAGCGGGCCACCAGATCGCCGGGGCGCTTGGCGGCCCGTGTCAGCATACGGGCGACTAGCCGCAGGCAGTCATCTCCGGCCTGGTGGCCGTAGCGATCGTTAAAGCCCTTAAAGCAGTCAATATCGGCCATAATCAGCGCTATAAAGCCGTTCTCTCGGCTCATACGCCGCCATTCTTGGTCGAGGTACTGCTCTAGCCGACGGCGGTTGGCCACCTGGGTCAGTCCGTCGAGGTAGGCCATACGCCGCAGCCGCTGGTTGGCCAGAGTGAGCTCTCGGTGCATTTTGGCCTGCTGAATGGCAATGCCCACCTGGGTCGCCAGGTTTTGCAGCAGTCGGACATCGGCCATGCGCCAGACCCGAGGTGCCTGGCACTGGTGGGCAATCAGCAATCCCCACAGGGTTTCATCTTGCAGCAGGGGCACCACAATCTCGGCCTGAATTTGGAAGTATTCTAGAAACCCTAGCTGGGAGGTCGGCAAATTCTGGCTGTAGATGTTCTCTACCGCCAGTCCCCGCCCGGCTTTGTAATGGGCCAAGAATTTTTCGCCCACCGACCACGGATCGCGCATGGCCCAACCCAGCATCTTTGGATAGGCCGACGAGCACGATTCTTGAATGACCTGGCCGCTCATATCGGCCTCGCACTGCACAACAATGACGCGATCGGCCTCAATGAACTCCCGAACCGAGGCCACAGTTTGCTCCAAAATGCTGTCTAGGTCGAGCAGGCGGCGAATGCGCTGGGCGATTTCGGTCACCAGCCGCTCCCGCTGTGACTGGAGCTTAATTTCAGCCTCAACCCGCTTTTGCTCAGAAATATCAAGGGTGACCCCGGCCAGCCGGGAGCTATCTTCGTCGTCTTTAAATACCTGCCCCCGCGATGACAACCAACGCGTATGCCCATCGCGGTGCTGCACCCGAAACTCAATGCCGTAGTGCTGTCCTAGGCAAATCGCCTGCTGGAGGGTCTGTCGTACCGTGGCCTGGTCATCGCTGTGTAGATGGGTAAATAGCGTGTCGTAGCTGCCATCGAACTCGCCCGGAGCTAGCCCTAGCAGCCGCTCTTGCTCCTCAGAGATCACAATTGACCCCTGGGATAGATCCCAGTCCCAGGTGCCCATTTGGGCCCCCTTGAGGGCCAGCGCCAGGCGCTCTTGCTGCTGCTGAAAGAGGGCTACGGAGTAGTGGCAGGCGGTGAGTTCAGTGTGGTCGGCAAAGGCCACATCCGCAGAGCGAGGGAGGGTGTAGAACCCGTCGGGGGCCAGCAATCCCAGCCAGTGATTGGTCTGGTCAATAACGGGCAGATAGAGCTGATTGGGATACAGGGCGCTCAGGGCCAGGGGCCAGGCCAGGGATGGACTCAGGGGTTGCAGCTGACTGAGGGGGGGTCATCCACTGTCCGGCGATCGCCCGCTTAAAGTCGGCCAGTTCAGCCGTGGCCCGAGCGGCGTTGGCGTAGCAAAAGACTCCAGCTAACGCTTCCCCGCCATACACCAGGGCGTAGGTTTTGACGGCCATGGCCATAGCCTCGACAACCCCCTGTACCGTGTCATCTGTGCTGACTCGCAGGGGCGATGGGTCGATGGTTGCCGTCGAGACGGTGGCGTTAACCAGGTGGTTTTCAGGCACAGATTCAGGGGCGGGGATAGGTGGGAACTGAGTCACTCGGGCAATTCCCCTCCGGGGAGGCTGCGCCATCGCATTGAGGGGGTATTGCCTGGGCCCTACAGGCCAGTTGGTCTACTCTAGAGAAGTCAGCGTGACGGTCGTCACATGCTGGTGCCGTAACAGTATGCTACTGGCAGCCGGTTTTGATCTAGCATTCCCGATGGTGGTGGTGAGAGGTCATTTATTGAGGGGGCTTAACAACACCGGGGGCTTAGGGTTCGGCAATGGCGATGGTGACCTGGAACAGGGTGCAGAACCGTGGCGAAGCTCGGTCGATGGCGACTCCTAGGTTTCGGCAGCGGGAGTTCTTTATACTGAAGAGATGCCCCTAGGGCAATGCACTGAGCGAGCGTAATTCTTCTGTCTGAGCTGCCGTTGATTCACCACGAAACCCTGGATCTGCTGGAGTGGCCCCGGCTTTGCCAGCACCTATCGACCTTTGCCGCCACCAAGCGGGGCACCCTAGTGGCCCAGGCTCTGCAACCTCCTGAAACCCAGGCGGCTAGCGTTAGCCTGCTGACTCAGACCCAGGAGGCCGACTGGCTAGAGCAAAACAATAGCGGCCTCAATTTTGGCGGCATTCGCGACATTGGGATGGCGGTGGAGCGGGCCTACCGCCAGGGGCTGCTCGGCGGCGAGGAGCTGCTGGCCATTGCCACTACCCTCAACGGGGCGCGCCAGCTGCGCCGCACCATTGACGCCCAACCGCCAGAAGATCTGCCGGTGCTGCAAGCTCTGGTGGCCGACCTGAGCACCCATCCTGAGCTAGAACAGCAGATTTACCACTGCATCGACGATCGCGGCGATGTCACCGACCGAGCCAGCCCCAAGCTGGGAGGCATTCGCGATCGCCTCAAATCGACCCGGCAAGACATTCAGCAGCGGCTCCAGCGAATTTTGCAGCGCCAGTCGGGGGCCATGCAGGAGCTGTTGATTACCCAGCGGGGCGATCGCTTTGTGCTGCCGGTCAAAGCCCCGCAAAAAGACGCGGTGCCCGGCATTGTGCACGATGCCTCGGCCAGCGGCGCGACCCTCTACATCGAGCCCCAGGCGGTGGTCGAACTGGGCAACCGCCTGCGCCAGCTGCTGCGCCAGGAAAAGACCGAGGAAGAGGTGGTGCTGCGGCAGCTCAGCGACGCCGTGGCGGAGGTCTATGATGACTTGGCTCACCTGCTGGCGGTAGTTACCGAGCTAGATCTGGCCCACGCCCGCGCCCGCTACTCGCTGTGGCTAGAGGCCAACCCGCCCCGGTTTATCGAACCCCAGGAGCAAACCACTCTGCGTCAGCTGCGCCATCCGTTACTGGTGTGGCAGCAGCGTCATGAACAGGGGCCAGAGGTGGTGCCCATTAACCTGCTGATTCGCCCCGAGCTGCGGGTGGTAGCAATTACCGGCCCCAATACCGGCGGCAAAACCGTCACCCTCAAAACCCTGGGCCTGGCGGCGCTGATGGCCCGCGCTGGCCTCTACGTACCCGCCCGTGAACCGGTGGAAATTCCCTGGTTTGGGCAGGTGCTAGCTGACATTGGCGATGAGCAGTCGATTGAGCAGAGCCTTTCGACATTTTCGGGTCATATTCGGCGGATTGGGCGGATTTTGACGGCACTAGGAGGTGGGGAAGGTGAGGTAGGTGGAGAAGGTGAGGTGAGTGAGGAAGAGATGGATGAGTTGTCTGCTTTTTCCCCTCACCCACACACCCACACACCCACACACCCACACACCCACACACCCACCAACGCCCTCATCCTCCTCGACGAAGTCGGCGCAGGCACCGACCCCACAGAGGGCACCGCCCTGGCCATTGCTCTGCTCAAGCACCTAGCCGATCGGGCGCGGCTGACGATGGCGACGACCCACTACGGCGAGCTGAAGGCGCTGAAGTACCAGGATGGGCGGTTTGAGAATGCGTCGGTGGAGTTTGATGAGGCGACGCTGTCACCGACCTATCGACTGCTGTGGGGCATTCCGGGGCGATCGAATGCGCTGGCGATTGCCCGTCGCCTGGGGCTGAATGCGGGGGTGATCGATGCCGCGGCGACCCTGATGGCCACAGGATCCCAGGATGATGTCAACCAGGTGATTGCGGGGCTGGAGGCCCAGCGTCGCCAGCAGGAGGAGCGATCGCAGGAGGCCGCCGAACTGCTGGCCGCCACCGAAAAGCTCCACCGTGAGGTGCAGCACAAGGCTGACATGCTGCGCGATCGCGAGCAGGAACTCAAGCTCCAGCAGCAGGCGGCGGTGCAGCAGGCAATCGCCGACGCCAAGCGCGATATCGCCAAGGTGATTCGCCGGTTGCAGCAGGGCGATGTCACCGCTCAAGATGCCCAGCGAGCCACAGCGGCGGTGGATGCGATCGGCCAGTCACATCTGCCTGCTGCTGCTGCGACCCCAGCGAAACCGGGCTATCGACCGGCGGTGGGCGATCGCGTCCGCATTCCCAGCCTGGGGCAGACTGCTGAGGTGCTGACTGCCCCCGACGACGACCACCGCATTACCGTGCGCTTTGGGCTGATGAAAACCACCGTCAGCCTGGCCGATATCGAGTCGCTGCGGGGCGAAAAGGCGGAGGTGCCGGTGAAGACTAAACCCGCCGACACCGTGCCCGCTGCCCAGGCTGCGCCCCCGGCCCCGGCCATTCGCACCAGCCGCAACACCATCGATCTGCGCGGCATGCGGGTGGCCGAGTCGGAGGCGGTGCTGGAGGAGGCGATCGCCCAGGGCAGCGGTGCCCTGTGGATCATCCACGGCCACGGCACCGGTAAGCTCAAGGCGGGGGTGCACGAATACCTCAAGCGTCACCCGCAGATTCAGCGGTTTGAGCCTGCCGCCCAAGCCGATGGCGGCACTGGGGTAACGGTGGCCTATTTGTAGAAAATCGGTTTAATCCGCAACGGCATCTAAATTTTCAAGCTTGCGATTAAGACTAAAAAATGTCGTTGCGCATTCTTTCGAGTTCGCGCTTGAGAATGCCAATATCAGTAGAGCAGATTTGATAAACCTCCTCTGGGTCAATATCGAAATAGTCGTGAGCCAGTATGTTTCGAATACCTTTAACATCCGACCAGTTGACGTCAGGATAGCGATCGAACCATTCATCGCCGACGATTTTGTGAATTCTTCTAATATTTTCGCTAATGGCAATCAGCATCATACCGATGGCGTCGAGCCGGTCAAGGCCGTCATCGCTGGCTACAAAATCATAGGGTCGAGCGATATCTGTAAAGCGGCGCTCAATTCTACGAATCGCTTCTTCTACTTCGAGCAGCAACTCTAGAAGAAGGGAGCGATCAGACATAGATGACATCTTGCTGAATTCTGGCCTTGAGAAAAGGATTCATTGACTCTCTGTATCGAATGATATCGACCTCTGTGCCAAAGATTTCCTCAAGCTCGGCTTTGAGACGTGCGCGTTTTAACAGATTTGGCTGCATGTAAACCACCACATCAATATCACTGTTGTCGTGAGCTTCGTTTCTGGCCACTGAACCAAAAATGCCGATTTTGCTGATTGAATACTGCTTTACTAGCTCAGGCTTAATTGCCTTGAGCCGGGTCAGCACCTGCTCTCTATCGATAGAGTTTTTCGGGTGTATCGGCATAAAAGCCCTCTCAGGTGCTGCTTTCTAAGCAGACGTGATGGTACTGCAACGGCAATTCCTGTAAAAAAATCATAACCCCTTAGCTCAAAATGCTCGATGGGCCTCGGCAGTCTGTATCGAAATTGGTAACAACGCCGCTGGTCTAGGAGTGCCGTGGCACAGTGAATGGACTAGCTTCTATAAATGAGTGTGAGGCCCCATGAAAATCAAATCTTTTGCCCCTAGACGGTTGGCGGCGGCGGCGGTGGTGTCGGCGACCCTGGTGTCGGGGCTCGGTTTTGTGCCTGTCTTTACCCCCACCGCGATCGCCCAGGAGGCGGCCATGAGAACGCTTACCGTAACCGGCCAGGGCGAAGAGTCGGTACCCACCACCAAGACCCAGATCGACCTGGGGGTCGATGTGCAGGGCACCGATGCTGAAGCCGTGCAGCGCGAGGTGGCCCAGCGCACGGCGGCGGTGGTCGAACTGCTGCGATCGCGCCAGGTCGAAAAACTCGAAACTACCGGCATTCAGCTCAGCCCCCGCTACAACTACGAGAATGGCCGCACCGATGTGATCGGCTACAGCGGCAGCAACACCGTCAGCTTTCGGGTGCCCACCGAGAGCGCTGGCTCCTTGCTCGATGATGCGGTAAATGCCGGGGCCAACCAAATTCGCAGCGTCAGCTTTGTGGCCGAAGACGCGGCTCTAGAGGCGGCTCGTCAGCAGGCGCTGCGCGAGGCCGTCGAAGATGCCCAGTCTCAGGCGGGAGTGGTGCTGGGGAGTTTGAATCTGCGATCGCAGGAGATCGTCAGCATTCAAATCAACGGGGCTGCCCCGCCTGTGCCGGTACCGATGCTGCGACGGGCCGAGTATGCACAGGCCGATGCCTCTACCCCGGTGGTAGGGGGCGAGCAAACGGTACAGGCCCAAGTGACCCTACAGATTCGCTATTAAGCAAGCCGCTCACAAAGAAACAGGCGTTTTGGTGCTGCCGCGATCGCAGCCATCTGCGATCGCGGCAGCGCCCCAGCACAAGCGAGATGTTCTCAACGAGCAAGGGAGTGTAAGCCCAGAAACCAGAAATTTCTGTCAGCCCAAATCTAGCCCTGCCGCGATCGCATCCAGGGCGATCGCCTGCCCCGTTCTGGAGAGGTGTGGTGCCCATTCAGATGGATGTGTCGCCAAACCGCTGGTGAGATCTGCGTGATGATGGATAAGGCTTTCGCATTCCCACTGACCTCGTACTTGGCGAGTAGACGCGACAGAATAGCGGAGTTGTCGTCTACGACAGCATTCGCGATCTACCGTAGATATTGATCGCTGATCTCAGGGGTGAGCCAGGGTAAGCGCAAGAAAAATAGGTCTGTGACATGCTAAGGGCATCCTATCACTGCGACCTTTAGCGAGTCCCCATGAGCCAAGGCTTTGTTCCCAACGAAGAGACCGCTAAAGCCGGTTAGCCCAAATCGCCCTTATGCGCAGCCACTGGTGCCGCCTCAATTCAACAGCAGTGGAAGTCACACTTTGCTGAATTAGAAGATCCACGCGGCAGTCAGGGGATAGAGCACCCGTTCTTGAGCATTGTGATGATTGCGATTTTAGGCGTCATTGGGGGAGCGACGGGTTGGGAGGACATCGAAACCTATGCCGAGAGCCACGAGGCATGGCTGAGCACCCTGTTCTCGTTACCGAACGGGGTGCCCTATGCCGACACCTACCGTCGGCTGCGCCTGGGCTAGCGAGCATCGGCTGTTGTTAGGCCTGGTGAAGGTGGTCTCCAAGAGCAATTAGATTACCGCCATTCCCGCGTTGTTCAAGTTGCTCGATATTAGCGGCTGCATCATTACCCTAGATGCCATGGGCACCCAGAAGGAGATTGCCCGTGAAATCATTGGGCACGGTGCTGATTACGTCCTCTGTCTTAAAGCCAACCACCCTATTTTGTGGGCCGAGGTCATAGCGTGGTTTGAGCAGGCCGAGGCCACACACTTTGAGGGGCTAGAGCACAGGTCTGACGCTCGAGTAGAGTCGGACCATCATCGACGAGAGCATCGTCACGTGTGGGCCGTACCGGTTGCCGTCGTAGGAGACTTACACCAAATCGGGCAATGGGCGGGACTCAAAACCCTCGTCCTGGTGAAGCGGGTCTGACACTTCTGGAATAAGATCACCCGAGAGACGATGGTTTATCTCACGTCGTTGCCCTGCGATGCAGCGGTCATTTGGTCGGGCGATTCGCACTCATTGGGGCATCGAGAATCAACTCCACTGGGTGCTTGTGTCACTTGGGGTGAGGATCACTCTCGCATTCGTCGGGGCCATGGGGGTGAGAACATGGCGCTCTTGCGTCGCTTGGCTATCAGTGTGCTGAACCAGGAAACCTCAAAGAAACGAAGTCTCAAGTAGAAGGCGAAGCGAGCTTCGATGAGTCCTGATTACATGCTCACTGTCCTCGCCGCAGGGCTCGCAACCTAGCACAATTTTTCGATGGTTTTCTTGCGCTTACTCTGCTTAGGGGCTGGCTCCTAAAATCTACGACTGTTCTGTCAAACTTAAATGTGCAGGTTGGGAGTGTAGCTGAGCAAAACCTGGCAAGCCAATTGCTGCTCAGCTACACTCCCTTTACCTGCCTACAGACATCTCGATTTTTGATGCCCAACAGATTAGCAGCAGCTAACGCTAACGTGTTTGTTGGCCGGCGCCTGTCGAGGGCATTTGCTGTTACCCGAGAGTGGTCTTTTGCAGGCCCATACCGGTGACCGCGTTGCGGGTAAAGTTAATCCGCTGCTCAAAGTCTAGGGCTTTGATTTGGTCAACAAATCCCTGGGTGTGCTCAGGTAAAGAGTAGTCGCTAGGGACGTTGATGATCTCGCCCGACTCCATACCCTGGGCCAGCAGAAGCCAAAACTCTAGCTTCGACGAGGGGCTGAGGGCACCATATTGGTTGCTGATATCGGTATCTGCCCGGTTGGCGACGTCGCGCTGGGCCTGAAGCTGGTCGTCTTTAGACAAAACGACTACATGGTCGTAGAGGGTTTGGCCCATTCCTTCTACCTTGCTGTCGGGGTTAGGATTGAGCTGATCTTTGATGTCTAAATAGCCGTACCACAACAGAGCTAGCTGGGTGTCAGCATCAAAAGTTTCGAACTGTTTTAGAGGCTCTTTAATCGAGTCTAGGGTTAAGTAGGTCATGGAGACCTCCTGTGTAAGGTTCTGCGCTGCGCTTTGCCAAAAAACTAAGTTCAAGCTGAGCTTATGTTTTGAACAGGCTAAGGCTAATAACGCTTTCGTTACAGACTTTAACGATTTGAACCGAGTGATGTTGTCTGCCAGAAGGGATAACCCCAAAACCCCCGATTCGACAGAGTGACAAGGTGACAACAGGACTATTTAGGGGCTTGAGAGGCGGCGATCGCCCCTAAAAACTCTCCAGCGGTTCGCTTGTGCTCACCTCTGCCCCATCCCTAAGCCATTACCGGAGCCCCGTACTGAGCCGCTAGGGCGCTGAGCAGGGCCTCAGTCAACCCCGTCCAGCCGATGATGCCATCCTGGGCGCGCACCATCTCTAGGGTAGACTGCTTGAATTCGGGAAAGTAGCTCTCGGTGGCGTCTTCGACCAGCAGGCATTCGTAGCCGCGATCGTTGGCTTCCCGCATGGTGGTCTGCACGCAGACTTCGGTGGTCACGCCGGTAATAATCAGGTGGGTAATGTCCTGGGCTTGGAGGTGGGCTTCTAGTTCGGTGGCGTAGAAGGCTCCCTTGCCGGGTTTTGGAATAATCACCTCGCCGGGCAGGGGCGCGAGTTCGGGGATGATGCTGTTGCCCGGTTCGCCCAGCACCAGAATGCGCCCCATGGGGCCGTGATCGCCGATTTTGAGGGAGCCACGGCCGCGATCGCGCTTCGACGGTGGACAGTCCGACAGATCGGGCCGGTGCCCTTCTACGGTCTGAAAAATCGGCAGGTTGTAGCGCCGAAACGCTTCCTGCAACGCCTTGACGTTGGGAATGATCGATCGCAGCAGACTGACATCGTTGCCCAGGGCATCGCCAAAGCCGCCCGGCTCGATGAAGTCGCGCTGCATATCGATGATGATCAGCGCCAGGCCGGTGGAGGGTAGGGGGTAGGGGTAGGGGAGGGCAGGGAGGGGCATGGGGGTAACGGGTGGATGGGTGGATAGGTGGATAGGTAGGGGCTTAGCACTGCTAAGCCCCTACGGATAATCTGTTGGGCTGGTTATTCCTCGATGTGGACGGGTTTGGCCCAGATGGCAAGGACGATGCAGCCGTCGGTGCTGCTGACGGTATGGTGGGTACCGGGGAGGTTGACTACCAAGGTGCTCGCTGGGTAAGTGCCGTTATCGTCGGTTTGGGAGCCGGAGAGCACCAAAATATGCTCAAAGCCGGTGTGGCGGTGGTGGGGAACGCTGGCTCCGGGCTGGTAGCGCAGCAGGGCGGCAGCGGCCCCATCGGGCTCAGCGGGATAGAGCCGATGGATCTCCACACCAAGCCGAAACGGCTCCCAGGCCAGGTCTGGGTCAAGCGCCATCGCCTTCAGATCGGGTAAAACAATTGGTTGCATCAGAGTTTTCTAATCATCATGTATGCATCATTCCTGGTTACGGCAGCCCTGTTAGAGCTGGTGCATTGCTTTGCGAATGCACCCTACAATTGCTCATCACAATTGCTCATCCACCCATCGACTCTTCACTACTAATGTCCGGCCATTTTGTGACCCAGGGTTTTGATGTCGGCGGTGGCGGTGGGGCTTTCGTAGACCAGTTCGCCATCGCTGATCACAACAATGCGATCGCTCAGCTTTAGCAGCTCGTCCAGGTCTTCACTCACCAACAGCACCGCCACGCCGCGATTGCGGGCGGCGAGAATCTGGGTATGAATGTAGTCCACCGCCGAAAAGTCGAGGCCAAAGCAGGGGTTAGCAGCAATCAGCAGGTTGATTTCCGTCGATGACAGCTCGCGTGCCAGCACGGTGCGCTGTACATTGCCGCCCGAGAGATTGCCCACCGGAGTATCCACCGACGGGGTTTTGACCGAAAATACCTTGACTAGGCCCTCCGCCATGCGGCGAATGTTGATCAAGCTCAGTAGCCCACGTTTGGCCTGAGGCGGCTTGTCAAAGGTGCGCAGAGCCATGTTTTCGGCCACGCTCATGTGGGGCACGCAGGCGTTGCGCAGCGGTTCTTCGGGCAGGGTGTAGACCTGGTGGCGGGCCATTTCTTTGCGGGTCGACTGGTAGGGCTCGCCGTTGACGAGAATGTCGCCGCTGTGGCGGGGGCGCTGACCCGCCAGCACTTCCACCAACTCGCGCTGGCCGTTGCCCGAGACACCCGCAATGCCGACGATCTCGCCGCTGTTGACGACCAGGCTGGCGCTGCACACGGCGGGCAAGCCGTTGTCGCGATCGGCGCAGAGTTCCCGCAGCTCTAGAACGGGGCGCGAGTCGGCGATCGCCACCTTTTCGACCGGGGTGGCCTCAGTCTTTTCGCCCAGCATCATGTGGGCCATGTCATCGACGGTCAGGTCGCGCACGTAGCCGTGGCCCGCCAGTTTGCCCTTGCGCAGCACCGTCACCTCATCGGTAAAGGCCATCACCTCGCGAAACTTGTGGGAGATCATCAGCACGCTGAGGTGACCTGCGGTGACTTCTTCCCGCAGCAGGCCCAGCACCTCGTCGGCCTCGTCGGGGGTGAGCACCGAGGTGGGCTCATCGAGAATCAGCACCCGGCTATTCAGGTAGAGCTGCTTGAGAATTTCAAGCTTCTGCTTCTGGCCCGCCGCCAGTTGAGCAATGGGAGTACGCAGATCGATTTGAAAGGGCGAGGTGGCCATAAAGGCGTCGAGGCGATCGTACTCGGCCTTCCAGTTGATCCACTGGGGGCTGTCGTAGCGCGAGAGCACCAGGTTTTCGGCCACGGTCATGGCGGGCACTGAGGTGAAGTGCTGGTAAACCATGCCCAGACCAAAGTGGTGGGCATCCTTGGGGCTGGCGATATCGCGGCACTGCTTGTCAACCAGCACTTCCCCCGAGGTGGGGGTGTAAAAGCCCATGATGCACTTCACCAGGGTGCTTTTGCCCGCCCCGTTTTCCCCCAGCAGGGCGTGGAAGCTGCCGGGGGTGACTTTGATCGAGACCTGGTCGAGGGCGGTGAAGGTGCCGAAGCGTTTGGTGAGGTTGATTACCTCTAGCTCGGGCGGGGCGGTTTTAGTTTGCGGAGCAGCAATTGCGGTTTCCATAGGGGAGTGGGAGGTGATGGGGTAATGGGGAGATAGGGAATGTAGGGTGGACTGGTGGAGGTACCGTAGGGTGGGCACTGCCCACCATTTCCCCAACGTCCATCTCAGATCAGACTTCTCGGCCTAAACCAACGCTTCGATCAGCGCTTCGGAATGGGCCACCGCGCCAAAGACGCCGCCCTGCATTTTGACCATTTTTAGCGCGGCCAGGTGGTTGCCGTAGTCGGTGGCGCCTGTACAGTCGGACAGCAGCAGGCACTCGTAGCCGCGATCGTTGGCGTCGCGCATGGTGGTGTGGACGCAGACATCGGTGGTGATGCCCGCCAGAATAATGTTGCGAATGCCCTTGCGGGTCAAAATTAAATCGAGGTCGGTGGCGTAAAACGAGCCTTTGCCAGGTTTGTCGATCACCACTTCGCCGGGCAGCGGTTGCAGCTCAGGGATGAGTTCCCAGCCGGGTTCGCCGCGCACCAGAATGCGTCCGCAGGGGCCGGGGTCGCCAATGCCTGCGCCAATCTGGCGCGATCGCCACTGTTTGTTCTCCGGCAGGTCTGAGAGATCGGGGCGATGGCCCTCGCGGGTGTGGATGATGGTGAAGTGGCGATCGCGCAGCACGTCTAGCAGCTTGGCGATCGGGGCGATCGGGGCGCGGGTGAGCGACAGGTCATAGCCCATCTTGTCGACATAGCCGCCGATGCCGCAAAAATCGGTCTGCATGTCAATCACAATCAGCGCCGTGTTTTCGGGACGCAGCTCCCCGTCGTAGGGGTACGGGTACGGCTCGGCTTCAACGAAAATTCCCATGGCGGTTCTCCAATGATCTCAAGGGGGCTGGCTAACGTTTCATGCTTCGCTCTTCGCTCTTTTGCCTTGCACTCTTCAGCTCTTCATCATGCTCTAGGCAACCGGATAGAACTGTTACTCCTGAGCTTGTCCCAAGGCTCCCGGTGCGCCGGTTAGCGTGCGCTTGGGCGAGCAGGTGATCACCATAATCAGCAAGGTCAGAATGTACGGCGAAGCGTTGAACAGATAGTAGTAGGCGTCAATGCCCACCGACTGCATCGCCGGGCCAATGGCCTGGGCACCGCCAAACAGCAGCGAAGCGTAGAGGCACTGAATCGGGTTCCAGCGGGCAAAAATCACCAGGGCCACGGCCATTAAACCCTGGCCGCTGGAGATGCGCTCTGACCAGCTGCCGGGGTAAAACAGCGAGAGAGATGCGCCGCCGATACCGGCCAAAAAGCTGCCCGCCACAATGCTGGCCATGCGCACCTTAAAGATCGAAATACCCATCGCCTTGGCGGCATCGGGGCTGTCGCCCACGGCGCGCACCAGCAGCCCCCAGCGGCTCGAGCGAAAGAACCACTGCATCAGAGGCGCGATCGCCACCCCCAAAATAAACAGCGGGCTAATGCTCAACGCCGACTCCAGCTGAGGAATTTGGGTCCACCCCGCCAAAGACAGCGTCGGCAGCTGGGGAGCCGAGGGCTGAATAAACGGCTTGCCCAAGAAGAACGCCAGCCCGCTGCCAAAGATGATCATGGCAATGCCCACCGCCACGTCGTTGACCCGGGGCTGCTGCGACAGCCAGCCATGAATCAGGCCTAGAAACATGCCCGCTACCCCCGCCGTAATCACCCCCAGCCAGGGCGACCCGGTCAGGTACGACACGGCGTAGGCGCTCATCGCCCCCATCAGCAGGGTGCCTTCGAGGCCCAGGTTGATCTTGCCGCTTTTTTCAGTCAGACATTCTCCCAAACTGACAAACAGAAACGGAACGCTGCCCCGCAGGGTGCCAGCAATGATCGCCAGGGGCACGCCCCACAATCCCAGTGCTTCAGTCGCCATGGTTCTCACTCTCCGTGGGTGTGGTTAAACAGTGGACACTAAACCGGTGTCGCCGTGGCCATAGGGGGGCTGGCGGGCCGCGCCGGGCGCGCTTTGAAGATAGGCAGTCGCCCGTAGAGCGAGTCGCTGTACAGCACCGACAGAAAGACAAGACCCTGGAACACCATGACCGTGGCGTCGGGAAGACCGTGGCTGCGCTGTAAAATGCCACCGCTGGCGAGAATGCCCCCCAACAGCAGGGCCACCAGACTGGCCGCGATCGGGTTGTGGCGGGCAATAAAGGCTACCAGCACGCCGCCATAGCCGTAGTTCGCGTTCAGCGATTCGTTGGCGCGACCGTGGACAGCCGCCACCTCAACCATCCCCGCCAGGCCAGCGCAGGCTCCACCCAAAAAGCAGATCGCCAGGGTGAGCTTGCCCACGGGCAGCCCCGCCACCCGCGCCGCCCGAATGTTGCCCCCGGCGGTGCGGGCCGCAAAGCCAAAGGTGGTGCGCTGAATTAAGAAGTAGGCCAGACCGCAAGCCACCAGGCCTAGCACCAAACCGTAGTGCACCCGACTGCCAGGCAGATTGCCCAGCATGTGCATTTCGGGAATCGGGTAGGTGGAGGGCTTATTGAGGGAGCTGGGGTCCTTCATGGGGCCGTTGACCATGTGGTTGAGCAGGGCGATCGCAATGTAGTTCATCAGCAGGCTGCTAATGGTCTCATTCACCGCCCGGTAGTGGCGCAGCGCCCCCACAATGGCAATCCAGATGCCCCCCGCCAGCATGCCCGCCAGGGCCATACCCAGCTGCACCCCAGGCGTGGGCAGGCCCCAGCCCCCCAGGGTGAGACCACCCGCCACAGCGGCCAGTCCCCCCAGCACCAATGCCCCCTCGTTGCCAATAATCACCAGCCCCAGCCGCGCGGGCAGGGCGGTACAGAGGGCGCTCAGCATCAGCGGCGAGGCCTGGATCAGGGTGTTTTGAAACGAACTCCAGCTGCCAAAGGCGGCGCGGTAGATCGAGTAATACACCCCAAAGGGGTTGGCCCCCGCCAGGGCGCAAAACAGGCCAAACAGCACCAGCGCCGCCACCAGCGCCCCAATGGGAATGCAGATTTTTTCGAGAAGACTCCGCCAGCGATCGCTCATGATTTGCTCCTTCGTTTACCGGATGCTCAATAACGTTGCTAGGGATGGGTTTGGGTCAGGACGGTTAGGGATCCTCAAGAGAGGCATAGGTTGGATGGTGGGCAATGCCCACCCTACGGGAGTTTCTTCCTGCTTCCCAAAATCCAAAATCGCCAATCCAAAATTCCTGCCCTCTACCCCACACTGCCCATCACCCCTTCCGCCAGCCAGTTCATCTGCTCTAGCTCCACCGCCGTTTGCCCTAGTTCTTTACCGCCAGCAATCACGGTCTTGCCCTGGTTGTCTTTAATTTCGCCCTTGTAGATCACCAGTTCCCCAGAGACCAGCTGGGTCTTGGCGGCCTCTGCCGCCTGCTGGGCTTCGGCGGTGACGGCGGGGCCGTAGGGCGACAGCTTCAAAAAGCCGTCCTTAAAACCGCCCCGCACCAGGTGGGGAATGCCGCCGTTCATCAGGGTCTTGCCCTCCTGCATGAGGCTGACGTAGTTTTTGTACACGTTTGACCAGTCCCACTCGGCCCCGGTGAGGTAGCCCTGGGGGGCCAGCTCCGCCTGGTTAGCGTGGTAGCCCGAGGCAAAAATGCCCCGGCGTTCGGCGGTCTCGATCACCACCTTGGGGCTGTCCACATGGCAGGTGAGCACGTCTATCCCTTGGTCGGCCATGCTGTTGGCGGCCTCAGCCTCGCGCACCGGGTCGGCCCAGTCGCCGGTAAAAATCACCTGGGTGGTGACGCTGGGGTCAATACTGCGAGCCCCCAGGGTAAAGCTGTTGACGTTGCGCAGCACCTGGGGAATGGGCTTGGCGGCAATGAACCCCAGCCGCTTGCTATTCGAGGCGTGGGCGGCGACCACCCCCGCGACGTATTGGGCTTCGTCGATGTAGCCAAAGTAGCTGCCGACGTTTTCGGGGTGAACACCCTCTTGGTACAGGCCGCCGCAGTGGAAAAACTGCACCTCGGGGAAGTCCTTGGCCAGAGCCAGCACGTGGGGGTCAAAGTAGCCAAAGGAGGTGGCAAAAATTGCCGTGGCCCCGTCCAGGTCGATCATGCTGCGGATGCTTTCCTGCACCGCGTTGGTTTCGGGCACGCTGGCTTCTTCGGAGGTTTTGACCCCGTCGATGCCGTCGAGGCTAGCGCGGCCTTCGGCGTGGGCCTGGTTGTAGCCGTAGTCATCCTTGGGGCCGACGTAGACAAACCCCGCCGTGAGGGTGTCGCTGCCCCCCGCCGCCGTGGGGGAGGTGCTGCAGCCGCTGAGCTTTACCGTGAGGCCAAAGGCACCGGTGGCCAGCAATCCCCGGATCGCCTGGCGACGGGTCACCTGAAACGTAGGGTTTCGCATGGGGTCTCCTTTAAGTTGGGAATTTCGGCAAGTTAGAAATCTGAGTCTGAAAGCTCGTCAGATCGAAGCTGAACTTAGAGAGAGATTACCAACGGAGTCTGGATAACCAGGTTCGAGGAAAGTTCGCCAAAGGTACGTTTCTCAAGGGCACAGGCCGAGCGACCCAGAAAAATGTTGCCTAAGGTACAAAGTTGGCGGTAGGGCTTGGCTAGTATCAAGGCCAAAGCAATGCCTCTATGCCCTGTCACGCTTTAGTTTTAGAGATGTGGGTAGCATTGGATACACCACCATGACCGCCGACGATGCGTTAAGACTGGTTGAGCGAGTTCTCGCCGAGCGCGGGGTGGAGTCGCTAAGCCAAATTCAGGCGACCTTATTTCACCAGGCCTGGGGCGATCGCGCCTACCAGGACACGGCCCTGGAGCTGGGCTATGAGGTGGGCTACATCAAGCAGATGGGGTCTGACCTGTGGCAGTGCCTCTCCGAAAATCTGGGCGAAAAGGTCACCAAGCGCAACCTGCGGCAGGTGCTGGCCCGCCAGCTCAAAACCTTGTCGGTCACAGGCTCTGACTCAGACCCGCGCCTGTCCACCTCAGCCCCCGGTTGGCGACGCCGCGACTGGGGGGATGCCGCCACGGCCACGGCATTCTACGGGCGCACCGCTGAGCTGGCCCAGCTGCAAGACTGGGTGCTCGCCAATAATTGTCGGCTGGTGGGCATCTTTGGCATGGGCGGCATGGGCAAAACCACCCTGGCGGTGAAGCTAGCCCAGCAAGTGCAAGACCATTTTGAGGTGGTGATCTGGCGATCGCTGCGCCATGCCCCAACCGTCAATGACCTGCTGAGAGACCTGCTGGGGGTGTTTTCGGCAACCGTGCCCGAGCCTACCGGGGCCGAGTTTGACGGCCTGCTGCGATCGCTGCTCGATCAGCTGCGCCAGCGCCGCAGTTTGATTGTGCTCGACAACGGCGAGACCATTTTGCAGCCGCGCGATCGCACCGGCACCTACCAGCTGGGCTACGAAAACTACGGGGCACTGTTCCACAGCCTGGGCAATGTTGACCACCAGAGCGCCATCGTGCTCACCAGCCGCGAAAAAATTAAAGAAATTGCTCAGCAGGAGGGGGCTGCATTCCCCGTTCGCTCCCTGCGCCTGGGGGGGCTGCCGCCGACCGTCGGGCAGTCGATCTTCCAGGCCAGGGGTCAATTTACCGGCACCGCTAACCACTGGCAGCAGATGGTCAACCACTACGCTGGCAACCCCCTGGCCCTCAAAATGGTGGCCGCTGTGGTGCAAGACTTCTTTGACGGGCAGTTGGGGCCGTTTGTGCAGATTTTGGCCCAGGGCGACTCAGTGTTTGGCGATATTCGCGATCTGTTGACCCACCAGCTCGATCGCCTCACCACCGTTGAGCAGCAGGTGATGGCCTGGCTGGCCATTCACCGCGAACCGGTCACCCTCGTCCAGATTCGTGCCTCTCTGGTGGAGCCGCTGGCCCTGGGAGAGTTGATCGAGGCCCTCACCAGCCTAGAGCGGCGATCGCTGATCGAGCGCGATACCCCCAGGGCCAGCCCCATCCGCTTTACCCTCCAGCCCGTGGTGATGGAATACATCACCGACTGGCTGGTGGAGCAGATCAGCCAGGCCATTTTGGCACCGCCCACCACCGACGCCAGTGCGCTGCACACCCATGCCCTGGTGTTGGCCCAGGCCAAAGACTACCTGCGCGACAGCCAAACCCGACTAATTTTGCAGCCAGTGCTGCGACGGCTGCGGCTGCGCCCTAGTGATTTAGCCGATCGCCTGCGCCACCACCTCGACGCCTGGCGGGGGCAGGGTCTGCAAAGCTACGCTGGCGGCACCGTGCTCAACCTGCTCCAGCAGGCCGACATTTCCCTGACGGGCTGGGACTTTTCTGAGCAGACAATCTGGCAGGCCGATCTGCAAGACAGCACCTTGCACAACGCCAACTTTGCCCAGGCCGACCTGGCGCGATCGGTGTTTAAAGACACCTTTAGCCAGGTGCTGGCGATCGCCTTTAGCCCCGACGGCGAGCTGCTCGCCGCCAGCGATGTCAGCTACGAAATTCACCTGTGGCGGGTCAGCGACGCCCAGCCCGTGCTCACCCTCCAGGCCCAGGACGGCTGGTGCTGGGCGGTGGCCTTTAGCCCCAACAACCAGACCCTGGCCAGCAGCGCCAACGGCACCATCGACCTGTGGGATCTCAAAACCGGCGATCGCTATGGCCAGCTCAAAGCCTCCTCCAGCCGAGTTTTTTCCCTGGCTTTTAGCCCCGACGGGCGCTTTTTGGCCAGCGGCTGCGAAGATCACCAAATTCGGGTGTGGGATGTGAGGACTCAAACCCTAGTCCACAGTCTGGTGGGCCATACCGACGAGGTGCGATCGGTGGCATTTTCGCCCCAGGGCTACCTGGGCGGCGGTCTGAGTCTGGGCGATGCGCGTCGCGTCAGGCCTGCGGCATCGCAGCCAGGGCAGCCAACTCAGAACGGGTATCCCTTCCAGACTCGCCCAGCCCCCCTGGCCAGCGGCAGCTACGACGGCACCCTGCGCCTGTGGGATCTGGCCAGCGGCGACAGTACCGTGATGGCCGTCGGGTCGCCCGTGTGGTCGATCGCCTTTAGCCCCGACGGCCAGACCCTGGCCAGCGGTCACCACGACGGTAGCATCGGCATCTGGGATGTTGTTACTCAGGTGCAGGTGCGATCGCTACAGCCCGATCCGAATGGGCTTTTGATCTCAGCCCACCACCAAGCGGCGCGCTCCGTGGCCTTTAGCCCCGACGGGCGCACCCTGGCCAGCGGCGGCGATGACCAGATCCTGCGCCTGTGGAACTGGCGGGCCGGGCAGGTTGACTGGGCCATCAAGGGCCACAATAGCTGGATTTCAAACGTGGCCTTCAGCCCCGTCGGCGGTGCGACGGCCGAAGAGAGCGGCTACATGTTGGCTAGCGCCAGCGAAGATCAGTCGGTGCGCCTGTGGGATAGCCAGACCCACCAGGCTCTGCGGATGCTGAGTGGCCACAACAGCGGCGTGTGGTCGGTAGCCCTGCATTCCCAGGGACACTATCTGGTCAGCGGCGGCCAAGATCGTCAGGTGCGCCTCTGGCCCCTGCCATCCCAAGAGTCTTCCCGCTTGGCACCGCGAACCGTGGGCGAGCACGATGGCTGGGTGTTTGCCGTGGCCGTCAGCCCCGACGGTCGCTGGATTGCCAGCGGCGGCGACGATCGCACCGTTCGCCTGTGGGACAGTGAAACTGGTCATTGCCGCACCACCTGGGCCGACCACAGCCACGAGGTCTGGGCACTGGCCTTTAGTTCTGACAGTTGTCGCCTGGTCAGCGGCAGCCTAGATGGCACCCTACGCCTGTGGGATCTGGCCAGCTCTACCTGCCGGGGCATTTTCACCGGCCACACCAGCGGCGTGTGGACCCTTGCCATCAGCCCCGACGGCCGCCGCCTGGCCAGCGGCAGCCAAGACCAAACCGTGCGCCTGTGGGATCTCGACACCCAGACCTGCCTGCAAACCCTGCCCTGCGAGGGCAGCTGGGTGCGGGGGCTGGCCTTTAGCCCCGACGGTCGGTTTCTCTCCAGCGGCGGCTCTAACGGCTACGTCATGCTGTGGGATTTGAAATTGGGCCATCGCACCGTCATTGGCACCCACCCCAGCCTGGTTCTGGCCGTCGCCTTTAGCCCCGATGGCCAATGGCTGGCCAGCTGCGGCGGCGATACCACTATCAAGCTGTGGAACCTGGGCAGCCGCCATTCCCAAAAGCCCCAGTGCCATCAGACTCTCTGTGGCCACAACAAATGGGTGCGCTATGTGACCTTTAGCGCCGACGGCGATCGCCTGATCAGCTGTAGCCAAGACGAAACTATCCAGGTCTGGAGCAAACTGCTCACCCCCGATGGCTTTATCTACTGCCACGAGTACACCCTGCGGGTACCCCGCCCCTACGAAGGCATGGCGATCGCCGGGGTAAGAGGCCTAACCGAGGCGCAAAAAGCTGCCCTAATTACCCTGGGAGCCAGCGAAACTCCTATCCTCAGCGGAACGGAGCAGCCCTCTATTTCGCCGCTCTATTGCCCCTAGAGAGTTGTCCTGTCCCCGGGACGTTGTTCAAACGGGGCGATCGCACATTAGACTACACTCCAGATATAGCAACAGCCCTAGCCCAACGGCGACCCAGCCTCGGGCGCGGTTGTTTCGCCCCCATTGCCCCAGAGGTTGCCATGACCAGTGAATTTGCCGTCGGCGATCGCGTCCGCCTTGCCGCCCCGCCCCCCTACTTTAAAACCGCCGACCCCATGCCCATGCTGCGCCCGGCCGATACGCTCCCGGTGGGGGCCGAAGGGATCATTCTCAGCCGTCGCCCCGGCGGCTATTGGGGCATCAAATTCGACAAAGGGTCTTTTTTAGTCGACAGCCAGTTTTTAGAGTCAGCAGAAACCCCGGCAGACTAATCTACCGGGGTTTCTAAGTCATCTCTTACCGTTTACTAGGCGGGCGATGCTTCAGATGCGGGTTCAGCATCAGCGGGGGTAGCTTCGGCAGCTTCGCCTTCGGCAGCTTCGCCTTCGGCAGCTTCGCCTTCGGCAGCGGTTTCTTCTGCAACCTCGTTGGCTACTGCTTCGACAGGGGTTTCCTCGGCAACTTCCTCGACGGCCTCGACCTTAGGCTTGGGTTTGGGGCCGCGCATGAGCGCAGGGGGCACCGAGGGCTTGCGATCGCGATCGTCGCGATCGCGGCCCCGACCACCGCCACCACCCGCGCGCTTGCCCTTGCTCCTGGGGCGATCCTCGCCGCCGCCGCCGCTGTCTTCTGTTACTCCAACGGTAATAATTTTTTTCTTGGGCTTCTCGGGGGAAGCGTCCGGCGTGTCTGTCATGACTTTACAGTAGTTAACGTCGTGGAGATCTTACCCCGAATCTGACCCTGGCCCAATGCTGGAGTTGCGCCAGAGGGCTCAGGTGGTCGCTATAGGCCAATAGTTAGGCACTCCCCATAGCGATCGCTCCAGGGGCTATGCAAAATGTCCTTATCGATCTTGCAGATCTGGCAATGGCTATAGATAAACAAGGCGCTTCTATCGCGATAGAAGCGCCCCTGCCAATGGATTATCAATATGAATGCTCTGAAAAAACCCAGCGTTTAGCCATGCATCAGGCCATCAGGAACTCAGTCAAAGCCAGGGATACAATGCCCAAGCCAATCAATTTAATTAGTGCCGATATGGGGAAGACCGATCGCAGATTACCTGGCATCGGCCATACCTGACTCCTTTCTGCTAAGCCAAGTAGTGATCTATTGTCTAAAAACGTCAGTCAACGACCCGTAGTCGTCCCTGGCTGAGCGCTTCATAGACCCGATTGATCATAGCGGCATCCTTGGGGCTTAAATCGCGCTGAGAAAACATGGCCATCAACTGCTGTTGGTCGTTTCGGGTTAGGCGGCGGGCCGCAAACATTCGTTCGATGGTCTGCTCAAGGTTTGACATGGTAACGCACTCTGATTGGTCGAACCGTGGCTATTCCGGAATAATGTGTAACACAACTTGGTTGTTACTCCCGGAAACTATAACGCTTTGTATAGTACCTCGATTTTACTGAGGGGTTAAGGGGGCGGCATCGGCGGGATAACTTAGTTTATTCATGAAACATTGTGTACCAGGGAGAGTATACGTCCGTATTCTCACGGTCAGAGCCAGGCCATCAGTTAATAGGCTCTGCCACGGCACTGCTCTGAGATCAAGAGCTCACCGGGTATACTCGTGCCATAGGGGTATAGAGTCAACCGCAAATGCAATACCTGGCGAAGGTTCAAAAAAAAGCATTCCTAGGCGGGGCAGAACTGCTGCTGCTGGCCGAACAGACCTCTGAATCAACCTGGGCGCGGCTGTCCTCAGAGCGGATTGTCGAAACCACCCGTCTCCTTGCTTTTCAGGAAGGAAACTTGGTGCTGGTTGACCTCGACAACCTCAACCAGATTGTAACGGTGCAGGATGCTACCCCCTGGGTGCTGGGCCTAGTGGAGCACTATCTGACCTACGGCGTTACCCCCGAAGCCCTTGAACAGGAGATTGAGCGCGCCGAGCGGTGGCGGCAGTCCCTCACCCTCAAAAGCCAGGAGGTCGATCGCCGCGCCCTCGAAACCGCCGCCCGCCGCGACGAAATTCAAGAGCTAGAGCGCAGCCTCAAGCTGGAGCGGGAGGAATTGGAAACTCGCTGGCAGGCGCTGCAACAGATGCAGGCTGAGGGAGCGGATGAGGAGTAGGTGATGTAGGTGGGCTAGAGTGAATTTCCCTACTACTCACTCACACCACCCACACCACTTTCATCCCCCCTCGGACGCTTGCCTATGCCCCAACATCCTGATTGAATAGGGGCATTAAAAATGAACTTTTATGTCGGGGAAGCCCTATGTATATTGTGCAGGTTGCTTCGGAATGTGCCCCGGTCATTAAGGCTGGGGGGCTGGGCGATGTGGTCTACGGTCTCAGCCGTGAGCTAGAAAACCAGGGCCACTGCGTCGAGATCATTCTGCCCAAGTACGACTGCATGCGGTATGACCACATTTGGGGCCTACACGAGGCTTACCATGACCTGGTGGTGCCCTGGTACGGTACCGACATTCTCTGCGATGTGCTCTGCGGCTGGGTGCACGGGCGGCTGTGCTTCTTTATTGAGCCTAAGTCGTGGGAGATGTTCTTTAACCGGGGCTGTTACTACGGCTGCGATGATGACCCCATGCGGTTTGCTTTCTTTAGCAAGGCGGCGATGGAGTTTTTGTTGCGCAGCAACAAGCGCCCCGATGTAATTCACTGCCATGATTGGCAGACCGGGCTGATTCCGGTGATGCTGTTTGAAATTTATAAGTACAACGGCATGGAGTTTCAGCGCACGCTGTACACCATTCACAACTTTAAGCACCAGGGGTTTGGCGGCAGCGAGATTTTGGCGGCGACAGGTCTCAACCGGCCAGAGTACTACTTTCAGCCCTACCGGCTGCGCGATGACTTTAACCCCTTTGCCATCAACTTTATGAAGGGGGGCATTACCTACGCCAACCACGTCAACACGGTGTCGCCCTACCACGCTTGGGAGGCCCAGCATACCGACCAGGGCTTTGGTCTGGGGCATACCCTGCACACCAATCAGCACAAGTTCTCGGGCATTCTCAACGGCATTGACCCGGAGGTGTGGAACCCGGAGAGCGATGCCTACATTCCTCACCACTACGGTCTGACGACCTTCGAAGATAAGGCGCTGAATAAGAAGGAACTGCGCGATCGCCTGCTGCTGAGCCAGAGCGACAAACCCCTAGTGGCCTTTATCGGCCGTTTAGATGACCAAAAGGGCGTCCATCTCGTTCACCATGCCATGTACTATGCTCTGGCGAGGGGGGCGCAGTTTGTGCTGCTGGGCTCGGCCACCGAGAAGAGCATTAACGACTGGTTTTGGCACGAAAAGCTCTTTCTCAACGACAACCCCGATGTCCACCTGGAGCTGAGCTTTAACGAGGAGCTGGCCCACCTAATCTACGCCGGGGCCGACATGATTGTGGTACCCAGCAACTTTGAGCCCTGCGGCCTCACCCAGATGATTGGCCTGCGGTACGGCACGGTGCCCATTGTGCGCGGCGTGGGCGGCCTAGTGAACACCGTCTTCGACTGGGACTACGACACCCTGCACGGGCCGGAGGAGCGCAATGGCTTTGTCTTCTTCCAGAATGACACGGTGGCTTTAGAGTCGGCCATGAACCGCGCCTTTGACATTTGGAACCAGGAGCCCGCCATATTTAAGCAAATTGCTCAGCAGGGCATGGCCTACGACTTTTCGTGGAATCATCCGGCCCAGGCCTATGTAGACCTGTACGAGTATGTGCGCCACAAGTAGTGCAGGTTACAAAACTTTTGATGGCCGGGGCCGGGTTAACGGTAGCTTAACGGTTGTAAAGCTGAGGTAGAGCCGCTATTCTGCCCTTAGCGATCGCCCCGGGGAAATGGGCAAGCTTGGGGATAGGTCTACCACCCAGCACCCTAAACGGTGTCTGTTGAATGAATGTCTGCCGGATCTGACGCCACCCTGTCTAAACTCACTCGCGCTAAGCTACTCCGGGGTCAGGGGGATGCCCTCTACGCCATCGGTCGATATAGCGAGGCGCTGTCGCGGTTTCAGACCGTACTCATCCTGCACGACGACGACTATGAGGTGTGGACGCTACAGGGATTTTGTCTGGCGGCCCTAAAGCAGTTTGAGGCCTCGATTGAAAGCTTTAACCAGGCGATTGCCCGCTGCCCCGACTACGGCCTAGCCTGGCACGGCAAGGGCCATGCTCTAGCCAAGCTCAGCCACTTTGAAGAAGCTGCCACCCACCTAGAGCGGGCCGTCAAGCTCAGCCCTGGTGACAATAAGGCCTGGTATAACCTGGGCACCGCCCAAAACCAGCTGCGCCGCTACCGCGACGCCGTCGCCAGTTTTGAGCACAGTATCAAACTCAACCCCCAAGACCATCGGGCTCGCTACAACCAGGGGGTTGCCCTCTGCGGCCTGCACCGCTACGAAGACGCTATTCAGGTGTTGGGCCAGGCCCTGGCCCAAAAGCCCAACGCCCACTATATCTGGAACCAGCAGGGCACGGTGCTGATTCAAATGGGGCGCTACGGCAAAGCCATCCAGAGTTTTGACACCTCTCTCAGCCACCAGACGCAAAACCCCAATGCCTGGTACGGCAAAGCCCGCGCCTGCGCCATGGCCGGGGATCTGGAGCAAACCCTCAAAAATCTCTACCGCACCTTTGTGCTCAGCCCCTATGTGTATCGGGTAATGGTGCAAATTGATGCCCACTTCGACAGCATGCGCCACCACCCCCGCTTTAAACAGCTTGTCGATGGGGCACAGTAACTTACTCTGTGCTGGCCGAGCGTCAGCCAGCCGGTAGCTGTTTACGCTGAGCACCCCGAAATGGGGTGCTATAGTGTCCTGCGAAGCAACTGAGACAGGCTATGGGGCAAACACCGGCATCTACTGGCGGTACAGTGGCTATTCGTGGAGCGCTGTTAGACTGCGTAGCCGACCCCTTCTACGAACCTGAAGCCCAGGCGATGCGGTACATCCCCGATGGCTTGCTGGTGGTGCGGGAGGGGCACATCGCACACCTGGGCAATTACGAAGAGGTGGCTCCTGGCCTGGGCGAGATCCCTATGGCCGACTATAGGGGCAGGCTGATTACCCCTGGCTTTATCGACACCCATATCCACTATCCCCAAACCGGCATGATGGCGGCCTACGGGGAGCAGCTGCTGGAGTGGCTCAACCGCTACGTCTTTCCCACCGAGGGCAAGTTTGCCGACTCGGCCTATGCCTACCGTGTGGCTTCGCTGTTTCTCGACGAACTTCTTAAGAGCGGTACCACCACTGCTCTGGTATTTGCGGCGGTGTTTCCCCAGTCGGTAGACGCGTTTTTTGAAGCTGCCGATCGTCGCAACCTGCGCATGATCAGCGGCAAGGTGATGATGGATCGCAATGCCCCCGATTACCTCAGCGATACAGCCCAGTCGTCCTACGACGACTCCAAGGCGCTGATTGAGAAGTGGCACGGGCGGGGGCGATTGCTCTACGCTGTCACCCCGCGCTTTGCGGGTACCTCCAGCGAAGCCCAGCTCAAGCTGGCGGCAAAACTGCTGGATGAGTTTCCCGATGTCTACCTGCACACCCACCTGTCGGAAAATGTCAATGAGGTGGCCTGGATTCAGGAGATGTTTCCCCAGTACCAGGGATATTTGGATGTCTACGACCAGACGGGGCTGGTGCGGGAGCGATCGCTGTTTGCCCACGGCGTACAGCTGACCGATGCCGAGTTTCAGCGGCTCTCGGAAGCCAAGGCGGCAATTTCCTTCTGCCCCACCTCGAACCTGTTCTTGGGCAGCGGCCTGTTTCGCATCGAGCAGGCCAAAAATCCTGCGCATCCGGTCAAGGTGGGTCTCGGTACCGACGTGGGGGCAGGCACCAGTTTCTCAATGCTGCAAACGACCAACGAAGCCTACAAGGTCGCCCAGCTGCGGGGACAAAAGCTTTCGGCTTTTAAGGCGCTGTTTTTAGCCACCCTGGGCGGAGCCAGGGCGCTGTGCCTGGAGGATAAACTGGGCAGCTTTGACCCGGGCAAAGAGGCCGACTTTGTGGTGCTCGACCCGCAGGCTACGCCCTTACTGGCGCTGCGTAACGAGGCGGGTATACCTGATTCGTTAGAGGACTTGGCAGATCTGCTATTTTCGCTGGTGATTATGGGGGGCGATCGCGCCGTCACCGCCACCTACATCATGGGAGAGCAGGCCTATGGAAATGCTCTTTGAGCCGAGCCGCTAGGGCGTGTCATCAATTATGGCCAAAAGCCCGGTGTATCAAGCCTTGCCACGCCCGACCCAAAACCCAGGCTAGGGGCTGTAACCCTTGATATTTGAGCGTTCAGCAGCTAATTGATGACAGCCCCTAGTACTAGACGCTGAAGCAAATATACTTTACACCGACTTTCTCAACCAGCTCTTTGCGCTCAACCTAGCTGCGAAATAGGCGCGTGTAGAGGGCTTCGTGCTGCATGGTGGCCAGCGATGTGCCCCAGCTGCTGAGGGAGATTGCGTCGAGAGCCTGGGCGGCAAGGGCGCGATCGCACGCCTCCTCCAGCGTTGGATACAGCCCCAGCAGCATTTCCTGCCCCACGGTTTGCCCCAGGGGAATTAGCTTTACCGCGTTGGTAATTAAGTTGGCGGCCCAGCTGTGTAGGTAGCCCAGCACCGCCGACGCAGCATCGATCTCCCACCGGGCTGCTACCAGGGCAAAGGCGACGGCAAAGTTGCAGGGGCTGCCCGCCGCCCTAAACCAGGGCTTGAGCTCGGGGTGGAGGTGGCTACCCACGCGCACCAGGGCGCGGCCCATGTCCCAGCTTTGCTGACGGGTTTCTTCGCTGTCGCGCAGGGCCGAGAGTTGGTGGTTGAGGCGGGCGATCGCCGCCACCGTGGCAACCCCCTGGTGGCGGCCCAAACCGGCCTGGAAAGCCGCGTGGTGAACGAGCCCCACAGCGGCACCGTCGAGGATGACGAGGCCGTAGGTGAGTTCTTGGGTCAGCCAGCGCAGCATGTCGTTAGCGGTCACGATCGCGCGCTGCTCGACCAGGGTTTCTAGCCCTTCAGAATAGCTGTAGGCCCCCACCGGCAGCGCCGGGCTGGTGAGCTGTAGCAGCCGCAGCAGAGCCTGGGCCTTAGTTGTGGTCATGGCCGTGGCTAGGAGAGTAACTGTGGGTGGCAGAGCGGTAGGCCCCCGCCTCGGGCTCAAAGGGCAGGGTGGCGGTCGAGAGTGCTAAGCCACCCAGCTGGTGCAGCATGGCTTCGAGCACGGCGTCTGGCTCTAGGGTGAGGTGGTCTGGGGCCAGCTCTAGCGAGACATGGCGGTTGCCCAGGTGGTAGGCGGCCCGCAGCAGGTCGAAGCTCGATTGGGCCTTGACCACTACGACGGGCTCTGGCTTAGCCACAATCTCAATCACCGTTTCATCGTCGCCGCCCAGTCGATCGCCCCCGCGCAGCACCGTGCCGCGCGGTAGATTGAGGTAAATCGGGGTGCCATCGTCTGCGGTGAACCGGTGGCGCGATTTGGCGCGATCGCTCGCCGTCAGCGACAGGGTAGCTACCACAGGGGCAGCCACATCTGGAGGCAGTATACGATTAACAGTCAGCAAAACAACTCAGAGAGAGAATCAGGTAACCAGCAACTCAATCGTTTTACCACAGCAGGCGGATATGCCGTTCAATACAGAGTGATAAACCTGCTATAGATGTCATACGGTTTTGTGGCCCAGGCTGGCCCACAGTGTCTTTTTTTCTTGTCGTTAACCTCCCCCTATGTCCGACATTGCCCTCGAAAGTGCGTTCATTTTTCTGCTGATTGTGGCCAACGGGGTGTTTTCAGGGTCAGAAATTGCCCTGGTGTCAGCCCGCAAGGCTCGACTCGAACACCAGGCCCGGCGAGGGAACGCCAAGGCGCGGCAGGCCCTCAAGCTGGCCAACAACCCCAACGACTTTCTCTCAACGGTGCAGATTGGCATTACGCTAATTGGCATTCTCAGCGGTGCCCTGGGGGGGGCCACCGTGGCCACCAGCCTGAGCCAGACGCTGAACCAGGTGCCGGCCCTGGCTCCCTACAGCGATGTGCTCGGGTTGGCGATCGTGGTGGGGCTGATTACCTACCTATCGCTGGTGGTGGGCGAACTAGTGCCCAAGCGCATTGCCCTCAGCTATCCCGAAGCCATTGCCCGCCAGGTGGCTGGCCCCATGAAGGGGCTGTCTCGACTGGCGACCCCGCTGGTGGTGCTGCTGGGGGCGTCCACCAGTTTTTTGGTCAATCTGCTGGGCCTCAAAGAACGCCCCGATGCCGCCATTACCGAAGAAGAACTGCGCCTGTTGATCGACCAGGGCACCGAGGCAGGCAACTTTGAGGTAGCCGAGCAGGAAATTATGGGCCGGGTGCTGCAACTGGGCGATCGCCCCATTCGCTCAATTATGACCCCCCGTACCGACATTGAATGGCTCAATGTCAATGCTTCCTTTGCCGAACACAGCGAGTTGGTCATGCAGAGCGCCCACTCCCACTTTCCGGTGTGCGAAAACAGCATTGATGACTGCATAGGGGTGGTGTCGCTCAAGGCACTGCTGCCCAACTACCTCAGCCAAAACACCGAGCCGACCACGCTGCTCAGCCTGGTGCAGCCGCCCCTGTTTATGGCCGAGAGCACCTACGTACTCAAGGTGCTAGAGCTATTTAAGACCTCGGGCACCCACTTTGCCATGGTGCTCGATGAGTACGGCGGCGTAGAGGGGCTGGTTACTCTAAACGATGTGGTAGAGGCAATTGTGGGCGATTTGCCCTCCATGGAAGATGCCGACGACCCGATGATGACTCAGCGGGACGATGGCTCCTGGCTGCTCGACGGGCTGCTGCCGGTGGACGACCTCAAAGACCTGCTCAACCGCGAACAGCTGACCGCAGACGAAGACAACTACCACACCCTGGCGGGCTTTATCATTCGCCACATGGGCCGCATTCCCAATGCGGGCGATGCCTTTGAATGGGAGGGGCTGCGGTTTGAGGTGGTCGATATGGACGGTCGCCGGGTAGACAAGGTACTGCTGGAGAATCTGCCGCCGCGATCGGAGTTAACGTCGTTCTCTGGGGAGAATGAGGACGGGGCGAGATAAGCCAGTGACCCCTTTACACTCCTCCAGCCCTCGACTTACCTACCCTTGATGGTGTCTTCGTCTAACTTTTTCTGTTCTTTCACCAGGGCCAGCTCAGAGGCCATCTCTCGATCTAAGAAGTAGTTGAGAAATGTGCGAATTACGGCAATTACCGCCAGTTTAATCAAATCTTGGTTGGTGGGTGCCACGGTGGTCGATAGAATATCGGCCCCCAGTTGAAACTCTAGGGCTAGGGCCAGCCAGGTGCCAAACCGCAGCCGCACCTGGTTAAACGGAAACTCTTTTCCTCGGCGATGGCGATTGAGTCTGAAGGCCAGGAGCGCGGTTTGGCATAACCCGGTTACCACACACAGCACCGAGATTGCCTCCAAACAAAGGGTGGCAACTAAGACAATATCTTCGAGCAGCACTTCTAAAAGTTCAATCCATGCCATAGCCGCCCTCAAGCCTGGGTAGCCGCAGGAACCCGATCGTCCAGGAAGGCCAGGGGATTGGCCATGGTTTCCGCAAAGCCAAGAATGCCGCGATCGCGATGTTCGTACAGCAAATTCCCCTGCCCATCCAGCAAAAACGTGCCGCCCCGCTGGGTGAGGTAGGCGGCGTTGGGCACGTAGGTGCTCCAGTGACTCAGCACCTCAGTCATGTTGCGCAGCCGCAGGGTGGCCAGTTCTATGGGTCGCTGAAAGCCGCTGCCCCCAACCAGGTTAAAGGCTTTGCCGGTCAGCGGCGGCAGTGGCCCGGCTTTGACCACTTCGTCGTCACCGATGAGCTGGGGCGCACGGCGATCGCCCGTATAACCGCGCAACACCTCGCGCAGCGTGCCTGGACTGGCGATTCCCGCACACATCAGCATTAGATTGAGCCAAGCGGCCTGTCTAGGTTGCAGACCCGGTGGATTGAGGGTCAACCCCTGGTAAAGCCCTAGCTCGCGGTGCAGGGCGGCGGTTTCATCGACAAAGAGAGAGTCTGCAGGGAAGCCGGTGTAGGTGCAGAACTTTTGGCCGGAGGCGCGATCGCCAATGCCTACCGCCCGCACTACAATGCCTCGCTGGCTGAGGGTTTCAGCCTCCCGCTGCAACCACCAGGCGTACTCCAGGCTATCGAAGTCACCCAACTGGGGCCACACCAGTACCAAAATTTGGGCCGATCCCTCACAGCCTTTCAGCAGCGACACCGTCTCGCCGTCGCTTACCCGCTGCCGCTGGGTCTGGGCCAAGATCTCGTAACTGCTCATCGAATTATCCCTAGGGCGATGGTTTGAAAATGCTGTTTTGGACGGTGGGCCGTGCCCACCCTAGGCAGCACATTCACCCGCCCACCCTTACTCACCTACTCATCCACTCCTTCGCTCTACTCAAATCCCCGGCTGCTCCACGGACCTGGGTCTACACAGACCCCATGTACATACAGCCCCCAGTGCAGGTGTGGCCCGGTCGATGCCCCAGTGCTGCCCACGGCCCCAACCACCTGCCCCGCCTGCACCATGTCGCCTTCGTTCACGTCGATGCGGCTGAGGTGAATCATAATACTGAGCACCCCCTGGCCGTGGTCGATGCCGACGGTGTTGCCGTGGAGCTCAAATCCGTCAGACACGCGGCCCACCAAGGCAATGCGCCCGGCAGCGGGGGCCGCCACAGGGGAACCAGTGGGAGAGGCGTAGTCGAGGCCCCGGTGGTAGTAGTCTTGGGCAAAGACGCCGTTGTAATAGCGACGCACGCCGTACTGGGTGCTAGGGCGACCCTGGTTGGGGCGCACCATCGGCCCATTCCAGTAGCGCTCAGGGCTGACGATATTCTTAAAGGCAGCGACCCGGTCAAACTCGTGCTGGGTACCCAGGTCGCTCTGGCTGGGCGACAGAGTAATGCGCTGGGTGGGGAAGTTGCGGTTTTTGAGGCCCACCGCCAGGTTACGGGTTTCGCCCGTGCCGATCACCCGAATCACCATGCGACCCGGTGGGTTGAGCGGGCTGGTGGGCACCAGCGCCCGAAACCGATTGCCGCTGATGGGGAAGGTGGGATATTCAAGGCTATCGTCGACGGTGACTTTAGGCTGGGTTGAGGCCGGCGTACGCGGAATAGCGATTACAGAAATGGTGTCGCCTAGTTCGGGGGCGGTAGGGTTGAGCACCACATCGTAGGCTTGGGCCGGGCGACTCACCAGCACCGCCACTGAGCCAGCAGCGGTGGCGGCCAGCAGCGATCGCCGGGTCAGCAAGGGAATCTCTCGGTTCGGCTCCATAGCTCCGTCCTCTGTCGATGGTTTCTATAGTAGACGCTGCTTTGGAGAGGAAGATGCCAAAAATTGCCAGGATTTCCAAGCAGGCAGCGGCAACTATCTACCTACTCTTGGTTGGCTTTAGCGTCTTGAACAGCCGCATAGAAAAATATCCCCACCAGAGGCACGCAGAGGCCGAGGATGACTGTGGTGGGCACCGTGCCCCAGTCGGGGCTACCGGAGGATAGCTCAAAGATAGAGCCTACGGCGGCGATCGCAGCCACGCAGGAACCAGCTAACAACAGGCCACTCTTGGGGGTCACAGGATTTCTCCTAAAACGGCTAAGGGGGCCAATTTCCTGGCCCTAACGAGGCAGCATACCACGGTGCTAAAGCGATTAATGGACGGTTACAGGCTGCACGTCTTTGGCGTAAAAGCCGTTCTTTTTCAGCTCTTGGTTGAGGGCCAGGGCATTCTCTACTCGATCGACAAACAGCACCCCAGCCAGGTGATCCATCTCGTGGAGAATGCAGCGGGCCAGCAGATCGTTGGCCTGGAGCTTTTTAGGGCGACCGTTTTCGTCTTTGTAGGAGACCTCTAGCGCCGCCGGGCGAACTACGTCCAAGTAGACGCCGGGAATGCTGAGACAGCCTTCCTGCCCAGTGGCAATGTCTTTAGAGACTTTAACGATTTGGGGATTGATCAGCACCAGGGGCTGGTTGGCCGCGTCTTCGGGGTCAATATCGATGACCAGCAGCTGCTTGTTGACCGCCACCTGGGGGGCCGCCAACCCAATGCCGTCGGCACTGTACATGGTTTGCAGCATCTCCTTTACCAGGGCGCGAATTTCATCGTCGACCTTGGCCACCCGCTTGGCGGGATGGCGCAGCACGCGATCGCCCAGGGTATGAATTTCCAGGGGCGGCTGCTTGAGCTTGGTTTTTTCGACTTGAATGGCGGCGGGCATAGGGATGGGTTCCAGGGTTATTTATGGTTGTGGTATCTATCCTAACAACACAGACTCACTTCGACATAGCGGTTAACCGTAGTCGGGTTAATCCCCCTCGGGCAAGATGGGTTTGGCTTCAACGGTGACATCCACCGCTGTAATGTCAATGGTGCCTTCTTCTGCCACCCGCGAAAACCCATCTAACTCGGTGTGCAACGGGGTGCCGCAGTTAAGGCAGCGGGTCTCGGCCCCCTTGATGCCGGTCAGTGGGGTAGAACACACCGGACAGGACGCCTGCACCAGGTTGCGCCGCAGCCAAAATCGCAGCCCAATAAACCCCAGCACCGGGGCCACCAGCAGCAGCACCACCAGCACCGCCAGCGATTTCACCAGCCAGCCCAGGCCAACCGCCCCCAGCAGCCAGATCACCCCAAATAGGGTGAGCCAACAGCCCAGGCCCGAAAAGTTAATTTGAACTTGTTTAGAGCTATTTGGGTTCACAGGGGCATTCTCCACACGGCACCGGCAGGGGCTGAAAACGTCTGGGCCAGGCCCTAGCCTTAGCTTTCTATTCTATCGCTACGCTACCGAATAGCTGGCCAGAGCCCGCTCCAGGTGTCCGGATAGGGCTTGAGTACCGAAGGCTGCCAATGCCTCTTGCCGCAGCCACACCCCCTGGCAGCGCGGGTCGTGGCCCGCCAGCATTTCGATACAGGCAGCGGCGACCGCTTCGGGATCGCGGTGGGGCACTCGCCAGCCAAGTCGCCCATCTTGCAGGGGGTCGGCGGAGCCATCCTGGTCGCCAGACAGCACCGGCACCCCGCAGGCCATCGCCTCCAGGTAAACAATGCCAAAGCCCTCCTGGGAAGGCATCACGTAGGTATCGGCCAGGCGGTAGTGGGCGACCAGGGCCTCGGTGGGCACAAAACCGGCAAACACAACGCGATCGCTCACCCCCAATTCTTCAGCCAAAGCCACCAGCCGTAGCTGGTCATCGCCCCGGCCAATCACCAGATATTTCACCGTGGGCACGGCAGCGGCAATGGTCGGCAGCGCCCGAATCGTGACATCCACACCTTTGTAAATATCCCCCGACCACAGACGGGCGACGGTCATTAGCACCCGGCAGTCGACCAAACCGTAGGTCTCCACCAGGGCTGGATTAGCGGGGCCAGGGCTAAAGCGATCGCCATCGACCGCGCAGGGAACCATGAACGCCCTAGCCGGGTCTAGACCATTGGCGGTGCAGGCGCGATCGCGGCTGTAGCGGCTGTTGGCCCAAATCCAGTCGGCCTGGCGCAGCGCCCGCTGCTCGCGCTCAGGCAGCGGTTCCCACACCTCTTTGCCATAGATCATCACGGTGTAGGGCAGCCTGAGCCAGCGGCAGAGGGTCGAAACCAGCGGCAGCAGCAGCACGTGACCGCAGATTACCTGGCGCGGTCGGTGGAGCATCAAATATTGTAGCAGTGCCGTCACCAGCCGGACACGCCCTAGCGCTGGAGATGCCGACGCCAGATAGTGAAACCGCAGTGGAGGGTGATCGTAGGGGTTCGGACAGTCTGGCCCATCCCGCAGCAAAAAAACATCGGCGGGGAAGGGGTGTAGCTGCTTTAGATAGGCCGCCAAAACGTCCTTAACGTAGGATTGAATGCCCCCCTCCCAGGAAAAAATTTCTAGGAAAACAAAGACCAGCGATCCCCCTACTTCAGGGGCAGAGACTGGGGAAATTTCAGCAGGCATGTTCCCCGTAGGCTCGTGGACAGCAGCTAGATTAGTGGTTAAACCCATGCAGAAAAAGACAGCACAACAGTCGCCAAGTGCCCTCTAGGCTACCCAAAACAGGGGTCTAGGCTACGACTAAGAACTTTCTTTGTAAGGGCAGGCTAGGGCTAACAGGTAGGAAAAGTACCGTACTTGACGATAGAAAGACAGTTGCGCCCATCCTTTGAGCGGTGGTAGGTGACCTTATCGGCCAGGCGACGCAGCAAAAACCAGCCGTAGCCGCTGTCAAGCAGCTCGCCGGGCTGGGGTTCGGGCAGCAGCTCTGGATTGAAGGGGTCGCCGTGATCCCAAATGCGAATTTCAACGCAGTCGGCAGCTAGGGAGAGATCAATATCAATGTCGGTATCGGCGGGCAGGTGGGCATGGGCGTGGCGCACAGCATTGGTAAAGCCTTCGGTGAGAGCCAGGGCCAGGCGATCGCAGTGGTTGCTCACCCAGGCCGACTCTCCTTCTAGAGATCGGCAGGTATCGCGAAACCAGCGCTGCACCTGAGCTACGACATCTAGCTTGCTTGCTACCTGTAGGTGTTCTTGTCTGAATTCTTGTCTGGTGCCCACCCGTGCCATAGCCACTCCTGTATCAACGCCTACCAGAGTTCCCTAACCGTAGCTTAGCGAAAGAGTACGCCCCCAGCAAAAAGACCTGCGCAAAACGATACAGTTCTACGCAGGTCTTGAATGATAGATAGAATTAGCCGCCTAGAACAGGCCCAGGGTCAGCGATTCTTGAATGGGGAAGGTGGCCCCAATACCCAGCCACAGGGTCACAGCCGTACCAAACAAAAACACGGTGGTGGCCAAGGGACGGCGGAAGGGATTTTGGAACTTGTTGATGCTCTCAATAAAGGGCACCAGCATTAGCCCCAGGGGAATAGCGGTCATCGCGCCAATGCCAAGCAGCTTGCTCGGCACAATCCGCAGAATCTGGAAAGTGGGATACAGATACCACTCCGGCAGAATCTCTAACGGGGTCGCAAAGGGGTCAGCGGGTTCACCCACCAGGGCGGGGTCTAGCACAGCCAGCCCAACACAGCAGGCGATGGTGCCCAAAATCACCACGGGGAAGATGTAGAGCAGGTCGTTGGGCCAGGCGGGTTCGCCGTAGTAGTTGTGGCCCATGCCCTGCTTGAGCAGATCTCTTAACTTAGGATCGCTTAGATCCGGTTTTTTAATGGTCGCCATTGAAAAAACTTCTCCTGTTACAGCCAGTTGGGCCAGGCCCAAAGTCTAAACCATTCAGCCAGGGCAATCGGTATAGCCGAAACCAAACGTCATGCCCTCAAACAATTGTCCAGGAGCCTGCCTCAGCAACGGCTCCATCCATTGCTCAAACCCTAGAGAGGGCCGGAGATACCCTGCTTGCGAATCATCAGGAAGTGCAGCAGCATGAACACCGCGATCGCCCAGGGCAGAACGAAGGTGTGCAGGCTGTAGAAGCGAGTCAGGGTTGATTGCCCAACGGCCTCGCCGCCGCGCATCAGCTCAACCACGGTAGAGCCCACCACAGGAATGGCACCGGGCACCCCAGACACAATCTTCACCGCCCAGTAGCCCACCTGATCCCAGGGAAGGGAGTAGCCGGTAACGCCAAAGGTCACGGTGATCACAGCCAGCACCACGCCAGTCACCCAGGTCAGCTCGCGGGGCTTCTTGAAGCCGCCGGTGAGGTACACCCGAAACACGTGGAGAATCATCATCAGCACCATCATGCTGGCCGACCAGCGGTGGATAGACCGAATCAGCCAGCCGAAGTTGACGTCGGTCATCAGGTACTGCACAGAACTGAATGCTTCGGTGACCGTGGGTTTGTAGTAAAAGGTCATCGCAAACCCAGTGGCAAACTGGATCAGGAAGCAGGTCAGGGTAATGCCGCCCAGGCAATAGAAGATATTGACGTGGGGCGGCACATACTTGCTAGAGATGTCGTCAGCCAAGGCCTGAATCTCTAGCCGCTCGTTAAACCATTGGAAGGCCTTAGAGTCGGTAACTTGCTTGGTAAACATGAAGCGGGTAACTCTATATATTCAATAATTGCCGTCAATGAAAAATGTAACATAGCCGTAATGGCAACGCTAAGTTCTCTGTCCTAGATTTTAAGCCCTAGGGCGCATCCTGCCATCCCAAGAATTGACAATTGGGGCAAAAGGCTCACCCCAGGCCACACGCCAGCCTTAGGAGATAAATTAGACCCCCACCACAATTTCACAACATTCCGTTACATTGCCTCGACGGTGACGCAGAGCCAGTGCTAGGGATCTGCGTCACTGTGGGGCTGGACAAATTCGACAGGCCAGCACTATTTCTGCGGGTTGGGCGCAATCAGTAAAAAAATGATCAGAATAAACTAATGTGAAGCGCTGACCGAATGGCTAAGGATATCGTTGATCCTTAACCCAGGCCCCCTGCGGGCTAGAAACGCTGGTCAACACTGATTTCTGACCCTCAATTCACTGCCTGCCTCTGCCCTGCGTTTATGATCAAACCCCTGTTGCGTCTTTCTATTCTGAGCCTTTGCCTGATCGGGTTAGTGGTGGGTGGGGTGTCAGCAGGCCCTGCTCTGGCCCTCACCGGAGAGCAAACCCTGGTGGCAGAGGTATGGCGCATTGTGAACCGAGCCTACGTAGACGAGACTTTTAATCACCAAAACTGGTGGTTTACCCGCCAGCGAGCCCTAGATCGTCCCCTGGCCAGCCGAGACGACACCTACCAAGCGATTCAGGATATGCTGGCCGGGCTAGAGGATCCCTACACGCGGCTGCTACCCCCTGAGCAGTACCGCAGTTTGCAAACCAGCACCGCTGGGGAGCTGACCGGAGTAGGGCTACAAATTTCTAAGGATGAGCAACCCGGCTGGCTGCGGGTGATCGCCCCCATCGAAGGCTCTCCGGCAGAGCAGGCGGGCATTCAGCCTCAAGATATGGTGCTTGAGATCGATGGCGTCGCCACAACAGAGCTAACGTTGGACGAGGCCGCTGCCCGGATGCGGGGCCAGCGCGGCACTACCGTTACCCTACAACTGCGCAGCCCCGATGAGACCACCGCCCACCAGGTTTCTCTCACCCGCGATGTCATCACCCTCAACCCCGTAGTGGCTGAATTGAAGACAATGCCAACCGGGCAGCGGGTGGGCTACCTGCGGCTGAGCCAGTTCAACGGCAATGCGTCAGAAAAAGTGGCCGCTGCGATTCGCACGCTGGCCGACCAGGGGGCGGAGGGTTACCTGCTCGACCTGCGCAATAACCCCGGTGGGCTGTTGCAGTCGGGTATCGAAATTGCGCGGCTGTGGCTACCCCAGGGCACGATTGTCTACACGGTTAATCGCCAGGGCATTTTAGATAGCTTCGAGGCGTTTGGTCAGGCGATTACCGATGCGCCCCTGGTGGTGCTGGTCAACGAAGGCACCGCCAGCGCCAGCGAAATTTTGGCCGGGGCGCTGCAAGACAATGGCCGAGCTACGCTGGTGGGCAGCACCACCTTTGGCAAGGGACTAATTCAGTCGCTGTTTGACCTGTCGGATGGGGCGGGGCTGGCGGTGACGGTGGCCAAGTACGAAACCCCGGCCCACCACGACATCAACAAATTGGGGATCAAACCCGATCGCATCGTCGCCAGCGTGCCCCTCAACCGCGACACCGTCGCCACCGATGCCGACCCCCAGTACCAGGCTGCCCTAGAGATGCTGAGCCAAGCCAAGGTACTGGCCAGTGCGTCCTAAATCCTTGCCCCAGGAAGGGCCGCTCAAGGCTAGCCGCTCTTACCACGACCCCCTACACGGGGCAATTACGCTGCACGCCAGCGATCCCGATGAAGCGTTGCTGACCCAGCTCATTGACACACCCACCTTTCAGCGGCTGCGGCGGATTCGCCAGCTCGGCCCCGCCAGCCTTACCTTTCACGGGGCCGAAAGTTCGCGCTTTACCCATTCCCTGGGGGTGATGGCGATCGCCCGTCGCGCCTTTGAGCAAATTCAGCGGCGCTACCCGGAGCTGGCCCCCTACCGGGCCACGGTGCTGGTGGCGGCCCTGCTCCACGACATTGGCCACGGCCCCTTTAGCCACACCGCTGAAGAGGTGTTTGGCCTCCAGCACGAGCACTGGACCCGGCGCATGATTGGTGAGCTGCCGGAGATTCACGATGCCCTAGAGGCGCACTCGGAGGGGCTGGCGGCAGCGGTGGATCAGGTCTATACCCATGAGCACCCGATCGCGCTAGTGTGGCAGTTAGTCTCCAGTCAGCTGGACTGCGATCGCCTCGACTACCTGCTGCGCGACAGCTACTTTACCGGGGCCAGCTACGGCCAGCTCGATTTAGACCGCATTCTCATGGCCCTGCGGTTTGAACCAGTGAGCGGTCGCCTGGTGGTGGCCCACAAGGGTCTGTCTGCGATCGAGCACTACTTGGTGGTGCGCCACTTTATGTATGTGCAGGTGTACAACCACCCCAAAAATATCGCCGTCACCTGGCTGCTAGAGCGGGCCTTCGAGCGGGCCCGCTCTGACTTGCATGTGGGCAAGCTAGAGGCCGATCCGACGGTAACGGCTTGGCTGCTGACACCTGATCATCCCCTGTCGTTAGAGACTTACCTGGCCGGGGACGACATTGTCTTTACCTACCACCTCCAGCGGTGGCGGCACAGCCCTGACCTACTGCTGGCCGATCTGTGCCGCCGTTTCCTCGATCGCGACCTGCTCAAGACTTTGGAAGTGACCCGACTCTCGACAGATCAGCAGAATGACTTTCTCGATGCAGTTCGCACCCATTTAGAGCAGCAGGGCTACAGCGGCGAGCACTACAGCGGCCTGCGCCGCACCTGGAGCCGAGGCTACACTACCTATAACGAAGGCATTTGCCTCCACAGCGACAACGCGTTTGTTGACATCAAAGACCTATCGCCCCTGGTGCAGGCCCTCAGCCAGCCCTACGAACGCACCTGGTTACTCTACCCGCGAGAAATTCACCCCTGGCTGCGGCAAACTTGGGCCACCTACAGCCCCGCTGCCTCAGAGGTCGAGTAGGCTACCCAGCTATAGCTCAGGCTCAATTTGCTGGCGCTGACGATGCGGGATTGGCGGCATTAATTCAACCAGCGCTAAGAGCGTTAGGCTCAAGGGCCACAAAAAATACTGCAAAAACAGCACCGAATTGAAATAGAGAAACACCATCATCACTAGGGCAGCACAAGCCAAGATGCTGACTTTTTCCGTCAAAAAGCTCAAATAGACTAGCCCCATTAGCAACATCATGGGCAGCTTGGCTTTGAGACCTACCAACCAGGGCAAATCCTGCGAAAACATCACATCTAAGGAAGGGGCAGCTTCAACATGGGAACTGCCTGCTCGAGTAGCAGAAAAAAGAATGGATTTGATAAAGCCTTCGGCATCCCAAGCCAGAAAAGGCAGCGACGTTAAAACTGGGATACTCAAAATAATCAAAAGACCCAGACCTACCTCCTTGAACCGTTTGGTTTCAGGGGCCACCTTCCAAAGATAAACGAGGTAAAGCGGTAGCAAAAAGATGGCAATCTGCTTAATTCCCAAAGACAGGCTAAAGACAAGTAGTGCCCATGTCACTCGATCCTTAAGCAGCAACAGGGAGAGTAGCAGGAAGAAGACGGCGGCAAACTCAAGGTGATGAACCCGCGTAATATAGACACTCCATCGACCCAATAAAAGAATGCCAGCAGCAGAAAAGCCAAAGAGCCACAGCCCCCGAACGTAGAAAAATCTCAGCGCCAGAGCAACTATCCCCATGTGACATAAAAATGACAGGGGACGCCATAGATAGAGCCAGTTTAAAAACTCTGGAAAGCCAAGTTTTTGAAGCAGCGCAGAGACGAGATAGGCTAGCGGAAAGTAAGTCGCGTACTTATCGTTAGCCCGCATGTCGCTGGCTAAGACCCTGGAGTAGGGGTTTTCTCCGACAATAATTCTTTTGCCTTCTAGCCAGATGTAGTAAATATCTTGACCCATTAAATCGGCAGCGGGCGTAAACCAAAAGCTAATATGCATCAGCAGGCCCGCAACCAGTAACAGCAGGAGCGTGAGCCAATATCGTTTATCCCGTCTGTGCAATCCTGGCATGGCAAACTACTGACTCCTGGATGATTGTGATTATTTAATCGCTACTCTTAGCGGCCAATCGGTTTAGGCCTTATCTCTGGGGCTGAGCTGACTGGCAATCGCATGTTGAGCTGTTTAGCTCACGCTGGGCATAGTCTAGGAGAATAATCGCTACTAGCCTCGCCCCTACATATGGGGGATATTGTTTTCTATCTTTCTCAAGAATCGCTAGATGTAGGCCGACAGATCCGCTAACCTAAGGGTCAGCTTGAGTATTCTGGGCAAGAGTTGCCTAGCCGCAGGGATGCTCAAAATGGTAAAATTGTACTAATGAGCCGCTGCGCTATGTCCTTTGTTGGTCTCCACATCCACAGTGCCTACAGCCTGCTCGACGGGGCCAGCCAGCTGCCCCAGCTAGTGGCGCGGGCTAAGGAGTTGGACATGCCCGCGATCGCCCTCACCGACCACGGGGTGATGTATGGCGCGATCGAGCTGATCAAAGTCTGCAAGGGGGCGGGCATCAAGCCGATCATCGGCAACGAGATGTACCTGATCAACGGCGACATTTCGCAGCAGCAGCGCCGCCCCCGCTACCACCAGGTGGTGCTGGCCAAAAATACCCAGGGCTATAAGAACCTGGTCAAGCTCACCACCATCTCCCACCTCCAGGGCGTCCAGGGCAAGGGCATCTTCTCGCGCCCCTGCATCAATAAGGATTTACTGGAGCAGTACCACGAGGGGCTAATCGTCACCAGCGCATGTTTGGGGGGCGAAGTGCCCCAGGCCATTCTGCAGAAACGGCCCGATGTGGCCCGCAAGGTGGCCCAGTGGTATAAGGACCTATTTGGCGAAGACTACTACCTGGAGATTCAAGACCACGGCTCCCCCGAAGACCGAGTGGTGAATGTGGAGCTGCTGAAGATCGCCCGCGAGATGGACATCAAGGTGATCTGCACCAACGACTCCCACTACATCTCCTGCAACGACGTGGAGGCCCACGACGCTCTGCTGTGCATTCAGACCGGCAAGCTGCTGACCGAAGATAAGCGCTTGCGTTACAGCGGCACAGAATACCTGAAGTCTGCCGATGAGATGCGGCAGCTGTTTCGCGATCACATCGAGCCGGAGGTGATTGAGGAATCGATCGCCAACACCCTTGAAGTTGCCGACAAAATTGAAGACTACACCGGCATCCTTGGCCAGTCGCGCATCCCCGACTTCCCCATCCCCGCCGAGTTTAACGAAGATGCTGGGGCCTACATGGGCCACGTGGCGCGGGAGGGGCTGGTCAAGCGGATGAAAACAGCCAGCTATGAGGAGATTGATCAGGAGTATCGCGATCGCCTCGAATACGAAATCGAGATGATGATCCAGATGGGCTTCCCCACCTACTTCTTGGTGGTGTGGGACTACATTCGCTTTGCCCGCGACAACAATATCCCCGTTGGCCCCGGTCGCGGCTCGGCAGCGGGTTCCCTAGTGGCCTATGCCATGGAAATCACCAACATCGACCCGATTCACCACGGGCTGCTGTTCGAGCGCTTCTTGAACCCCGAGCGCAAGTCAATGCCGGATATTGACACCGACTTCTGCATCGATCGCCGCGACGAGGTGATCAAATACGTCACCCGCCGCTACGGCGAGGAGCGGGTCGCCCAGATCATCACCTTCAACCGCATGACCTCCAAGGCGGTGCTCAAAGACGTGGCGCGAGTGCTCGATATTCCCTATGCCGAGTCAGACCGGATGGCGAAGCTGATCCCCGTCGCGCGGGGCAAGCCCACCAAGCTCAAGGTAATGATCTCCGACGACACCCCCGCCCCAGAGTTCAAAGAAAAATACGACAACGATCCCCAGACCCACCGCTGGATAGATATGGCCCTGCGGATCGAAGGCACCAACAAAACCTTCGGCATGCACGCCGCCGGGGTGGTGATTTCCAAAGACCCCCTCGACGAAATTGTGCCCCTCCAGCGCAACAACGACGGCTCGGTCATCACCCAGTACTACATGGAAGATGTCGAAGCCCTGGGCCTCTTAAAGATGGACTTTTTGGGCTTGCGCAACCTCACCATGATCCAAAAAACCCTGGATCTAGTCGAGGCCACTCACGGCATCAAAATTGACCCCGACGACCTGCCCATGGATGACCCCGCCACCTACAAGTTACTGGAACGGGGCGATCTGGGCGGCGTGTTTCAACTTGAGTCTTCCGGTATGCGCCAGATTGTGAAGGATCTCAAGCCCTCCGGTTTGGAAGATATTTCCTCGGTGCTGGCCCTCTACCGCCCCGGCCCCCTCGATGCTGGCCTGATCCCCAAATTCATCAACCGCAAGCACGGGCGCGAAAAAATCGACTTTGCCGACGAAATTCTCAAGCCGATTCTCAGTGAGACCTACGGCATCATGGTCTACCAAGAACAGATCATGAAAATTGCCCAGGATATGGGCGGCTACTCCCTGGGCCAGGCCGACCTGCTGCGGCGGGCCATGGGTAAAAAGAAAATGTCGGAAATGCTCAAGCACCAGGAAAACTTCGTCAATGGCGCGATGGAGAAAGGCGTCGCCAAGAAGGTGGCGACGGAACTTTGGGATCAGATGGTGAAATTTGCCGAATACTGCCTCAGCGCTGATACGGAGTTGCTAACGTTGGAATATGGCCCTCTCACCATCGGTGAAATTGTCGCCAAACGCATCCCTTGCCATGTCTTCAGCGTGGATGACCACGGCTATGTGTACACCCAGCCCGTGTCCCAATGGCACTGTCGCGGCCAGCAAGAGGTGTTTGAATACCACCTCGACGATGGCACCACGATTCGCGCTACCGCCGACCACCAATTTATGACCGAGACGGGAGAGATGGTTGCGATCGACGAAATCTTTCAGCGCGGGCTAGAGTTGAAACAAGTGGAAGCCCCTTGGCCGCATGTGCTGCGCTGCGCATGATTGGAAATTGCCCATTGTGGCCAATCAATTTCTTGAGTCTTGAACGCGTAGCGTAGCCAGTTTTTGAGAAGACATTGTGGGTAAGAAAAAGGAGTATCGCAAGCAACTAGAAGGGCACAGGCGAGCGTTAGCTGAGCACCTTGATAAAATTGCCCAAGAGCAAGAGAAACCCTCCGCTACACAAGATCAAGGATTGATCGGTCATTGGGAGAAAACTGTAGCTAACTGCCGACAGCAAATTGCCAAGCTCGAAAGGAGACTTAAGCTATGACTCAAGCTACCTCGCAATCATCTCTGATGCGACTCAAACGATATTTGGCTGAGTATCGGCCTCAGCTTGAGAAGGCAATTACGGCAATACAAATTCTTGAAGCTCCGTATTCTGACGCTGACGAAGAAGTCTTTACCCAGGCTTTAGCAGATCTCCATGTGTGTGCCACTGTTTTAGAGTCTTACTCTGAAGGAATGGTGGATGCGATCGACCAGTTCACCGAAGAACTGCCGAACTAAAGAGTTGTCATACTCAGGTGAGAAAGTTGTCTAAAGAAGGTGGATATCATGCTTCAAGCGGTTGAAGGGGTTTATCGCAACGGCAAAGTAGAGCTGCTCGAAGTTCCGGCAGCATCGGAAGGAATGCGGGTAATAGTAACTTTCCTAAACAGCTCAGAGGAATTGGCAGTTTCTGTTAACAAACCAGATTTATCTGTGGATTTAGCGAGCCGAGGGATAAGCCCTGAGCAGGCTGAAAATCTGCGATCGCGCCTACAAACCTTCGCCGAAGACTGGGACAGTCCCGAAATGGATGTCTACGATGATCTATAGCCGCGGTGAAATTGTTCTTGTTCTGTTCCCCAACTTCAACACGAGAACAGCAAAACGCCGCCCTGTTTTGGTTGTTCAAGCTACGGAATTGAACACTGGATTGCCCCAACTGATTATGGCCATGATTAGCAGCAATATGAAACGGGCAGGCCATCCCAGCCGAATAGCGATTCAACTCAACAGTCCTGAATCTAGCCAGAGTGGATTGCTTACGCATTCTGTAATTATGGCGGATAATCTAGCGACGATTCTAGAATCAGAAATTGACCGTAAACTAGTTATCTGGTCAGACATGCTAGCCGTTGATCTCGCTCTATGCCACACATTAGGAATTGGTCGGTAATTAGCGCAGGCGCGAAGTCTTTAGTAAATTTGTAGTGAGATAGAGGTTAGTCATGGCCAAGATTATCAGCCGTCAGTCTTTGGGAGTGCAGCCCGTCTACGACATTGGGGTGGCCCATGACCACAACTTTTTGCTAGCTGATGGTCAGGTGGCCTCTAACTGCTTTAACAAGTCGCACTCTACTGCCTACGGGTTTGTCACCTTCCAGACCGCCTACCTGAAGGCCAACTACCCCGTGGAGTACATGGCGGCGCTGTTGACCTCCAACAGCGGCGATCAGGACAAGGTGCAGATGCACATTGGCAACTGCATCGCCATGGGCATTGAGGTGCTGCCGCCGGATATCAACCGATCGCTGGTTGACTTCACCCCCGAGGGCAAGAGCATTTTGTTTGGTCTCTCGGCGGTGCGCAACGTGGGTCTGGGGGCGATCGAGTGCATTCTGAAGAACCGCGAGGAGGACGGGCCGTTTAAGTCGTTGCCGGAGCTATGCGATCGCGTCGATCTCCACTCCGTCAACCGCCGAGCCTTAGAATCGCTGATTCTGGCGGGGGCTCTAGATAAACTTGACCCCAACCGCAACCAGCTGATGCAGGATCTGGAGCTGGTGATCGACTGGGCCCAGGGCCGGGCGAAGGATCGCGAAATTGGCCAGGGTAATCTGTTCGACATGATGCTGGGCGGTGGCGATACCCAGGCTGCATCCCCAGCTAGCGGCTACGAAACTGCACCCAAAGCACCCTTGGTCTCTGACTTTGAGTCCCAGGAAAAGCTGCGGCAGGAGAAAGAACTGCTGGGCTTCTACATCTCTGACCACCCGCTTAAGTCGGTGCAGCGATCGGCGCGGGTGCTGGCCCCGATTAACCTGGCCGAGCTGCACGAGCAGCCCGATAACGTGACCCTGAGTGCGATCGTGATTCTGGCCAGCGTCAAGCCGGTGGTGACGAAGAAGGGGGACAGGATGGCGATCGTTCAGCTCGAAGATCTAACTGGCCAGGTGGAAGCGGTGGTGTTTCCCAAATCCTTTGAGCGGATTAGTCAGCACATTGTCGCCGACAAGCGGCTGATGATCTGGGGCAAGGTCGATCGCCGCGACGATCGCGTGCAGTTCATCATCGACGATGCTGAGTCGATCGAGGACGTGCGCATGGTGATGGTAGAGTTGGATCCACGCTTGGCGGGCGACATTGAGCAGCAGCACCGTCTGCGTAACGTGATTCGCAGCAACCAGGGGGATGACCCCAAATATGCGAGGGTGCCGGTGATCGCGGTGATTGGCGGCAACCAGCAGCGGCAGTTTGTGCGGCTGGGGGCACAGTTTCGCGTTAAAGACCCTGAGGCGACGGTGACGGCCCTGGTGAATGCCAACTTCCAGGCCAAGGCGACGCCGTTGATTAGCGCGTGAGATTCCTTTCGGCGAGAGACCCGCTCCCTTTTACGTGTAGCCGATGAGCTTAGCATTGCACAGAAGGGACCGGATCTCTTTGCATGCACTAGGCGCTGGGCAATTCAGTTCAGTGGCGATCGCATAAATCAGCTGATCTCAGGTCAGGTTTATACGGCCAGCGCAATGCCAAATAGAACTGCACAAAACAGGCTCACGATCGCCATCAGTCCGGCAGGCATGAATTTATTGGTCTTGCGAAAGCGCAGGCCAAAGACGATCAGAAGCGCGATCGCCAGGCAGACGGCCAACCCTATCCCAGCGCTGTAGCTGTTTCTCAAGGCGATCCACCAGGCGATCAGCAAGGCAGCACCGCTGATCAGCCCAGAAATGAGGGAGGGTTTACTGCGGGCTTTCACATAGCCCATCACCCCGCCAGCTATGACCAGCACGGCGTAGAGCAAGAGCACCCAGGGGGCGATCGCCACGATCAAAAAGAGCATATCCGCATGTCAGCAACGTCTTGCTTCAGGGTACTGCGTTAATCGATCTCCTCACGGCTATGCCAGGGGGCGAATACGGGCAACAGCAGCAGGCCGGGGAGGGCGGCAATCAGCGTAATGCCAAAAAACAGCGGCCAGCCCTGCTGAGTGGCTCCGCCCAGGGCGGGTGTTGCGGCAATGGCCGGGTTGCTCTGCACAAACTGTTGCAGGCGTTGGGCCAGTTCGCCGCTGGCGGGGCCAGCAATCAGATCGCGCCCTACCGCCATCAGGCTAGAGAGCAGGGCAAACTGAGTGGCCGAAAAGCGAGGATTGCACAGGCTCATCAGAAAGCCAACAAAACCCGCCGTCCCTAGCCCGGCGCAAAAGTTTTCAACGTTGATGGCCAGCACCATGACCAGGTAGTTTTTGCCGGCGATCGCCAGGATCAAATAGCCCAGGTTGCTCAGGGCCTGAAGCCCGCCAAAAATCCACAGAGAGCGGTTGATGCCCAGCTGGCTGAGGGCTGCCCCGCCCGCCAGGGTGCCAACGATGGTGGCCACCAGCCCCAGCCCCTGACGAATCGCGCCAATGTCGGTATCCGAAAAGCCCAACCCCTGGTCGCCCAAAAAGGGAATGGCCATTTTCGCCGTCAGGTTGTCGCCCAGCTTGTAGAGCAGAATGAACAGCACCACGGCGATCGTCCGCTGCACCCCCAGGCGGCTAAAAAACTCGGCAAAGGGCTGCACCACTGCCTGTTCCAGCGAATCGGGCGGATGTACGGCGCGCACTGGCTCCGGTGCCCACAGCGAGACCAGCACCCCCAGCCCCATCAGCCCGGCCATCGCCCCGTAGACCCAGGGCCAGGTGATGCGATCGGCCAGAATAAAGGCCATTGCCCCGGTCAGCAAAATGGCGATCCGATAGCCCAAGACGTAGGTGGCGGCTCCGGCCCCCATTTCGCGCTCTTCTAGCACATCGGTGCGGTAGGCATCGATGGCGATATCTTGGGTGGCGCTGAGAAAGGTAATCCCCAGGGCGATCAGGGCAACGAGCTGTAGCACCGAGGCTGGGGTGGGTATGGGCCCCTGGGCGATCGCAGCCATCTGTAGGGCGAGAATGGCGATCGCCACCACCAGCCCCAGCTGCCCGATCACCATCCAGCCCCGCCGTCGGCCTAACCGGGGGGGCACGAAGCGATCTAAAAAAGGCGACCACAGAAATTTGAGCGAGTAGGGCAGGCTAATCAAACTGAACCAGCCGATGGTGCGGAGATCTAGCTGAGCCTTGGTCATCCAGCCCCGAAAGGCATCATCCATCAGGGCGTAGGGCAACCCCGAGGCAATGCCCAGCAGCAGAATAGCCGCCATCTTGCGGCTCTGAAAAACCCGAACTAAGGACTGAGTAACTTTCACAATGTTGCAGACCGGAGGCTGGCTGGGGATGACATCAGAGCAAGATACTAACAGATCAGGTCGCTTAGCTCGGGATAGCCTTTGCCAATCAATCCGGTGGTCAGACGCTGGGGCAGCAGTCTGACCGTTTCCCCCAAGACTGGCTTGAGGGTTAAGCAATAGGAACAACCAGCAGCTCGATGTAGCGATAGTAAGCCAGCTGAGTGGGGTCTTACAGCAAATTGTGGTTGAACGCCCCGATTAATGCGATCGCTGCGCTGACCTGGCCCGCCCTCTAGGGCGCAGGGCGATCGGGGCTCAGCCCTAGCTCAGCGCAGTGCTCGTTGTTGATGTCGCCGTTGGCCATACGGGTGTTGCAAAACTGCGCGGTGCTGAGGTCGGTGCGCCTGAGGTTGGCATCCCGCAGGTCGGCGTTGGTAAAGTTGGCCCCGGCCATCTGGGCATCGCGCATGAGGGCCTGGCGCAGGTCGGCCCCGGTGAAATCGGCCCCCGCTAGCTGAGCACCAATAAAGTCGGCCCGAAAAAATTGACCGTTGGTCAACGTGGTGTTGGTCAAATCGGTGGCCGACAGACTGGCGTGGTTCAACACGGCCCCATCCAGACGGCTGCCGCTGAGGTCGCTGCCGTACCAGTTGCTATCGCGGGCTTCGGCGCGCTCTAGATTGACGTTGGTAGCATTGACATCTCGCAGCTGGCTGCCGGTGAGGGTGGCCTGGCTGAGATTGGCCCCCGCCAGGTTAGCCCCAGACAGGTCAGCGCCGCTGAGTACCGTCTGTTGCAGGGTGGCCTGGCTCAGGTCGGCCTGGGTCAACTGGGCTCGGGGCAGGCGGGCCTGGCTCAGGTTGGCCCCCGCCAGGTTGGCATTGGTCAGGTCGGCATCTTCGAGGTTGGCGCGGGTGAGCACAACGCCGCTCAGGTCGCAGGCGATGCAGATGCGGCTAATCAGCAGCTGCCGCAGGGGGTCGTTGGCGACACCGGGTGCGGTCAGGGCGAAGGCGAGGCCAACCGCTGCGGCTACCCCCATGGGCCGGAGATTTCGGGGTGGGTAGGTGGGGTGTGCCATAGCGTGCAGATTCCGATAGGTTTGGCTCAAAGATCTACGATCAAGTTTATAGATTGCCTCTACAATGTGTCAGCATCTTCTGGCCCACTGGTTCCCAAAGCCAGTGAACATGCTGGTTATCACCGCCCAGGCAGTCGAGATGCTGCTGCTCGCTCTCGGTAGTTTGACGTCATGGCATCGACACCAGCTTCACCGCCTCTGAGATCTCGACACCGGCAGCGCCCTGGGCCCAGCCAGGTTAAACCTTGGGAATGGTTTTGGCTGACGCTGTGGGTGCTCTTGCTCACCGGGTCGGGGATATTTTGCGGCTGGGCGCTGATCTGGCTGACGCGGATTCCGCCGCTGCCCGACTGCGAACAAATTACCCCCTTTCATTCGGCCAGCGATCTGCTGTACTGCGCCAAGGCCCAGGCCCGCACGGGTGAGCCCAACAACCTGGTGCAGTCGGTGCTGCTGACCGCCAACTGGCCCAAAACCCACGCTAACTACGACGACTCCCAGGAAATTCTCAAGGATGCCTCGGAGCAGATCTTGGTGCTGGCCAACCGCTGGGCCCAGGCGGGTAAGCTCGACGATGCGGTGGCCCTAGCCGATCAGATTCCTCTGAATACGCCGCTGCGCAAGTCGGCCCAGTCGGTAATTTTTGAGTGGCAGCAAGACTGGGAGCAGGGCCAGGCCATTGAAGCCAAGCTCAAGCCTGCCCTGGCCGCCAGCGATTGGGATCTGGCCAAAACCCACCTGCAAGCGTTCAAAACCCTCAAGACCGACTACTGGCTGACGACGCGATACATGTTTTGGCAGCGGCAGTTTCAAGTGGAGCACCAGGGGTGGGATCAGCTCTTGCAGGCCCGCGAGCTGGCAAAAACCAACCAAATTGAGAATTTGCGCCAGGCGGTGGTGCTGGCCCGCGCCATCGACCTGCGCAGCCAGGTGTGGCAGGCGGCGGAAAGCGACGTCGATCGCTGGAGTGAGACCGTGCTGGATGTGGCCCTCCAGCGCTGGGACGTGGGCGATCGCGCCGGAGCCCTAGAGCTGGCCAGCGTGGTACCTCCCACCCCCGATCTGGCCCCCGAGGCTCAGGCCTTGCTATCCCTCAGCCATGCTCAAACCCTTGCCCGCCAGGCTGAGCCGGTGGGTGACGGTCTGGCCCCGCGCTACAGCCACCTATTTGGGCTGATGGAGGCAATTAGTGCCGTCAATCAGCTCCCGGCGAACAGTCCCTACGCCGCCGCTGACCTATCCTCAGAGGAGCAGTGGAGCGAACAGCTCACCGATCTGAGACGGCTGAAGTTTAGCGATATGGTAGCCAGGCTAGGGCAGCAAACCACCTACGAATGGGCGATCCACCAGGCCCAGCGCGTCGAAGTCGGCCGACCCCGCCGCATTCAGGGGCAGACGCTGATTGCCCAGTGGCAGTTCAACCTCCAGCGCATCGAAGACCGCCCGATTTTAGCCGAAGCTCGCAGTTTGGCCCGACCCGGCACCGTTGCGGCGCTGCAAACCGCCATGGCCAAGGCTGGCGAGGTCGAGCTGGGGCGCGCCCTGCGGGTGGAGGCCCAAACCCTGGTCGCCGAGTGGCAGCAAGAAATTCAGGTGATCGAAGACCGGCCCATTCTCGATGCGGCGGTGGCCCTGGCCAATCAGGGCAAGCTGCCCGAGGCGATCGCCGAGGCGAACAAAATCGAGCCCAGCCGCGCCCTCCACAGCCGCGCCCAGGGGCTAGTGCAGGAGTGGACAGCCACCATTCAAATTGCCGAAGACAAGCCGATTTTGGATGAGGCCAAGGATCTGGCCTACGGCGGCAGCCTGTCGGCGGCGATCAACCTGGCCAGCCAGATTGGGGCAGGGCGAGCCCTCTCCGACGAGGCCAAAGCGGCGATCGCCCTCTGGACGGCTGAGCGAGCCTACATCTGGTCGATCTGGGAGGCCGAAGGTCGCCCCGTACCCGGCGGCAACGGTGCCCCCGCCGACAGCCCTTCCACCGAGCCCCAATGACGACGGCCCCCCTGCGACTCATGCTGGTAGACGAAGACCCGGTGTTTCGCCTGGGCCTGCGCATCTGGCTAGAGCAAACCGCTGGCTACACCGTGGTGGCCGAAGCCACCCAGGCCAGCGACGCCCTGGCGATCTTGGCCAGTCGAGCCAGCCTGGGGACGCCTGCCGACGCCCCCCCGGACTGGGCTCCAGAGCCCGCCCCAGCTTGGGCCGATGCCTGGGCAACCCAAGACCCCAGCCACCTTCCCGATATCGACCTGGTGATTCTCGATCTGGGCCTGGGGGCGGGTCGCCCCGACCAGCTGCCGGGGCTGCGCCTCTGTGCCGATATCAAAGCGCGCTACCCGACGCTGCCGGTGCTGGTGCTCAGCGCCCAGGCCGAACCGGTGCTGGCCGCTGCCGCCCGCCAGCTGGGGGCCGATGGGTTTGGGGCGCGCAGCATGGCCGTGGCCGACCTGGGGCGGCTGATTGAACAACTGGTCGCGCCGCCGCCAGCCCGTGGCCTGCGCCCGATCGCAGGCGGGCAGCGCCCCCCAGTCACAATGGGGGAGAACGACGTTGCTAGAACACTTTCACCGGAACCCAATGCCCTGGCGGCGCTGCGCATCAGTATGCGGCGATCGTCCGTACAGCAAATTGAAGCGGCGATGGCCCAGATCGAGGCCGAACGGCGGCGCGGGCGCGGCTCGCTGCTGACCGAGGCGGTGCTGGCCGGGCGCTACCGCGAACTGCGGGCCGCCCGCTGGCTAGTGCGTCGGTTGCTGGCCACCCCTAACTTCTCTGACCAGGGGCAGCCCATTGAGCGTCCCGTCGTGCGTCCTCAAACAGAGCCAGGGGAGCTGACTGCTCCCTGGGGGGGCAGGGTGCCGCCACTGTCACCGGAAACTAGGATGAGGCCAACCCAGCGGTCGGGGGATGCCCTGGCGGTAGCCACCGCAGACCGCCTCGCCCTGAACCAGGGCGACCTGTCCACCCTGGTGTTTGAGCGGGTGTTTCGCAAACTCCAGGGGCTGCTAGACAACACCAGCGACGTGCCGCTGGAGTCGGATATTCTGCGCGATGACAAAAAGCGAGAGCTGCTCTACCTGGTGCTGCGCAAAGTGGAGGACGCCCTCGAACACCTGCGCGAGGCGGGGGTGCTGCCGGGGCAGCTGCCTGAGAAAAGCCCCCTGGTGCTGCAAGACCTGTGGCAGGCGACCATCACCGATTTCTTTGGCCGCTACTATACCCTCCAGGTCGATACCCTAGAGCAGCCTGTGGTGCCCACCCTGCTGACCGAGGCCTCGGTGGTGCAGGCGGCGATCTTAGACCGGCTGCCCCTGGTACCGATGCTGCTGGGGCATCTGCTATTTAATGAGTCGATGGTGGTGGACGGCAGCCTCTACGAAGCCGCCACCCCCCAGGCCATGGCCCGTAGCCAGGAGCTGCTCGAGCACCTGTTGATTCAGCTGGCCAACGCCGTGGTGCAGCCGCTGCTCAACCATTTTGCCGATGTGGAGCTGATGAAGAAAAACCTCTACCACCGCCGTATGATCACCAGCCGCGACATTGAGCGCTTTCGCAACGATCTCTCCTGGCGCTACCGCTGGGACGGGCTGATCAACGAACCTCGGGCGATTTTTGAGAGCCAGCATCGGCTGTTTGGCTTTACCGAACGGGGCATTCAGCACCAGATCATCTATGCGCCCCGGCGGGAAGAGCTGGAGCAGCTCTCGGGCCTCCAGCGGGCAGTGACCCTGGCAGTGGAGGCTCGCGATGCGATCGCCCCTCGGTTTCGCTCAGCGGTTTCGCTGGTGGGCAGCGGCATTGTCTACGTGCTCACCGACGTGATTGGGCGCGGCATTGGGCTGATTGGGCGCGGCATTTTGCGCGGGGTCGGCGGGGCCTGGCGCGACCCTCGCTACCGCCGAGATACCCAAGAGAGCAACCTGCGAGACTAAACCCTGATCGCCGCCTGACTCATAGCACACAAGCTTTGTTCCCGCAGCCGACCAGGGCTGGAATAGCAATCGCCCTAAGGGGTCATACAAAATCCACTTTTTTTTGGGACAATCAGCAAATGAAAGCTGCTAATGAGGGATTTATCCCCAATCCTGCTCAAAAACTCCCGGATTCGTAGAAGCATACTGCTGCACAGCGTTACCATTTTTTGAATGGAAATTATTGAATTCGGACTTAGTATTAGCTGCTAGGGTTTGCCAACCCACCCCGACCGGGCTGGTAGAGTGTTGCAGGGTCGTTTGCGGTAAGAAGATGTCGTCGGTTTGCTGGCTTGCCTAACCTAAATAAGTAAGGAGTTAATCCCCGCCTATGAAGTCGAGCTTGGCGCTGTTTGCTGAGCCTGTTCTGGCCAATGCCAGACGGCTACTGTGGTTGAGCCTCTGGCTGCTGTGGATACCGATGGCGGTATACGTTGCTGCCCTTGACTACGGTCATAGCCTGGGGATACTGCAATGGGCCTTACTGGCCGTCTCGCTGATTGGTCTGGTGATCATCAACGCCGAAACCGCCGTTGTCATCTACAGTAGCCGTCGGTCTAACCCCTGGTTCGATCGGGGGCTGATTCAGCGCTGGTGCCGGGTGCGGCGACGGCGGCGACCGTCGGCCCTAACATTGCCCGCTGTGGTGCCAGAGTCGCTGCCGCTCCAGGGAACTCTGCCCTTGGTTGCGCGGCCCCTGGGGTCAGCGCCCTTGGCCTCGGTGCCCTTGGTCTCGGTGCCCTTTGTGTCGGTTGTTGTAGCGGCCTACCTGCCCAACGAGCAAGACATTATTGAAGACACCCTGCTCCACTGGTTGACCCAGGTGACGCCGCCGACTCAGGGGTGGGAAATTATTTTGGCCTACAACACCCCGACCCGGCTGCCAGTAGAAAACCGCTTGCAGGCTCTGGCCCGGCGCTACCCGGCCCTGGTGCTGCTGCCCGTGCCCCACAGCCACTCTAAGGCCGAAAACCTCAACGCCGCCCTCCAGGTGGCGGCGGGGGAGATGACGGGCATCTTTGACGCCGACCACCACCCGGCGGCTGACTGCCTCAGTCGGGCCTGGGCCTGGCTGTACCAGGGGCGCTACGACGTGGTGCAGGGGCGCAACATTATTCGCAACGCCCGAGACAGCTGGTTGACCCAGCTGATTGCCGTGGAGTTTGAGTGCATCTATGGGATCAGCCACTACGGGCGATCGCTGCTGGCCGATACGGCCCTGTTTGGCGGCTCTAACGGCTACTGGCGCACCTCGACTCTGCGCCAGCTGGGCTTTCACCACACCCGCCTGACCGAAGACATTGACGTGACGGTGCGGGGCCTGCTGGGGGGCTGTCGTCTGGTGCATGACCCAGCAATTGTCACCACGGAGCTGGCCCCCGACAACCTGCGCGGGCTGTGGTTTCAGCGCCAGCGGTGGAGCCAGGGCTGGCTGGAGGTGGCGGGGTTGCACCTGGGGCGCGTGGCGCGATCGCCCCGCCTAGACGCCGTGCAAAAGCCCTACTGGGTGCTGATGCTGCTGTTTAGCCAGTTTTTTTACCCGCTGGTGTGGCAGGTGGTGCCGATGCTGCTCAGCATTCACCTCAGCGGCCGCGATCGCGACCTCAATTTTGAAAACCTCAACCTGGTGCTGATGGGCTTACTCACCCTCAGCGTAGTGCTGCAAGTGGCGGTGGCGATGATGCTACGTCCCAAAGAATCGGCCTACACCCGTCGCCACGGCCTGCTCTACTGCCTGCTGTCGCCGGTTTACTTTTGGCTCAAGGCGCTAATTGGCATGGTGGCGGTGGTCAACCACCTCAGCGGCAGCCGGGTTTGGCATGTCACCGCCCGCACCAAGAGTAAGCCCAATCGGTGGATGGTGGCCCTGCGCGGGGCGAAGTAGCGGGGGGCAGTCAAGGCGGATTTAGTATGAGAAAAAAATCCCCTTTCACCGTTAGGCAAAGGGGAAATAGTTGGCGCAAAACAAATCGTCTTGGCTCTTTTTCGCTTTTCGTTCTTCTATCTTCGTTCTTTAGCTTAGGCTCGCTTGAGAAAATTCATAATCAAAGAAACGACAAAAATAGCCAGGAAAATGTAGAACAAAATTTGGGCAATGCCTGCGGCGGCACCGGCAACACCACTGAAGCCAAAGAATGCAGCAATTAAAGCCACAACTAAGAAAATTAACGCGTAACGCAGCATGGGGATTCTCCAGAACGGGGTTGATAATTTAGGGTCTGAGCTGAGGCCACCATTATCGAGACTGGTTATCTATCGCGCATCTTCCCCTAGGCTAGGCTTACGCTCTAGCCAGCGACAGGAGCCTCAACAGCCGGGCTCATCCCTGAGCGGGGCTAGCGGGATTGGAAGTTGTTCTGCACCATGCGGCCATCACTACGGGCTGCCGCCCGGTCTAGCTCTTCCAGCTCTCCAGCCGCCAATCGCCAGCCTAGGGCACCGATATTCTGCTGGGCTTGAGCCAGGGTTTTGGCTCCAGGAATTGGCATGGTGCCTTTGCAAATGCACCAGTTGAGGGCCACCTGGGCCGAGGTTTTTTGGCGGTGGGCGGCGATCGCCCCCAGCACATCCAGCAGCGGCTGAATTTTGGGCAACAGTCGGCGAAACAGCAGGCCTCGCAGGCCGGGGGGAAACGGCCCCTGAGCCGAGTACTTGCCCGTCAGCAATCCCAGCGCCAGGGGGCTGTAGGCGATCAGGCGAATGCCCAGCTCGTCGCAGAGATCCTTGAGGCCCAGCTCGGTCACCGGGTAGGTGGACAGCAGGGAATACTGCACTTGCAGCGTGGCGATCGCCAGTCCCCGATCCTGCAACCGCTGGTGGGCCAGCCGGAGCCGCTTGGGGCCAAAGTTCGACAGGCCAATCGCCCGCGCCTGTCCCTGAAGACACAGATCGATCAACCCATTGAGAAATGGCCCTTCTTGCCAGGGGGCGTAGTTGGCGGTAGACCAGTGCATTTGGGCCAGGTCGATCGGGCGACCCAGCCGCTCGACGGAGGCGCTGCCCGCTCTCACCACCGACCCGGCGGTGAGCCGCCAGGGGTAGGCGGCCAGCTTCGTCGCTAGGCAGAGGGCATCTCGATTTGGCCCGCTGTAGTTTTTAGCAAACTGCCCCAATAACACTTCGCTGCGGCCATTCAGCCGCCCGGTGCCGTAGGAGTCGCCGCTGTCGAACAGGGTGACGCCGTGGCTGAGGCAGTGGTCAAAGACCTGGTGCAGTTCGCCATCCATGGTGGGGTTGTAGCCCCACAGCAGCCGGTTGCCCCAGGCCCAGGTGCCGCAGCCCATCTCGGGCAGGGTCAGAGGCAGAGGCGATCGCAGATCCGGTGCAGGCATGGTCATGGGGTGCGCCAAACGAAACGGCCATCTCCCATTATTCCAGGCCGGGGAGCCCAGACCCTAGCTGTTCCACCACCGGGGGCGGTAGCTCGCGGGTAAGGTGCAGCCGAAAGGGTTCGGCGCTGACCGCCTCGACGTAGGCGGCGCTCAAAAAGGGCCGATACTCTTCTTGCTCGCTCAGATACACCTGGCTAAAGGCCACCACCAGCGATTTGTTGACGCCTTGGGTCGAGGCGATCGCTTCCTCTACACCCTGTTCAAAGGCATCGTCGAGGTACAAAAAGCGGCTGGCCAGTTTGGTGAAGTCGGGGCCGTGGGAGGTGTTTTCGCCCAGATATAGGTAGCGGTCTGGCCCCCGCAGCCAGGTAAACGCCGCCACCTGCTGGGGCACCACCGGAGCCACCAGATCGACCTCGCCACCAAACAGCATCGTCGGCACTGAGACCTGGGCCATGCCCTGGGGGCCAAACAGGTTAGACACCGTGGCAAAGGCCATGACGAGCTTGACGCGATCGTCCTTAGTGCCCTGGCGCAGGCGCTCCATCACCGCCGCATCGCTCCGCAATTCTAGGGCGCGGCACTCTAGCACCATGGCGGCGTCGAGCAGCAGGTTGGCGGCGGGGTTGCAGCGCTGGGCCAGCCGCTCAAAATCAATCGTGGCCCCGCCCACCGCCAGCGCCGTGTAGCCCCCAAAGGAATGCCCCACCGCCGCCACCCGGCTGACATCGAGCCGCCCCTCAAAGGTGGTGGCGTTGAGCCGCTCTAGCTCGTCGAGCAAAAAGCTGATGTCGAGGGGGCGATCGAGGAAATCTCTCGCCTTAAAGGTTTCGCGGTCTAGCCCGGTGAGCAGAGCCTGCTTTTGGGTGTTGTTGCTGCCCACATGCTCGGGCAGGGCCACTGCAAACCCGTGGGAGGCCGCATGGGCCGCCAGCCCAAAGAACGAGCTGCGGCTGTCGCCCAACCCGTGGGAGATCACCACCACGGGTAGCGGGCCGTCTAGGGCGGCTAAGTTTTGGGGCAAAAAGACATCGGCGGCGTAGGTGCGGCTGCGGCTGGCGTCTACCAAGGTGAGCGACACCTGGCGACTGCCGTAGGGGCCGGGCTGGGTGAGATCGGGCAGGGCGGCAAGGTCAACGGGCTGCTCTAAGGCGGCGGTTTCTGACTGCTGTTTGATGGCGGCCACAATAGCGCGGGTGGCCCCAGCCTCGGCACGCACCTGGCGGGCCACGGTTAGGCCCTGGGCGACATCGACTTGCAGACTGCTGGTGGGAAAGTGGCGCACGATATCGAGCAGCGAAATCTCGCCATCCTCGGCGGCGGCGGCGACGATCGCAGCCCGCAGCGCCTGGCGACCGTTGAGCCCGGCCTCGGTCTGGGCCAGCTTGCCCAAAAATTGCAGGCTGCGATCGCCCATGGGGCTATTAAACCACTGGGAAATGGGCACCACATTCACCGCACGCCCTCGGGATAGAGCGGCGCGCAGCCCCTGCTGCTGGGCCGGGTTTAGCCGCCGCAAGAAGGGGGCGAGCTGGGGGTCAACGGTGCCGGTTTCGGCAAAGGTGACTAATGACTCGGTGGGTATGGAGCGGCTAAAGGGGCCAAACTCTAGCACTACGCTCTCTGCGGCCCGGAGGGGCAGGGCGGTGGCCAATGCTGCCCCTAGCCCCAGCGCCAGGGCGGAGAAAATCTTAAACGAGCGGTGGCGAAGCAGCATAGGGTAACGGGCAGCAAAGGATGCTGGCATTTTCGCCTAGAACTCTGGGGAAAATCTATGAAACTTCGTGGTTGGAATTAGCAAGGGGCCAAGCTGTCGTAGGGTGGGCACTGCCCACCAGCTTTAATTTGCAGTTTATTTCCAGAGGTAGGGTGGGTCATCGCGATTAATCTCGGCCTTGCGCCGTAACCCGCCAACCCGACCCACCGCTCACCCAAATGGGGCCTGTTGCCAGGGGTGAGTGGTGGGTTACGGCGGAGCGACAGGTTAACGGCTGGCGGCAGGGGAGACTGGCCGCCTAACCCACCCTACGAGGGAAACTACTAAAGCCCCAGCGATAATTCCTGTTGAATGGAGTCTCGGTTGGCTAACTCTACGCCTTCGTGGTGCAGCAGCCACTGTTTGCGCTCTAGGCCACCTGCGTAGCCGGTGAGCTGGCCGTTGGTGCCGACGACGCGGTGGCAGGGCAGGGCGATCGCCACCGGATTCAGCGAGTTGGCCATGCCCACTGCTCGGTAAGCTGTGGGTTTGCCCAATTTTTTCGCCAGTTCGCCGTAGGTGGCCACGGTGCCAGGGGGAATTTGGCGCAGCGCTAGCCACACCTGCTGCTGAAAGGCGGTGCCCCCTGGGTTGACGGGCACGGGGTCGAAGCTGTGCAGATCGCCTGCTAGGTAGGCGTTGAGGCGATCGCTAAAGCCCTGAGGATTGGCGCAGGGGGTGAGGGTGACTGCTGCAAACCGCTTGTGGAGTAAGGTCAGCAGGCGAGGTTTGTAGTCGGCAAAGTCGAGGGCGCAGAGCGATGTGCCGTCGGAGACTAGCAGAATATCGCCGATCGCAGAGGGCAGAGTATCGAGCCAGAATTCGGTGGGTGCGGGCATTGGGCAAGCTCGGTGGGCCGATGCAGGCATTTTAGAGCCGGGAGCCGGCAAATGCTGCACTCAACGGGCGGTAATGCAGAGGTGCATTGCCAGTGGGCCAGGGCTACACCGCTGGGTCAATTTAAGCTACTGCGGTTTTCCTTTTAAGAGCATTACACTGCTGTGCCACTTCGCTTTACAGCGGCCTCAACGTGCTACACAGCTGTGCCACTTTGTTACACAGCTGTGCCAGTAAAGCTGATCGCGGTGCCGATCTGCTTCACAGCGAGGTCAATATGTTTGATCGCGATGCCGATCTACTTCACAGCGGGGTCGATATGTTTGATCGTGGTGCCGATCTACTTCACAGCGGTGCCGATCTGCTTGACAGCGGGGTCAATATGCTTTGTTGCGGCCTTGGTTGGTTAAACGGGGTGCTCAGTAGGCCAAGTTGCGAGGATAGTGGGTTTGATGTTGGCGATCGCAGCCCCCGACAACAAATGGTATGCCGTCGGGGGCAAGGGGTGCGTTACTCAATCAGCACGGTTTTGGTGGCGATCGCCATCCAAACGGTGCCTGCTGGGGAGGTTGTGCTGATGGTGTCGCTGGTGGGCGGCACGGGGATGGGGTCGCTCCAGTCGTTGGGGTCGGTGTAGCCGAGGGCGTGGAGGATTTTGATGGTGCGATCGATGCCTGCGAGGCTGCCGTAGAGCATGTGACGCACTCGCTCTGGGCGAATTTGGGGGGTGCTGGGCGAAGACGGCGGCAGGTTAGATGCGCCGCTGGCATCGGGTTCGAGATATTCAAACATGGGTTCTGTTTCCTTTAATGATGGCAAGAAACAGAACGCGAAAACCCTAGCCACCCGCAGCTGAAGTGCAAACTGTGGGGGCTAGGGTACGATGAACCTAGCCTCGCAATCTGCGCCGTAGATTTGCGGGGTCAGCTGTCTGTCGGTGTTAACGGCACCGACAGACAGCGCTAAGATTTTCGAGTTCTGTGTGGTCACCGCTCTACTCAAACGGCTTAGTAGATGAGTGTACTGATGCGATCGCTCCCCGTCAACCGTATAGAAGCCGTAGGCTGAGCGATGCTCACCAGCCTCATACTTACCTACGTTCGTCTAATGGGACTCAAAAGAAAACAATATGCCAAATGATACTGTTAGGTGATCATTTGCATGAAGATGACAACTCTCTTTTTATAATTAGATGTACACTTGTAGCTTTTAAGTTGATTTACTACATAGAAAATTTTCCTAAACTTATTTTTGACTTTTTGAAGTATCTTATTATTAAACCATATGAGGCTGAGTATTCCGAAACGCCAAAATCATTGGGTCGCAGGCGTTACGGCTCCTGAGTTATGTTCCCTTCATAACTGATTGGTATTACCTATATTATGGCCAGCATAAAAAAACTAGATACTTTTCTTGGCAAGTTTAGTGTTCAGAGCACCTTGCTCAAAATCTCTGAAGAAAGCAGGCAGCTATTTGCTTCAGGTTCTCCATTTAAGAATATCTCATTTTCTAAAAACAGAATTTCAGCGAGTACCATGGTGACACAGTGGGGATTGGCATTTTTATGCTGTAGAGCCATTCTTGTTTCAAATGATGGTAGAAGTGATCGATTTCAGCTTAACGATTTAGGATATGCATCTTACCTGTTTAACGATCTAGATGAGCCTTTCTTGGAAGATAGTGACGTACTAGGCTTCTTTGGAAGAATAAGCCAGGAGCAATTTTCATGGCAAAATATTTCTTCTTATGATTTCGCAAGGAATTATGCATTACTTGTAGAAATGCCGAGGAAAATTCACGAGAACTATGCGGACAATGAGCTTGAAATTAATCTATCTTCAGTGTTCAAAAAAATCTTCAGTCTAAGCATAGAAGAGTATATTGCCATTGCATTTGTGATCTTTGCAAAATCCACCGATTCTTCTGCATTTAATTCTCAGGATATCAAGGTAGACGAAAATATAAAATCAAAAGAAGTTTTTACTGAAGAAAAAATATCAGCTTTTCTCGAAAATACATCTGCGAGTTATCAAGAAATCAGAGCATTGCAAAAAGATATCAACAGGGTAACTTATGTCGGATATGAGCGATATGAGTTTAATCCTCTAACTAAATTCCCGATTGTCAAAAGCGATAACAGGTATTTATATTCAAGAAAATATAATTTTGTGATTCCTCATATTGGCATGCTTCTCAGAAAAATGACTGGCGGTGTTTATTGGGAGCTTCGAGACTATTTTAGTAAGCAAAAATCAAGAAGCTTTCTTCATGATTTCGGAATCTTATTTGAGCAATATGTAGGAGAAATTCTAAAAAGCTATTTTGGATCTCAAAATGTGGAGCGCCTTGAAATTCGAAAAGGAATCAATTCAAAAAAACATGCTGATTGGCTAGTAAAGCTTGACAGGTTGATTTTAATTTTTGAATGCAAATCTTCTTTGATGCCTTTGTTGACGAGGCAAACATTTAATAAATTTAGTCTTTTAAAGTGGATGAATGAGGTATTCATAAAAGGTTCTACTCAGCTTGATGCTAGTGAACTAGAATTTAGGCAGTCCGAAAGATTTGACGGCCAAAAAATATGCAAGTTTTTAGTCACTTTTGAAGATCTATATTTTGCAGAAGAAGACCTATTCAGAAGCTTTTGGAATACAGAAATTAAAGAACGCAAAGGAAAAGAAAAAGACTTTTATCATATCTCCGTTCGAGATCTTGAGCTACTTGAGAAACCCATTCAGGAAATCGGGATGTCAGAAATCATAAATAAGAAAGAAGAGGTAGATGCGCTGAACGCTATTAGAGATGGACGCGGGATTTTGTCAGTTGCAAGAAAAATGAAAAACTTTAATCAACTCGATAATGAACATCTTTCGATAATTTATAGGAAATTTTTTGAAAGCTTCTTAGGATTGCCGAACCTCTAGAAAATACCAATCAATTAATTCTAGCCCCCCGAGTTTGTGTCGAGTAAAATAGAGGGAGAGCGCTCAGGAAGCTAACACGATGGCCAAATGCGATCGCAGATCTCTTGTAGGTTGGGTTAACAAAGGAAGCCCAACTTACTATAGTTAACTCAAGAGTATTAACGAAGTAGTTCTTCAAAGTGGGAATTGTGGTTGAGCATGAAGCCTTACCAAGTCAATGATCAATTAGTCAATGCGGCAAAGCAACAAGCTCTGGAACGATTCCCAGAAGGATGGTCTGGAGCCGCGGCAATGTACACAGAAACAGGGCGTATTCTTACGAGTGTTTACGTTAATGCTCTCAATGAAGCAGCTTGTTTATGCCACGAAACTGGGGCAATTTGTGAGGCACATCGATTGAATGAGCGGATCTGCGCGTCAGTTTGCGTATCTAAGGAAGAGACAGTAGAACCATTCGTCATCCTGACGCCCTGTGGTATTTGTCAAGAGCGATTAGCGTATTGGGGATTAGACGTTGAAGTGGGTGTGCCTGACAAAGCAGACCCAACTCTATACCATTCTCTAAAGTTACGGGAGGTGCAACCCTATTATTGGCGTCAAATTTATAGCGAGAATGAGGAGTAAGGCTATATCGATATTTAAGGTATTACAGCACAACAACTCGCTTGAAGTAGATTAGTGCGATCGCAGATCTCTTGTAGTTTGAGCCACTGTAGGTTGGGTGGAGCGTCAGCATAACCCAACTTCCTCGATGGTTTTCTTCCCAACAACCTAACCCTAAGCGCACAAATTTCTTCACCTATCCGGGCGCGATCGCCGCGCCCAAACCCCAGGGGCCACCTACTTCTTCACCCTCGTCACCTGTAATGGACTACCGAAACTACATCACCATCGAACCCAACAAACGCGGCGGCAAACCTTGCGTACGTGGCTTACGCATCACCGTCTACGAAGTGCTTGAGTACCTAGCCTCCGAGATGACCGAAGCCGAAATTCTCGATGACTTCCCCGACCTAACGCGAGAAGACCTAAAAGCCTGCATCGCCTATGCCGCCGATCGCGAGCGGCGGTTTATGACCGCTCCCCTATCGGCATGAAATTACTTTTTGATGAAAACCTATCGCCCAAACTGCCAAATCGTTTGAGCGATCTTTTCCCAGACTCGTTTCACGTTCGCGATGTAGTGTGATCGCAGATCTCTTTTAGATTGAGTTGAAGAAGGAAACCCAACAATCCTAGAAAGAGGTTAATTATACTCCCCAGGAAGAACGTTTTTTATAACAGTAACTCCGCCAAAATTCTTCCCTGACATTCTCAGTAATTCATCACCTGAAAATTCAAAGCCAAGTTTTAGTGCTATTCGCGCAACATCATCTGCAGTTGATGCTGCGAGCACCTCATTTTTAAGTGCAGGTTCAGACTGCATTTTCTTTAAAAATGCCTCAAGTTGATCTAAAGCCATATTGAAAACTCCTATTCTTATTAGCTGATTATATGTTAAAAGGAAAGCCATTACAGGCTTGTAGATGGACGAAGCTTAGGTGTTCCTCTATCTTGGTATCCCCGTTTACTCCACGCCTCTCAGGAAGAAAGGCAGAGCTGGCAACTGTTAGGCGATGGTTACGCCATTGAACGGGTCGATTTAGACGAACACGTTGGCGTCGAAGGTCTGTTATGCGAAATCTGAGTTGGGAAACCCCAATTCATAATCAGGAACCCCGTAGGGGCGTAGCATGCTACGCCCCTACGAATCGGGGGTATTCAGTTGGGATTTGGTATTAGCCGGTAGGCAAAGCAGCAAAAGCCATCAGTCTTTTGAACATTGGCCAGCAACACGAGGCACTGCTCCACAGTTTGAGAAGTAGCCCCATAGGTTGGGCGACCCCGCGTTTTACCCAACAATATCTACAAATTGAGGTCTGACAGACCACTAGATCGCAGCGTCTACCGAGGCGCGGTTCGCTTCGACAAGGGCACAGCAGTCGGTCACTGGGGCGCGATCGCCCATGGCCGTCACCAGCGCATCGAAGGCATCGCGGTGCTTTTCGAGCAGGGTTTTGGCCTGAAGGGTGGCCCAGCGCTGCTTGAGGGGAACTTCAGCGGGCGATCGCCCCAGCAGCGTCCAAAACTGGCCTAGGGCAGCGGTGTCATTGCCGCCCCCCTGGGCATCGCCGTAGATCATCTGCTCAGCGGCAATGCCTGCCATCCACACCTGGCAGTAGCGGTCAATGGTCTGGGGCGTGAGCCGTGTTAGGGCGGCTGGGTCGCTGGGGCCAAACACCACGCCCCCCTGTCCAGGAATGCCCTGCTTCCAGGCTTCCCAAGTGTTGAGCGTATAGGCTTCCACCGGAATATCCAGCAGCACCGCCGCCAAAAAGTGCCCGGCCTCGTGGTGCAGCACCCGATCGCGGTGCTCAGGCGAAGCCCAGGCCACCGTATCCATTAAAATGTCGCCGATGCGGCCGCTCAAACCCAGCTGATCGACCGCAAACACCCCCAAGCCCCCGGCGGCAAACACCGCCACTACGGCAGGCGACAGATTGATTAGCGGCCCCAGCAGGCTGGCCATAGTCACCCCAAAGATGACGATGGCAATGGTGTTGAGGGTGGTGTCGCGCATGCGGTCTCCCAGCGGTTGAATGGCTTAAGCGGTAGTCGCTTTGCTCTATGGTAGCGAGGATGGGGAGCCGGGGCTAGGCCTCAAAAAATGCCCGCCTCCAGCCGTTTGGCCGTTTGCAGGCTGTCTTGCAGGCGATCGCGCCCCGCCTCAGAGTGCTCAATGGGCACGCTCTCCAGCAGCGCCGGGAAGAACAGCGCCGTCCAGCCCTCCGGCAGGGGGCAGCGAGTGCTACCTCGCCGCAGCATCACCCGCTGGGCCTCGGCATCCCAAATAAAGGCCGTGGCTGATCCCAGGGCGATCGCCGCCACGTAGGGTTCGCTCGGGCAGCTAGCCGCATCGGCCCCATTGAGAGCTGGGGCGCGATAGCCAGGGCGAGCCACGGGCTGAAAACCCACCCGATGGTCGTGGGCCTGAATGCCCAGCCGGGTCGCCTCTATCTGGATGCCCTCGACCCCCACTACAAACAACAGGTCGCGGCGAAACTGAGCGCTGGGGAAACCGACGCTTTGAAGCGCCGGGGGGAGATTGGGCCGCTCCACCCCGGCAGCCAGCAGCGCTCCGGTGAGCAAAATGCGCTGAAACCCCGCTGCGTCCCACTCGGTAATCAGGCCGCTGGCCAGGGCTTCGTGGTAGAGCCGCACCATGGCTCGAATGCGGGGGGCATCGGCCACATCGACGGCGACCAGTTCCTGCACATTCAGGGTTTCCTGTCCGTAGGCTCGTAGAGCCGCCTCGGTACCGCCGTAGACCGAAATATCGGGGGCTTCCCTGAGGTACATAGCCAGGCTGCGCCGAAAGGCGCGGTAGCGCGGGTCAGCCGGGTCGGCGGGGGCAAAGGCCTGGTCGAGCAGGCGCGCCAGGTGGGCCTGAAACCCCACCGCCTGCTTGAGGGTGGCGCTGACGCCGATATCCTGGTCGGTGGTGACTAGGGCCGCGTAGAATTTCTCATGCAGGGCGGCTCCCTGCTGGGCCAGCTGCCGGTAGGTGCTGAGGTCGGCGGCGATCGCCCCCAGTTCGGCTCCTAACAGCGGCTCGTTTTGGGCCAAGATTTGCCAAAAGCGGGGGCTAAAAGCGTGGTCTTTGAGCAGGGCAAACACAATGCGATCGCCCCCAGATCCCTGGTTCACCCCAGCGAGCATCTCCAGCAGCAGCAGACGGCTGTTTTGGTAGGCCTGCTCTAGGCTATAGCCCGCCTTCTCCTGACGAGAAACCATCACCGACAGCGTGTTGTCGCCCGTGAGACGGGCCGCCCCGCCGGGGAACAGGTGCTTGCCCATGCCCACCTGCGCCCAGTCGCGATCGCTAAACCGCAGCAGCGCAAACCCCAGCGTGGCTCGGTGCTCGGTCGCCAGATCCTGCATTCTGCCGGTGATGCTCGTTCTCAGGGCGTGCTTGTCGAACTCGTTTTGCTCAATGGCGGCGGCCAGCGATCGCAGCGACTCGGGATAAAGCCCCTCGCCCTCAAACCGCATCATTCCCAGGGCGAGGGCGATCGCCCCCTCCTCGGCCCCAAAGGTGACGTTGGGAATCTTCGACATCAGCTCGGGGGTGCTCGACAGCCGCCGACTCTCTAGGGAGGTGGAGGCATCGAGCTGCTTGAGCACCGCTAGGCGGGCCAGCTGCCCGGTTTGCCCCGGCTCAGCCAGCAGCGGGCGGGTGAGCAACTGCTGCATCGAGAGCAACTGCTCACCCGCCCAAAACGAGCCCACGGTGCCCGCCCCCGTGGTAATCGGTCGAGCATCGGGGTGGCGTAATAGCGGGTCGTGCAGGGTGCGCAAAGAATGGTCGAGCATCCACAGCGATTCGCCGGGGTCGAGCCCCGCCGCCCGGCTCGACTCAACGTAGACCGGCACAAAATACTCTAAAAAGAAGCGATCGGTATTGAACCGACTGCCCTGGCGGTAGGTCAGCAGCCTGCCCTTAGCCAGATCAGCGGCGATCGCCGTGACGTAGGGGTTGGTCTGCAAAAACCAAAAAAACTTGCGATCGAGGGCCGGACGCAGACGGCTGTTCAATCCCCCGCTGGCCCGCTGGTAGGCCGCCTCCGACAGGGGTGGCACCACGGTGCCATCGCTGAGGGTAAACCAGGCCCCGTTGCCCCTAAACGCGTAGGTCGCCCCCTCAATCGGCCCAATCCAGTCGCGGGGGGGAAGCGTCTGGGCCTGCATCCCCAGCGCCGCTACGACCAGACCCAAGCCCAGCGGCAGTTGGCCCGGCGGCGTCAGCGCTGGGTCGGGCTGTACCGCCACAACGGGCTCTTGTAATGACCCGGTGAGCCGCGCCTGCCACTGCCAGGGCTGGGGGGCGAGGGGCAGGCGATCGCCCACCACTGCCCGCAAATCCTCAGCGGCGACTGGCGGCACCTGGGCACTCAGGTCGTAGCCCGTTTTCAGGTCCAGACTGCCCGCCGCCGTCAGCGTCATGGCACCCACATTGAGCTGGGTGTCGGATAGGGTCACCCGCTGCCCCTCAATCTCCAGCAGGCTTTGCAGGTTTTGAATCGGGGCTAAGCGCTGGCCCATCGCCCCCTGCCCGTTCTGAACTACCGCTGTTCCTCGCAGGTCAAAGGCTTTTAGGGGCGGCACCACGGCATTGGGTAGGGGAGTGGTCAGCCTCAGATCGCTGTTGAGTACGCCAGCCTGGATAGTGACCGCTGGCGGCAGCGCCAGATTGAGGCTAGCCAGGGGCAGGTTTTGGGTCTGAAGGCTGGCCTGGAGCGATCGCCGTCCCAGATCGACCGTGCCGCTAGTCTGCCAGTGCCCCTCTTCGAGTAGCCCCTCCAGCGCAAACAAAACCTGACGGGATGGCTGCTCCTGGGGCAGACGCACGGCAGCCTGTACACCGTGCACCGTAATCCCTGGCTGGAGGGTAGCGTGCCCAGCCCCAGCGCTGGGGGCATACAGGGTAAACCTGCCGTCTTCGACCCAAAGACCCTCTAGGGTGTCAGAAAGGGGAGCAGAGGCGATCGCTGTCCCCGAGCCGTTTTCCTCAAGGAAGCCTAGCCCGGCCCCCGGCTCGGGCATCACCACCGATAAATTGGGCTGCACCAGGGTCACCGTCACCCGTAGCTGGCCTCGGTGCAGCAGCTCCGGCCAGTCCAGCAAAACCACAACGGCGTCGATTTCCCCCGCTATCCCCTCGGTTTGAGTTCGAGGGATAACGGTTTTGCCCAGCACGATGCCCCACTGGGCCACCCCACGCACCCCCCCCAGCTGAATCGGCTGCTGTAGAGCAGTAGAAAGCCTCTGTTCTACCTGGGCATGCAGGGCTTTAAGCAGCAGGCCGCTGCCCAATACAACCCCAGCCAACGCCCAGGGCATTGCCCCCCTTGCCGCCAGTTTGAGCCCCGCTATCAGCCTGGGGCCAGAATAATTTTGACGGGCAAGAGCCATGTATCCAATGCCGGGCAGGACTGCTCAGAAAGCTTGGCCTATTCGCTGTAGAAGGTTTCTAGACTAGTGCGATCGCCCACAAACCGCCAGTGCCAGGGCTCAAAGGCCACCCCCTGAAAGTTGTCGGGCGGGAAGGACAGTTCATAGCCGTAGCGCACGGCGTTAGTTTCCATCCACTGGTAGGCTCGGGTCTCGGCAAAGTCGGTGTTGAGGTTAGTACCCGCCTGGTTGCCATCGCCAATGTCGATGGCGTAGCCGGTGTGGTGCTCGCTGTAGCCCGGCGGAGCGCTGACCTCAGCGCGGGTTTCAGCATCTTGGCCGCGATCGGCCTTGAGGCTAAAGAAAATCGTTTCCTGCTCTGCCTGGGAACGAAAGCCCGACAGCGGCACCAGGCTCACCCCTTCCCGGGCGGCGGCCTGGGCCATCGCCTCATACTGACTGGCCGCAGCGGTATGCAGACGAATCGCGCCATTGGCGCTCAGCGCGACCAGCGCTTCGGCCGGGGCTTCGTCGTAGGCGCGATGGTTGAGCAGAGTGCGGCTAGAGGGGGCCAGCTGCACGGCTACGTCGCGATTTTCTTCCTCGGGCGAGGCCGCGCCACTGGTGTCTGCCCCGCCGGCACTGGTGGCGGAGCGGTTGATCATCGTTTCGAAGGGCTGCCCGAACTCGGCCGCAGAAAACCCGTTGGTCTGGTACCAGGCCAACAGCCCCCCGGTCGCCAGAGCCAGCAAAGCCAAACCCAGAATGCGCCGCAGCAGACGAGTGCGCCGCAGCCAGGAGGGCTGATCTTGCCCCGCGGGGGAGAGGGGGATGTCGCGGGCCGCTTGGGGAATATCGTCGAGGGGAGTCATGGTCATTCGCTTCCGGCAAAGCTCTACCCATTATGGCCCTTGACGGCAATGCGGTCACAACTTCTCGGCTGGAGTGGCGATGGCTATACCCAACTCCGGCCTCGCCTGTCACAATCGCAGTGCAGGGTTATGGGAGGGCTGCTGTTTTGCCACCGCTTGAGGTATTGATGCGTCTGTACGGGCCAATTGGGGCGGGCATCTGCGCGGGCGTTGGCCTGGGGGCGTTGCTGTACCGCTTTACCCCCCACCGAGCGTCATCCCAAGGGCTATATCAGCAGGTGCCCCTGCGCCTGGGTCGGTTTTTGTTTTGGCTGGGCATTCCCCTCAGCATTGTGGGATTTATGCGCCGCGCCGACCTGTCGGGCAACCTGTACTTAGCTCCGGTGGTGGCCTGGGCCGCTATTTTGCTGGGGCTGCTGTGCAGCCGCCTGTGGATTCGCGCCGACCAAGAGCCGTGGGCAAGGCCTACTCAGGGCAGTTTTTCTCTGGCGGCGATGCTGGGCAACACCGGCTACATTGGCTACCCCGTAGTGCTGCTGCTGCCCCAGCTCGGGGTAAGCGTCTTTGGCTGGGCGCTGTTCTACGATGCCCTGGGCACGCTGCTGGGCTCCTATGGGCTGGGGGCAATCTTGGCCGCAGAAATGGGGGGCCAAGATCGCAACCCGTCTCTGCCCTGGCAGCGGCAATGGTCAACCAGGCTACGGGCCGTAGTGCAAAATCCGATTATTCTGGCCTTTGGGCTGGGGCTGGGGCTGAAGGCGATCGCCCTACCGGCCTGGCTCGACCTGGGCCTCTACCAGTTTGCCTGGGCTATTGTGGTGCTGTCGCTGGTGCTGATGGGGCTGCGCATTCAGCAGCTCAGCTCGTGGCAACACCTGAACCGGGCCGCCATAGCCGTGGTGATTAAGATGCTGGTGCTGCCCCTGGCCGTGGGGTTGGGCCTCACCGCTCTGGGGGTAGACGGCCCGCCCCGGCTGGTGATGATTTTGCAGGCGGGCATGCCCTGCGCCTTTTCTAACCTGGTGCTGGCCGAGGCCTACGACCTCGATCGCGATCTGTCGGTCACCTGCGTGGGGCTGAGTTCGGCCAGTTTGCTGTTGACCTTGCCCCTGTGGCTGTGGGCATTTTCTGGGGAGTGACACCAATGACCACCCGATGGACTGCAACCCTGCACCAGGGCAGTTGGCTACTGCTGGCCGGGCTACTGGCCCTGGGCGGCCTCACCCTCGTTCCCTGCGCCGGGCTGGGCCAGACCGCTCCGTCGGCCCAGGGCGAAACTCCTCTCCTGCAAGTGGGAGACAGCGGCTCGTCAGTCAGTCAGCTCCAGACAGATTTGGCAAATTTAGGGCTTTTCGCTGGGGCGGTCGATGGCTACTACGGCCCCGATACAGCGGCGGCGGTGCGATCGCTGCAAACCCAGCAAAACTTAGCTGTCGATGGCATCGCTGGCCCCCAAACCTGGCTTGCCCTAGAGACCGCCCGCCGCGCCGCCACCCTGCCGCCGCCGCTGCTCACTGCACAGCAGTTCACCTTTACCCCCTTGGTGGTGGCCCAGCCAGCACCACCCCCCCCGGCCATTTGGCTAGCCCTGATGCCGCTGGTTCCCATCACTGGCGGGGCGCTCACCTGTCTGCACCGCCGACAGCAGCGCCGAGAGCGGGTGCTACGGCGGCGGCGGCAGCGGCAGCAGCACCCCGTAGCGCCTAAGCCAAAACTCTAGCGATCGGTAACTGCCTGTACCCGCTAACCCCAGGCAAATCTAAAGAAAAGCTACAGATACACCCCGTGATCCCGGCCCTAGAGGTCACCATAGTAAGGACTGCTGCCAACCGATTCGCAGCGCTGAGGGAAAATCCCCAGCCGCCAGATTTTTGATCTTTCAGGCCGGACTTGTGCGCCGGGTGTGGGTTCAGACGACGGCCTGCCCGTGGCGCGTGGCTTCTGTAATGCGCGGTTGTAGCCCTTACCCTTACTGTTTCCTGGAGAGTCCTATGCTGACTGTGGCCGACATCATGACCCCTAACGCCACCACCATTGCTAGCGGAGCCACCGTGGCCGACGCCATCGATCTCATGCAGCAGCAGCAGATTCGGGCACTGCTGGTCGAGCATCGCTCCCAGGATATGCCATTTGGCATGGTGACCGAGCGCGATATTGTCTACACGGTAGTGGCCCGAGGCCACAATCCTGAAGCGGTGCTGGTGCAAGACATCATGCGCCAACCCTGCATTTCTCTCGCCCCTGACCTCACCATTCAAGAGGCCTCCCAGGTGCTGTCGGATACCGGCGTACAGCGCGCCCCCGTGGTTCAAGATGGGCAATTGCTGGGGGTGATTTCGGTGACGGATATTCTCATGCGGGGCATGCCGACGCCGGTCTTGAGTCGTTAATGAAATGAGGAAGATGAGGAGATAGAGACTGCCTGGACAGACCTTTTGCTCTCCTCACCTACCCCACCTACCTCACTTTACTTACGCCTAGCGCTAATCCATCGAGGCCGTACGGTTGGAGAGTTCGGTGAGCGATCGCAGGCGATCGCTCATCTCGCCCGTCAGCGCATTGGCCTCGTAGCGCCAGCCCCAGTTGCCATCCGACTGACCTGGGGTATTCATGCGGCAGTCGCTGCCGTAGCCCAGCACATCTTGCAGCGGGATAATCGCCTGGTTGGCGACCGACAGCAGCGCCAGGCGAATCAGCGACCAGTTAATGCCCTCGGGACTGATGCAGCCGAGGTAATGCTGGAGGCGATCGCGCTCGTGGTCGGGCCTTTTTTCAAACCAGCCGAGGGTGGTGTCGTTGTCGTGGGTGCCGGTGTAGACCACGCTGTTGGCCGCGTAGTTGAAGGGCAGATAGGGGTTATCGCTGCCGCCGCCGAAGGCAAAGTGCAGAATTTTCATGCCCGGAAACTCAAACTCGTCTCGCAGCGCCTCGACTTCGGGAGTAATCATCCCCAGATCCTCCGCCATGATGGGCAGCGTGCCGAATTTTTCGCGCACGGCCTCAAACAGTTCCTTGCCCGGGGCCTCAATCCATTTGCCGTTGATGGCGGTGGTTTCGCCCGCGGGTACGCCCCAGTAAGCCTGCAACCCTCGGAAGTGGTCAACCCGAATAATATCGACATAGCCCAGCAGCGCCTTGACGCGCTGAATCCACCAGTTAAAGCCGCGCTCTTGCAGCACATCCCAGTTGTAGGTAGGGTTGCCCCAGAGCTGCCCGGTTTCGCTGAAATAGTCGGGCGGTACCCCTGCCATCAGCGCCGGAGCCAGGGTTGCTTCATCGAGCATAAAGTTGTCGGGGTAGGCCCACACATCTACGCTGTCGTGGGCCACGTAGATGGGGATATCGCCAATGATTTGAATCTGGCGATCGCGGGCGTACTGCCGCAGCGCCTGCCACTGGCGGTAAAACTCAAACTGCAAAAACTTGTGGCAAAAAATATCGCTGGCCAGCTTCTCGCGCCACTCCGCTAAGGCCTCTGGCTCGCGCCGGGCGATCGCACTGGGCCAATCCGTCCAGCCTGCCCCGCCGTGGGCATTTTTGAGCGCCATAAAAAAGGCAAACTCATCGACCCAAAAGTGACAATCCTCGCTGAACTGAGCCAGGGCAGCCCGGTCTTCTTCAGACGCCACATCGTCAAACCGGCTGGCCGCCCGTTCCAGCAGCCGCATTTTGATCGGCATCACCTCGTTAAAGTTGACCTGGTGGGGTGAAAAGTGCTCCAGATCGTGCAGTTCGTCGGGGTAGAGTAAAGAACGTTCGCACAACTTTTCTAAGCTAATCAGCAGCGGGTTGCCCGCCATCGCCGAATAGCAGAGGTAGGGCGAATTGCCGTGCCCCGTCGGCCCCAGGGGCAGCACCTGCCAGAGCTGCTGACGGGTGTCGGCCAAAAAATCTACAAATCGGTAGGCTTCTGGCCCCAGGTCGCCAATACCAAAGCGACTGGGCAGCGACGTAGGATGCAGCAAAATGCCGCTGGCTCTGGGAAAGGGCATAGTTAGCTCAGCTAAAATTCCCGTTGACTCTAACATGGCCTACGGGGGCGAGTCGGCTTCCCTAAGAGTTATTTTTGTTCCAGAAAATTTCCTGTAAAGTCTCCCATGACCACCTATCGCAATCCCGCCCCTACCGTCGATATTGTTATTGAACTGCTGCACCACCCCCATCGCCCCATCGTGCTGATCGAGCGCCACCACGAGCCCCTGGGCTGGGCGCTGCCCGGCGGCTTTGTTGACTACGGCGAAAGTGTCGAAACCGCCGCCCGCCGCGAAGCCCAAGAAGAAACCGGCCTCGCCATCACCCTAATTGAGCAGCTCGCCACCTACTCTGACCCCGCCCGCGACCCCCGCAAACACACCATCAGTATTGTGTTTCTGGCCACGGCGATCGCCGACCCGGTAGCAGGCGACGACGCCAAAACCGCCGCCATCGTTAACCCCTGGGAGGTGCCGCAAAATCTCTGCTTTGATCACGATCGCATTTTGCGCGACTATTGGCAGTACCGGTTTTACGGCCAGCGGCCCCGGTTTGGCAGCTGATTCAGTTCAAAATGCAAAATTCAAAGTTCAAAATGAGGGACTAATTTTGAACTTTGAATTCTTCACCCACCTATTCATCCACTTCTCCCCTATGCAGCGCACCATCATCAACACCCCCACCGCCCCTGCCCCCGTCGGCCCCTACAACCAGGCTGTAGCCGTCAGCGGGCAAATGCTCTTTGTCTCGGGCCAAATTGCCCTCGACCCAACTACCGGCAAACTGGTGGGCGAGGGAGATGTGGTGGCCCAGACCGAGCAGGTGATCGCTAACCTAGAGGCCATTCTGACCGCTGCTGGGGCCAGCTTTGACAATGTGGTAAAGACTTCGGTGTTTCTCAAAGATATGAGCGACTTCGCCGCCGTCAATGAAATCTATGCCAAGTATTTTGGCGGTGACTACGCCCCGGCCCGTGCCTGTGTCGAGGTATCGCGCCTGCCCAAAGATGTTGACGTAGAGATTGATTGCATTGCGGTGCTGTAGCTCTACTCAGCAATACCTCATGCTTAACCGGGGCGTGGGATGCTAGAACTCTACTTGGAGTATTGAGCATCGCCTGTGAAAGTTGCCTTTATCATCGACCCGATCAACCGCCTCGACCCCGGCCACGACACCAGCGTTGCCCTTATGGAAGCGGCCCAGTTGCGCGGCCACGAGGTGTGGATTACAGCGGCCAACGCCCTTAGCGTGGTAGCGGGCAAAGCTCTGGCGCTGATGCAGCCGGTAAAGCTCACCCCCGTAGACCTGGTGGATGGCCTTTGGGCGGCGGCTACCCCCTGGTTTGAGGTGGGCGCAGCGGTGCAGCTGCCGATGGAAGAGATGGATGCGGTGTTTATGCGCACTGACCCGCCCGTGACGGTGCCCTACCTCTATGCCACCTATATTCTCGACTACATCGACCCGGCCAAAACCCGTGTGATTAACTCGCCCAAGGGGCTGCGGGCGGCCAACGAGAAGATGTACGCTCTGCAATTTACCGAGGCGATTCCTGAAACCATTGTCACTCAGAGTAAGGCGGTGATTCGTGAAACCGTGGAGCGCTGGGGCTCGGCGGTGCTCAAGCCCCTGGGCGGCAAGGCTGGGGAGGGGATTTTGTTTTTGCAGGCGGGCGATCGCAACCTCAACTCTATGGTCGAAATCAGCACCCAGCAGGGCAAGGAGCCGGTGATGGTGCAGACCTACCTGCCCGCCGCTAAAGACGGCGATAAGCGAATTATTATGCTCAACGGCGAGCCCATCGGCGCGGTCAACCGCATCCCCACGGGCAGTGAGTTTCGCGGCAACATGGCGGTGGGGGGCCGGGTGGCTCAGGTAGACATCACGGAACGCGAACTCGACATCTGCCGCCAGCTCGCCCCCACCCTAATCCGCGACGGCCTCTACTTTGTGGGCATTGATGTCATTGGTGGCTACCTCACCGAGGTCAATGTCACCAGCCCTACCGGCATTCGCGAAATCGATCGCCTCAACGATGTGCGCCTGGGCGACCAGGTGATTGCCTGGGTCGAGGAGAGACGATAGGCCACGAGCATGGTCAGCTCAGATACATCACCAGAAGGCTTTGAATTTCCGTTAGAAAAGGCCGAGTATCTCTTTAGTGCGACAGCCAAGCCTGGCTTAGGTGGCGACAAACAGAGATTTTGGACTGTTGTGATGGGTTTTCGCTCACCAGCGGCGATTCGTACCGCAGTATTGTTGGCAGTAACCTTGGACGCATTGGTTTACCAAAGCCAAAATGAATATGGCAGAATTTATCGAGCGTACCTATTGCTTACTGGCCCTGCTGGTCTGTCCCGACGAGTGCGTACTATCTGGATTGTTGAGTTTGATACGAGGATAGCTCGGTTTGTAACGGCGGTGCCCGATCGCGGCGGAGGCTTGCCATGAGTCAATTTCAGCTTTTTGATAGCGTCCAGACCGTAGACTCGGTGCCTTTGGCTGAGGGTGGAGTTGCCCCAGAAGGTACAACGGGCGCAATTGTCGAAGTTTTTAATGAGGGCGAAGCGTTCTTAATTGAGCTATTTGGCCAATGGGTTAAGTACGACAATGAAGGCGATTTTGTCCCGTCTACTCAAGATGACCCCAATGCTTTTATGGAAACGCTTGGGGTTGAGAGGGTCTATCCTCACCAAATAACGTTGTTAGCGGCAGCGCGGGATGTGATGGGCGATCGCAGTTCTCTGCGGGTTTTGGCCGATGAGCTATCGGATGACCTGGTGGCCGAGGTGCTGGATTTTGCAGAGTTTTTGAAACAGCGACGACAACGGCAACTGCCGGCTGACGCTTAGGCGAACTGTCCCTTCGGCTAGCCAAAGTATCGCTGGTGTTCTTCTGAGGCGAGCCAGTAGGCGCTGGCGGGTTCGATTGGGGTGACGATGGGTTTGGGGTAGCGGCCTGAGTCTTGCAGTTTGGCTTTGGCCTGGCGGGCGGCTTTGCCCTGCTCTGGGGTGTGGTAGAAAATCACCGAGCGGTACTGCTCGCCGCGATCGCCCCCCTGGCGGTTGAGGCTGGTGGGGTCGTGGATGCGCCAAAAGGTGTCGAGCAGCGCGTCGTAGGAAATCTCGGCGGGGTTGAACTGCACCTGGCAGACTTCGGCGTGGCCGGTGATGCGCGATAGCACATCCAGGTAGCAGGGGTTTTCGAAGTGGCCGCCCATGTAGCCAACGGAGGTGTCGATCACGCCGTCGAGTTTGCGAAAGGCAGCTTCTACACCCCAGAAGCATCCGGCCCCAAAGGTAGCGAGTTCAGCAGTTGCAGTCATCGGTTTAGAATCTTTAGGAAAACACCCTGTCTTATTGTAGGGAGAAGTTACAGTCCTCTGGACAATTGCGGCGGGCAAGCGATCGCAGGCTATTATTAGCCCCAAAGCTAGCTATGGCATAGGTTGTAGGTCTTAGGGCATTGGCAGCGATCGCGGCATACAATTAAAGGGTCTCAGGCGTATTGCAAACTATCAATGCCTACCTTGCTTCGCGTTGGCCCCTATCGGTTTTTCTGCTATGCGGGCGATCGAGACGAGCCACCCCATGTACATATTGAACGCGATAGTAGCGAGGCTAAGTTTTGGCTGACTCCGGTAAGGCTCCAGTTCAATAAAGGATTTTCCTCGAATGAGATCAACCGCATCCAAAAGCTAACCGAGGAAAATCAGCAGCAGTTATTGGAGGCTTGGCATGACTTCTTCAATGGTTGAGATCCTTAATGTTCCTCAAATTCAAGGGGTTGCAGTTTCAGATGAGCTGCTGACGGTAGATCTGTCGGACGGGCGGGTGATTGCTGTGCCGCTGGCCTGGTACCCTCGGCTGTTGCATGGCACTCCAGTAGAACGAGAAAACTGGCGTCTGACTGGGAGCCAAGCAGGCATTCACTGGCCAGAGTTGGATGAAGATATTAGCCTGAAGAATATTTTGCTAGGGCAACCTTCAGGGGAGAGTCAGACTTCGCTACAACAATGGTTGAATAGTCGAGCTTCTGTATAATGAAAAGTCTGCTATCTCAGCTCTTAAGTTTCAAACTGAACTAGGTTAGTCAGCAGCCTGTACCAGCTAAGAACTTTTTTGATGTACGAGTTCATTTACTAAAGGAAACGCAGCAGCAAAGATGTTGCGATGGTCATTGTCGCACGAAATTCATCCTACCGACTATTTTGATTTTTATTCAACGTATTAGCTGCTTCCTCTAAAGCATGATTAATTTCTCCTAAAACGATGGAAGAACTCTCTTTTCTCCACCATTCCACTCGCTTCACGAAATCTTCCGTTCCAGACTGCGTGGCTTTAGAAATCTCTAGCTGATCAAAATACGACACTAGAACTAAATTTCTTATCTTTTCATACTCTGTGCAATTTTCTTCAGTTTTAATGCACCATCTCGCAAACTCCTTCCTATATTTTCTTGCCTCTTCAAAAGATCGCCTAAGCAAAAACATGCTGCCTGACAGAAATAGAAAAAATTTCAACAAAGAAGACCACGGCATTAAAATGAGGAGTGATCCTACAATAAACAAATAGATTGATGCTTTGTCGTTAGGTTGAAAGGGTATGTCGTATTTAAATTTTGCAGCCTCAGGAAGTGATAGCACTCTCTCGTCGGGCTTTTGCGATACCACTACCGATAATGGCGGCGGTGGCATAATAGAGTCAATCCATTTTCTGGCTTCAGCTATTTTCTCAGTTACTAAACTTTTAGCTTCTTCTATAGCTACTTCACGATCTCTATCAATATTTTTATACTTTTCAGCTATTTCATTTCTTTTTTCTATTAGAACTTTTCGAGCTAAACCTAGCTTCCTCGATAAATCTGAGGCTTCTAACTTTTCTTTGGCAATCTTCTTTTCTTGATATTTAATGTATCCTTCTCTTTTCTCTAAAGCCTCTCTTTTTAACTTCAAATCTAAACTTTGTAAATTCAGCTCGTCTGCCAATGAATGTAAAGCCCTTTCATCAGAAGTGAAATTCTCCTCTCTTTCTGAAAGGCTTTTTTGCTTTTGCCTTAGCTGAGAAATTGATTTTAGAGTCTTGTCTCTGACAACCTGTAAATCATTCTCTGCTAACAACTTCAGGAATTCGGCATCAATGTGCTCAAAATAGTCTGTGATTTCATTGGCTTGATTGAATTGAGTAGGTAGAAAAGCTTGTTCGTAAGTCTCATCGTCTCTAGACAATATGGCTATAATTCCAATGTACGGTTTTTCAAGGCAGTAAATTATCCTGTATCTGCCCGAGCGCATTCTATAAATTTTATGGTTTTGATGTACAAGCTGTCGCTTTGAATGTCCATCTGGGAAAGGATCTTTAGATAGTAAACTGATTTTCTCTAGTATTTGACATCGCTCTTTCTCGGAAAAGCGAGTTAATTTTCCAAGAAGAACTGCATCTAAGACCGTAAAACAATTATTCATTTTTATCGCTCGACTCAGAGATGCTTACATACTTTTTCCCTTCTGCAATTCTTCAAGGCTATATCTGATAATCCGGAATATTTTCCTGAATCACCCTTTTTGGAAAAAACAATTAGCTACTTGGCCCAAACTCATCCGGCAATTCTTCGATCGCAACCCCTAACTCCCTACACAGCGCCTTCACCTGCGGAATCGTTGGCCTTGGCGTAGCCTCCCCAGTTTCCCAGCGCACATAGGTTCGCAGCGGTATCCCACAGCGGCGAGACAACTCTTCTTGCGTCAACCCGAGGCGATCTCTCAATTGCTTTAGGGCTGACTCTGGCCTTGGCTCTTTTAGGCTACTTTCTGGCATGTCGAGACATTTCGCCACGACAACAAACCATCTTGACTAAGACAAGATGACATGTCACGATGGCATATAAGTTTTGCGTCCGATTCGTTAGCTCAGTTTCCCATCTCGCGCAGGGTTTCGCACCCTTCGTGCGGGTTCTTGCGGCAAAAGATCCCTTTCATTACCTTTATTTATCGATCGCCATGTCAGAATTCATCCCCAACAGCGAAATCTATAGCCAGCCGCCCTCTGGAGATCCACCTAGTGTAGAGCCAGCCGACCCGCGCGAACCCGTGCGCGTCATGCTCATCGGCACCGCCACCGGCATGGAGCTAGTCATCGCCCATCTCCACAGCATCGGCTTTGCCGAACCCCGCGCCTGGAGCAAACCCCAGCTCGACCCCACCACCGGCCAACCCATGCGCATCCTCACCAAATGGATTCGCCGCTGATTCTCCATAAAACAAAGGAGAACCAGCCGCTGCTCTTGCCGATCATCCCTTGATCAGACCCAGGGCCACGGCCTCCGCCACCCGAATGCCGTCAATCCCGGCAGAGAGAATGCCCCCTGCATAGCCGGCCCCTTCGCCAGCGGGGTATAGCCCAGCGGTGTTGAGGCTTTGCAACTGCTCATTGCGCTTGATGCGAATGGGCGATGAGGTGCGGGTTTCAACCCCGGTGAGCACGGCATCATCCATAGCAAAGCCGTGAATTTTGCGATCGAAGGCGGGGATGGCTTCGCGGATGGCGGCGATCGCATACTCCGGCAAACTCTCGCTCAAATCCCCCAGCTTCACCCCTGGCTTGTAGGAGGGCTGCACTGCACCAAACGCCGTCGAGGGACGGTTAGCCAAAAAATCCCCCACTAGCTGCCCAGGCGCTTCGTAGGTGCCGCCGCCCAGCTCAAAGGCAAATTCCTCCAGCCGCCGCTGGAGTTCAATGCCCGCCAGCGGCCCCTCGGGATAGTCGTCTGGGGTAATGCCCACGACGATCGCGCTGTTAGCGTTCGACTCATCGCGGGCGTACTCGCTCATGCCGTTGGTCACCAGGCGGCCCGGCTCCGACGCTGCCGCCACCACCTTGCCGCCAGGGCACATGCAAAAACTGTAGACCGATCGCCCATTTTCGCAGTGGTGCACCAGCTTGTAGTCGGCGGAGCCCAGGCGGGGGTGCCCGGCCTGCTCCCCCAACCGGCACTGGTCAATTAATGACTGGGGATGCTCAATGCGAAAGCCGATAGAAAAAGGCTTGGCCTCAATGTAAACACCGCGATCGTGGAGCATATGAAAGGTGTCGCGGGCACTGTGGCCCACGGCCAGCACCACATGCTCGCTAGCCAAATAGTCTCCATTGTCGAGGCGCACGCCGCGCACCTGGCCCTGGTCGATGTCAAGATCCACCACGCGGGTCTGAAAGCGAATTTCGCCACCCAAAGACTCAATCATGGCGCGCATGTTCTGCACGATTTTGACCAGGCGATAAGTGCCGATGTGGGGCTTATTGATATAGAGAATCTCGGGGGAAGCCCCAGCGTTCACCAGCTCGGTCAGCACCTTGCGACCGTAGTGCTGAGGGTCGCTCACCTGGCTGTAGAGCTTGCCATCCGAGAACGTGCCCGCACCGCCTTCACCAAACTGGGCGTTTGACTCCGGGTTAAGGGTCTTTTTGAGCCAAAAGCCAAAGGTGTCAACGCTGCGATCGCGCACCGACTTGCCCCGCTCCAGAATAATGGGCCGAAACCCCATCTGGGCCAGCATCAGCCCCGCAAACATGCCGCACGGCCCCATGCCAATCACAATCGGGCGGTTCTGAAACCCCTCGGGAGCCTGGGCCACCGGGCGATAGGTCATGTCGGGCGTCACCGCTACCGTGGCGTCTTTCTTAAACCGCTTGAGCAGAGCCTTTTCCTTGGGCGTCTCCACATCGACGATGTAGACCAGGGTGATGCTGCCCTTTTTGCGGGCGTCGTAGCTGCGTTTGAAGATAGTGAAGCCGGTCAGATCCGCCGCCGCTAGGTGCAGCTTTTTTAGAATCGCCTCCTCAAGGGCGGCTTCGGGGTGGTCGAGGGGCAGTTTAATTTGGCTGAGGCGTAGCATACAGAGTGGCGGGGCGAGGCCCCAGCGAAGCGCAGAGATCAATCATGCCACATTGGCTCAGGGGCAGGGCAGGGTGGCCGGTCGGGAATGCGCGGCCCAAACGCTGTAGGGGTAGGTAAAGAAGACCACTTTGAGACTGCGTTGTACTTGTAGAGGAGAGATGGCGATGAAACCAAAGTTTTGCTGGGCGCTACTGACCAGTCTGCCCCTGAGCCTGGCGAGCGGCTTGGGCGCTGCGGCCTTGGCCAACACCATCGACCTGAGCGTGCTGCCCCTGCTCAGCGGCCCCCAGGCCCGCTGCCCTGAGGGGCTGATTGCCCACGAAACACCCCGCCCCTACGCTGAGGGCGGCTTTTCGACCGATGGCATGGTCAAACTGCGCGACATCGCTACCAACATTCGACTGTCTCAGTCAGATCAGTTTAGCGCCACCTGGGTGGGCACCCTCAAGCCCGAATACCGCAATTGCCAGGCCTCGGGCGGCATGGTCAGCGTCGATGGTGAAGCCCATGAGGGCAACTCCTACATTCGCCTTCAGCTAGCCAACGGCCAGGTCAAGGCCATTCTCGACATGACGGGGATGCGCGACCCCAACGGGTTTACCACCGTGATCATCTTCAAGGGTCTGCGGGATGGCAATCCGCGCTGGACCTGGGGTGGCAGCGATTAGCCCCCTGCCCTTGGGAGTTGAACTTACAAGACTTGGGACTATCCCTTTGCTACTTCGTCGTGATTGTCTTTGTGGGTAGCTTTTAGCATGGCGCGAATGCGATCGATGTGAATTTGAGAGTCTTGCACCCGCTGGGAGACAGATGACGACGAACTGCCGTGACTCTGGCCCATGGTGGCAATCAAGTTCTGGCGCTCCTCAAACATTCGCAAGGCAACCCACAGCGTTTCTTCGATCTTGGCGGTTTGCTGGGCCAGCAGCACCGCCGAGGTAAAAGCATGACCCGTATGACAGCGGTACCTCAAGAAATCGCCTTCGATTTGCCACAGCACCCCGCCGCAGTCGGGGCAGTTGAAGGGCACCTGCTCGCCGATCGCCTTGACCGCAGGCAAATCACTCAAAACACGCTGGGCAATTTCTGCCTCAATCACAATGTCCTTTGGCGGCTGCTTGCGTCTGGGTAGTTTTCTCCGCACCAGATCCGACAGCAGCATGCCCATTTCGGCGACGGGCAGGCAGTAATCGGCACCCACGTTGGCTATGACCGACTGGGGCATGTCTGGGTAGGCTGCATCCAGCGGATCTTGGACGATGCAGACGCCGCCGCATTGTTTGATGGCCATCATGCCGCTGGTGCCATCATCCAGGTATCCGGTCAGAATGATGCCGATGACGCGATTGCCGTAGGCCACCGCTGCGGAGCGAAACAGGGGATCGATGGCCGGTCGGTAGCGGTTTTCGCGGGCACCCTTGGTGACTAGAATTTTGCCTTCCACAAGCAACATATGTTGATCCGGGGGGGCCAGATAGATGTGGCCGCTTTGGAAGGGCTGCTCGTCATGGGCCTGTTCGCAGGTGAGCCCGCCACTCTCATTGAAGACCTTGGCCAGCACGTCTCCATTGTTGTCTGCACCCATGTGGTTGACGATGAAGATGGCCGCCGGAAAATCTTTTGGAAACTGCGCGCTCAGGTTTGCGGTGGCCTGCATACCTCCGGCAGACGCGCCAACCACAATAATCATGGGAGGTTGGGTCTTAGTCATTGTCACCTCATGGCCTATAGGTTTAGCGCATCCTCTGTGCTATGGCTGTAGCCAGTTTGTTCAGACATTTCCCCTCTAAACGTCTGAACGTTCAAACGTTGGAACGTTTTCTGAATGCCTAACCCAGGTGACTATAGCTATAACCAACTTAAATGGCTCAAGCCCAAGTCAGGGAAAGATCTACCGCAGGTTGCACTTCGCCTCCGAAGCTAGCTCCTAGAGTGAAGGAGCGATTTATGTTTTGGCCTACCCGTGGATATCTACATTCTCGATCTGCTGGTGATTGGCCTACTGCTGCTTGCCGTGACCCTCGGGTCGGGCTGGATTGGCCGACTGCCCTTCTCCTACGCACTGATCTATTTGATCGTGGGGATTATTCTGAGCCCCTACGGGTTAAATCTGGTGCGGGCGCGCCCCGACACGGCTTTTTTAGAACGGCTAACTGAGTTCGTCGTCCTAATTTCTCTGTTTAGCTGCGGCCTGAAGATGAATCGCCCGCTCAAGGCCTGGGCGTGGAATTCGACAATTCGGCTGATTGGCTTTTTGATGCCAATTTCAATCTTTGCGATCGCCGCCCTGGGCCACTTCTTTCTCAAGCTAGAGTGGGGCGCGGGCATTTTGCTCGGGGCCATTTTGGCCCCCACCGATCCGGTTTTAGCCTCGGAAGTGCAGCTCGATGACCCCCAAGATCGCGACGAATTGCGGTTTGGGCTCACCTCCGAGGGCGGCCTCAACGATTCCCTGGCCTTTCCCTTTGTCTACTTTGGGCTGCACTGGCTCGAAAACAACAATTGGGAAAGCTGGTTTAGCCGATGGGTGGCGGTGGATTTGCTGTGGGCGATCGCCGCTGGTCTGCTTGTGGGCATCGGTGTAGCCAAGGGGGTTTGCTGGCTAGAGCACCATCTCGCCCGAAAGCAGGATGTCGATGAGCTAATGGAAGATTTTGTTGGCCTCAGCACCATCTTGCTCAGCTATTCGCTGGCTGAAATTGTGCACGGCTACGGCTTTTTGGCGGTGTTTGTCGCTGGCGTGGTGATGTTTAGCCAATGCCTGACTATCGAGCGATCGGCCTCCCGCCTCATGTTTATGGAGCGGCTCGAAAAACTGGCTGAGATCGGCACGATCTTGCTGCTGGGGTCGCTGCTGCGCCTTGAGCCCATGCTGAAGTTTGCGGTGCCGGGGCTCCTGATCGCGGTTTCGCTAATCTTTCTAGTGCGCCCCCTGGGTGCTTGGGTAAGCACGATTGGAGCGCCCGTGCATCCGGCCACGCGGTGGTTGTTTGGCTGGTTTGGCATTCGGGGGGTGGGCTCGCTGTACTACCTCACCTACAGCCTGGGTCACGGCTTGCAGGGCGAAATCGGCGAGCTGATTGCCTGGGTGACTATTATTACAGTCACCCTTTCGGTGACGCTGCACGGCATTAGCTCGACCCCGCTCATGGGGTGGTATAAGCATCACATTGGCGGCCACAATGCCCTAGAGAAAGAGCTGCCCAGTCCCGCTCCCGATTGATTAATGGCGCAGGGGGCTACGGCAGTTTTTGCAGGTCTTGCTGAAGCTGTTTGGCCTGTTGCTCTACGGTTTCGGCGGCTTGGTTGGCTTTTTCAATGTTCTCAGTAGGCAGAGCGGTTTCCCCTTCTACCGCTGGCTTGGTTTGGTGAAACATGAGGGCTCCCACGATGCCAAGCCCAACTAGTAACCCGACTAAAGAGAGTCCGCGCATGATGTTCAAGCATCCTTAAAAGGCTGTTGCTGTCGCTAGGCTCAATACTCTTAAGGTACCCAACGCGTTTCAGGATTGCGGCAGAGCTTTAGCCGACGCCTACCTACTGCCCACAACCAGTGAAGTCTGGGGCAGGACAGTTTAAAATGCCAAGGGTTAAGGCCTATGGCCATTTTCCCCACTTTTCGTTCTTCTATTTTCGTTCTTTTGCTACAGGCGTGGGGTTGTTGTTCTGCGATCGCTTTGCCGCCCCTGCCTGTAGAATTTTGCCATGAAGACCTTTGTTGCCCTCGATTTTGAAACCGCCGATCGCTACCGAGATAGCGCCTGCGCCATTGGCCTGGTGCGAGTCGAGCAGGGCCAGGTGGTAGATAAGGTTCACTACCTGATTCGCCCCCCGCGACGGCTGTTTGAGTTCACCCACATCCACGGCATTACCTGGCGGCAGGTAGCGAATGAGCCCGACTTTGCCGAGCTATGGCCCGACATTGCGGCAATGCTGGCGGGGGCCGACTTTTTTGTGGCCCATAATGCCCCCTTCGATCGCAGCGTGCTCTACGCCTGCTGCAAGGCCTACGGCATTTTGCCCCCGGTGGCGGAGTTTGTCTGCACGGTGAAGCTGGCCCGCCAGGCGTGGAACATTCGCCCCACCAAGCTGCCCAACGTGTGCGACTACCTGGGCATTCCCCTCAACCACCACGATGCCCTGTCGGACGCCGAGGCCTGCGCGCAGATTGCCATAGCCTCAGCGCTGAGGAGCACCTATGCAGATCTGGGTTGATGCCGACGCCTGCCCCAGGGTGATTAAAGAGATTCTGTTTCGGGCCGCCAAACGGGTCGAGCTGAAGACCACCCTGGTCGCCAACCAGGAGCTACAGATTCCGGGGTCGCCCTACATTGAGGCGGTGCAGGTGCGATCGGGCCTAGATATTGCCGACAACTACATTGTGCAGCACCTAGAGGCGGGGGATTTGGTGATTACGGCAGACATTCCCTTAGCGGCGGAGGCGATCGCCAAGGGAGCCTACGCCCTCAACCCCCGGGGACAGTTCTACGATGCGGGCAATATTCGAGAGCGTCTGTCGATGCGAAATTTTTTAGATGAGCTGCGCAGCGGCGGGGTCGAAACCGGTGGGCCACCCCCCTTTAGCCAGCGAGACACGGGCCTGTTTGCCAACCAGCTCGATCGCTTTTTGACCAAGCACAGGGGTTAGGGGATTTTGCAAAGGGGACGGGTGCCTGGGTTTAACCCCCATTCCTGGCCATTGGCAAAGGCACCCGTCCCCTCCCGCACGATCCCTAACTGCCGGGGAACGACTCTACATAGGCCTGCACCTGCAAGGCGATTTTTCTCGGTTGCACATCCAGGCTTTGCAGTTGCAGGGTCATGCCGCTGAGGGTGAAATTGTGCAGATCGAGCAGGTCTTTGGCGGCGGCTAGCAGGCCCTCGGTTAGGGCTGCCGACGTATTCTCTGACTCGATTTGAATGTTGTTTAGCACGATTTCATGCCCCTGCGGCCCCATGGCTGGCACGGCGCGAAAGGCGACCTGGTGGCGATCGCCGGTCTCGTCTAAGATTACGCTGGCGGCGATCGCCACCAGACCATCCCCCGGCAGCGAGAAGGTAATGTGCTCGGCGCTAACCTGCACCGGGCGACCATTCAGGGTAACGGCCAGCGATTGCAGTTTTTGGCGAATGTAGTCAGAATTGCAGGCCCGCTCAATATCGGCCTCGGTTAGCTCTACCGCAGCGGTGGCATTGGTAGGGCGGGTGAGTTCAATTTGGCCCAGAGCGGCCTTTAGCGGGTCAATAGCCAGCCCGTCCGTTTTTACCGTGAGCTGCTCGGTGCGCAGGTCGTTCTTAATCACCAGCCCCCGTCCCTGAATGTCTGCCGACTCTAGCTCTCCCTGCATCAGCGCGACCGGGTTGGTGCGAATCTCGGCATTTAAGTCCTCTGCGGCATCTAGCTGGGTCGATAGCCCCATCTCAAACGCTTTGCTTAGGGCCTGTTCTCCCAAATCTGAATCGCCTTTAGTCATTGTGAATTAGCCTTCTGTAGGGTTGAAGGCACAGTCTAGACGGCACTCAAGCGTAAACGCTCTGTCGAGATAGGGGTCTTGTCGGCAGCAATAGTCTGCCTAGGGAGGATAAATCAGATCGGCTGTCTTCGCGGCCCCGACGGTATTGCCAGTGATGCTGAGTCAGCGAGACTTTCAGCGCTTTCAATGCAACTCATTGACCTATAAATCTCTAATTTCTGTGTTCTCAGCTACATTGTTGCAGTCGTGTCATCAAAGTATGACAAAATGCTTCCAGAGTATTTTTGCTTAACACTGCGCCAACCATTCAGGCGGCCAAGGGATTACGGCAGACACACCATGAGACAGCTTAACTATCGAACCGCGTCGCCGCGATATATCAGGCTATTTCGCCGCTCTTCCCATCAGCCCGAGTTCACCCATGGGCAAATTTTGACCTCCTACCTGTGCAGCTTTGTGGGGATTGCCGTGCTGGCCTACCTCACGGTTTACACCGGCTATCCCCTGATCGTCGCCCCCTTTGGGGCCACGGCGGTACTGGTGTTTGCCGTGCCCGAAAGCCCCTTAGCCCAACCCCGCAACGTGATTGGAGGATGCGTGATTGGGGGATTAGTTTGCGTTGCCTGCGTCAGTCTCTTTGGCACTGCGCCCTGGGTGATGGCGCTGGCTGTGGCCACCTCGATTCAGCTGATGCAGTTGACTCACACCCTGCATCCCCCCGCAGGAGCTATTGCCCTTGTGGGCGTCATGAGCGATGCCTCTTGGGATTTTGTCTTTACCCCCGTGTTCACAGGGGCGGTTTTGCTCGTGCTTTGTACCGTGGCCTTTAGCCGCTGGATTCCGGGTCGCCCTTACCCAAAACACTGGCTCTGACGTTCTCACCGAGGAACCGCTGCGATCGCCGTTTAGAACAGCATCAGTCTAAGGCTGGCTGAGATATTGGCTGAGGCTTTTCTGGCCAAAATAGGGGGATGGCAGCGATCGCGGCCACCAGCTGCAACCCGGAAAACAGCGCCAGGGCAGACGCAAACCCCCAGCGCAGGGCTTCGCCAAACAGCAGGCTACCCAGGCCAAAGCCCGTAAACAGCGCAAACACCTTCAGCCCCATGGTCTGGCCTAGACTTTTGCCGTCGCCCAGGTCAGTGACAATGCCCACAAACAGTGGCTGGGTCAGGTCGTAGCCCAACGAGAGCACTAGAATCGCGACGGTCGTCCCTAGCGGGGGAATGTCAGGAATCATCGCCAGCCCGGCCAGAGCCGCCATCGCCAACCCTGGGGGAATTAGCCAGCGGCGGCCCCAGCGATCGACGGCCCTGCCAATCAGCGGGCTAAAAATCAGGCCCGGAATGCCGTAGCCCAAAATGGTCAGGCCAATGCGTAGGGCATCCATGCCGTAGCGCTGTGTCATGTAGTAGCCCAGCCAGGTGTAAACGCCCGAGTGAAAGATTCCGTTCAGCAGTACGTAGGCGTAGGTGCGAGAGCCCCGAAAATTGGCCAATACGGCTCGGTACCCGGCAAAGACAGCGGCGACAGAGGGCAGCTTGTCGATTTTAGGCTCGTCAAACAGCGCTCCATAGCGCCGCAGCCGCCAGAGCACCAGGGCCGCCGCCGTGGCTGTGCCCAAAAACAAGGCCCGCCAGCCCACAAAGGGTTCCAAGATAGCGCCCCCCGCAGACCCTGCGGCCATACCTCCTTCCATGGCTGCAAACACCAAACCCAGTTTCGCCCCCCGCTGGTTGTAGGGAAACAGATCGCCAATTAAGGCAAAGGTTAGGGGAATGACCCCGCTCGCGCCCAGGCCAGTGAACAATCGCCAAAAGCTCATTTGGCCTGCCGTTTGGGCGGTGGCGGTGAGGGCGGTGCAGGCAATAAAAATAATTAGAGAAATGCGAATCAGCGGCCAGCGACCAAAGCGATCGGAGAGAACACCGAAGAACAGCGCTGCCAGGGCATAGGCCAGCATATAGGCAGGCACAATGAACCCAATTTCCTGGGCAGAGACATCAAAGATTTCGGCCAGCCGGGGAATCAGCGGGGCAATCATGTAGCCCTGGAGGAAGACCAGCCCCGCCGCGATCGCCAGTAGCCCAAAAAGGCGATTGTGCTGCCGCAGCCGCAGCGATGAGTCGGCCTCTTCCCAGTGGGGAAAGTCCGGATTACCTGAATTGTGTTTCGCCATAGAGAAAATCGTGGAGGGCTGACAGCGGAGCGATCAATAGTCAGGGTTTCCTGACTTGATGCGGCGTATCAAGCGTATCAAGCTTCACGCCTCGTAACAAGGCAGCGTCTTTTAACCGCAGAGCACCCTCAGCAGCACCAGATCACGACTGTTTTAGAACTAAGAAATGTCCGGAGCTGGCGTGTAGAAAGCTAAATGACTGGTGCCGTAGTGCTTTTGGCGTACCAGCTCTAGCCCAGAAACAGCGATCGGCGCCCAGGCGTCGGGACGATGCTCCACGGCAATTTCGCCCGTGGGGTGCAGCAGGTTTAGACTCACCACCCGTTCGAGAACAGGCAGGTATAGCTCGCTGTTGTAGGGCGGGTCGAAGTAAATGCAGTCGAAGGGTTGCCCGTGCAGCCGCGACAGCTGTTTAACCACATCGCCCCGAAACAGGCTGATGGTCTGGTCGGGCTGGGCCACCTGTTGCCAGTTTTCGCGGGTAATTTTGTAGGCGTCGGGCGATTTCTCAATGCCCACTACCTCGGCTGCGCCGCGACACAGCGCCTCAGCCCCCATCGCCCCGCTGCCCGTACACAGGTCGAGCCAGCGGCAGTCGGCAATGCGCCCCTGCCAAATGTTGAACAGCGCCTCGCGCACCCGCGCCGAAGTGGGCCGAGTGTCTAGACCGGGCAGGGTTTTGAGGGCGCGATTGCCGTAGATACGCAGCATGAGCTAGGCCACCGCCATGGGGGTTTGGGCTTTGACTAGGGCCACAAAGTTGGCCAGCATGACCAGGCCAGCGGGGGCCGACTTTTCGGGGTGGTACTGCATGGCGAAGAGGTTGTCCTGGGCGATCGCCGCCGTTACTGTCTGGCTGCCGTGGGTGGTCGTCGCCGCATTCACCGCTGGGTCGCTGGGCTCAGCATAGTAGGAATGCACAAAGTACACCCAATCGCCATTGCTTACCCCCTGCCACAGCGGGCAGTGGGGCTGGGTCAGCGTCAGCTGGTTCCACCCCATATGGGGGATAGCGATATCCGGCTCCTTCTGAAACTTTTTAATGCGCCCAGGAATAATCCCCAGCCCTGGCTCTACCCCCTCGTCGCTGCCGTCAAACAATAGCTGGAGGCCCAGACAGATGCCGAGGAACGGCTTGCCCGATGCGATCGCCGCTTTGATCGGTTCCACCAGTCCCTTCTCCCGCAGGTGCCGCATCGCCGGATCAAAGGCTCCATCCCCTGGCAGCACCAGGGCGTCGGCAGCCTCCAGGTCGGCCACCACATCGGTAATCTGCGGCGTGGCCCCCGCCAGCGCCAACCCTTTGCAGGCCGAGTGCAGATTGCCCATGTCGTAGTCAATCACGGCAATGTTAGCCATACGCGCTCCTGCTTTGTTCGTTTTTCTGGGGTATCGGGATTTCTACAGACTCTATCCTACCTGGCAGATTCGAGAGAATTTTGGATTTTGGATAACGTTGTCGTCAGCGGATCTCTCCCATCTCCCTCACCCTCCTCATCTCATCATCATGCTTATTACCACCTTCGCCCCCTGGCGTGCCCACCAGCCCTCCAACGCCGCCGACGATCTGATCGGCCATCTGCAACGGCAGCGGCAGATACCCTCGGGCACCGCTGTCCTCCGCCACATTCCCGTCAGCTTTGAGCTGGCCCCGATTCGGGTAATCGCCAAGGTGGCCGAGCTGCGGCCCTCGGTGGTGGTGTGCTGCGGCATGGCCGAGGGCCGCACCCACCTCAACCTAGAGCGCTACGGTAGACAGGAAGATCGGGCGGTACCCACTTCCCTACCGCTGGAAGCCCTGATGGCGGATACTCACTTGACGGTGATTAGCGACTGCGCCGGTACCTACGTGTGCAACCACCTGTATTACCGGCTGCTGGGGGCGATCGCCAAGCACCGCTGGCCGACCGAGGCTCTGTTTGTGCACATTCCCCCCCTCACCCCAGCGACGCGCCCCATTTTTGCCCACGACTTGGCGCACATACTAAAACGGCTGGCCGACCGGCCAGCCGTTTTGTCGGCAGGGGCAGCAATCCGCTAGTTTACGGTGGTTCTAAAGCGAATTAGCCCTACCTGGTTGGCATTCACCGGCCCCACCGTCACCACCACCGCGCCATTGTTTTGGTTGGCACCACAGACCGCAGGCAGGGCCGCCCCCGGTGCAAAGAAGGTGCCAGGATCGCCGTCGGCAGCGCTGGTGTAGGTAACTGCTGGCCCCGGCGGGCTGGAGGAGGCGATCGCCTCAATGCCCAGACCTGCCCCATAGCCGTCGGGGTTAAACGTCGTCCCTGCCGGAATCTGGTCACACACCACCACATCGGTGACGTTGGCGGTATCGGAATTCGTTAGGTAAATGGTGTACTCAATGCCATTGCTCGTCTGAACCGGCGGGTCGGCAATCGTGATCAACCCCTGGCCTAGGTTGTTGCTGCGCAGTAGATCAACGGCGCTGCCGGTGCCTAGCACTTGGGTAAAGTCGGGTAGGGTGGCGGGGCCAATCAGGTTAGTCACACGCTTAATGAGGGCAAACGAACCCGCTCGTCGAATTAGGCCAAAGCCTCCGGCGATCAGGTCTAGCCCACCGTCACCGCCGACGCTAGCGCCCGTAGTCGCCGTCGGAAACGTCGTAAACTGGGCCAGGTCAAACGTATTATCTACATCGGCCGCAAATAGAGAAAATCCAAAAAATGGCTGGGTGTTTTGAGGGGCATCGAGTAGCGAGCTAATCGGGAAGAAAATACCACGTACACTCTGGTTACCCACAACGTGAGTGGGTCTAAAGGCAGGGTTTGTAAAGGCTGGATCGTCCTTGCGCAGGACTGCGCTAGGAAAGCTCACCCCAATGTCACCCCCACCGCCCCAGTCCGCCCCGAGTACATCTACCAAAGGGCCATAGGTGAGTGGGTTTCCGGCCCCGTCTACAGAGGTAATGGCCGCGATGCCAAAGCCGTCGTTGCCGCCCCGCTCCAAAATCAAAAAGCCCACATCGTTGACTTCGGCTGCGCTAACCTGCACTCCAGGATTGGCAATGATGTAATCGATGCGCTCGATATTGTTCTGAGTGTTTTGGGTGCCAGGCCCCGCTTCACCATTATTAAAGACGTTGTCAATGCCCCGGTTGATCACCCGGCTCAGCATCGCTTCTTCAATGCTGGCGGCTTCATTGGGGGACAGGGTGACAGTCGTGCCGTTGGCGGTGGTTGATTCATAGAACAGCAGCTGTCGCTGGTCGAGGCCTGGGCCGGCCCCCGGCCCAAAACGGCGAAAGACGACCTGCTCGGCCAGACCGACGGGTGGCAGCAGATCGGTAGCCGGTTCAAACCGAATTCCCCCAGCGACAATGGCCTGCAATACGGCATTAGTATCGCCGCCAAAGGTCAGATTAGTGGTACCGGCAGGGCAGGTGGTGAGTACAGTGGGATCACAGGGGCTCGCATAGGGAGCCGTTGGATAGTTGGTGGTGGTAGCTGCCTGATCGACGGTAATCAGGGTATCGACTGGTACTGAAGACGTCAGCTGGGCCAGGGCTGGGGACGCCCCTCCCAGCAGAAATGCCACTGCAATGACTAGACCACCCAGCCAGCTCAGCCACCGAGGGCCGAGAATAGGTTGCGGCGCAGCATTCTGTTGCGAAGGCATGGGCATAGGAGACTGGCACATGACGGACATCAATGGACTGACTCAGTAAACGTTAGGGAATAGCGTTTAGATCGGACTGGCTGGGTCGGCTCTGCCTACTCAAGCTGGAGGTCGGCCTCTTGGTTGAGGAAGATGATATCGAGGCCGCGCACGTCGGTAAAGATAAACTCGACGCGGCGATCGCGGGCATATTCGACGCGGCCGCTGCCCTCGCTGCGGCGCTGGGTCTCACCCAGGGGCACAATCCGCATGCGCTCCATGGGCACCCCCTGGCGAATCAGGTACTCGCGGGCGGCCAGGGAGCGGCGTTCGCTCAGGGCCAGGTTGTAGGCGGCGCTAGCGCGGGGGTCGGTGTGGCCGTGTAGTTCCACCGTCAGGAAGGGATACTCCAGCAGGGCGGCGGCAATCTGGTCGAGCACCCCGGCGCTCTCGGGGCTAATGTTGGAGCGATCGAGGGCAAAGTGAATGTTGCGCGGAATTTCGAGCTGTAGGGGCTCCAGGGGCGGCGGTGGCTCGACGGGTTCCGGAGGCGGTGCGGGCGGGTCGCAGTTGGGTAGCTCCGCTGGGGTGACGGGCAGATCGGGCAGGGTGCCATCGGCGGCCAGCACAGCGGCGACGGCGGCAGGTTCTGAGGTGCCCCAGGCCGGATCGGTGGCGATCGCGCTCACCCGAGTACCGGGCGGCAGCGCCAGACTGGCGCTAAAGGTGCCCTCGGGGCTAGCGGTCACCGTCCCGAGAGGCTCGCTCAGGGGGCTGTAGGGAAAGCCATCTTCCGCCACCCGGTACAGATCCACCTCGCTGCCGGGGTCGGCGGTACCCGTCAGGGTGACCTCCGCCGCACCGCTAGCAAAGCGATAGGCGTCAAACTGGGGGGCGTTGATGGCGGCGTTGCCGGTTTCGTGGCGGCGTTGGTGGGAGTTGCGCGGGGGGTTTGGCCCATCCCCCTTTTGAAAGTCTGTCACCCCGGTGTTGCCCTGGGTGTTGAGGTCAATGGCCAGGCCGTCTAGCTCGGCATAGCGGTTGCCGCGAATCTGGTTGCGGTGGCTCTCGGGGTAGGCCGTCACCGCCACCCCTGGCCCCGGCTGGTAGCCAATAAAGTTGTCGCTGAGCTGGTGGTCGCTGCCCATTAGGTACACCGCCGCCCGCTCAAACCGTCGTCCGTTGTACTGAATGGCGTTGCCCGAGATCTGGGTGGCTCCCTCCGGCTTAAATAGATAGATGCCGCTGCCGTCGTTGGCGCAGATCAAATTGTCGGTAATGGCGCTGGCGGCGATCGTACCCTCCAGTCGAATGGCGTCGGGCATCCCGGCCAGACCGTTGCCGATGATGGCGTTCTCGCTCACCTGCAAGCCATCGGCCCGAAAGCCCGTAATGATGGCGCTGCCGTCGTGGTTTTGAATGCGGTTGTTGCGAATCGTGGTCTCTATGGCGTTAAACACCGTTACCCCAAAGGCCGAAGGCACGGCAGGAAACTCGCCATCGGGGGGCAGCCCTAGCCAGTTTTGCTCGATTACTACCCCTCGGGGCACCGTCTCGGGCTGGGTCAACCGAAACAGCTCTAGGGCGGGGCTGAGGGGGCTAGCATCCACCGGGGGAGCCAGGGCGCTGACGAAAATATCGGAGGGTGGCGTGGTCTGGGTGGCGCGATCGCTCGTCCTAAACCCGTACAAACTCAGCCCCCGCACCGTCACCCCATCGGCGGCGATCGTGAGGCCACGAGCCACCTCGCTGCCCTCAGCCACCGTCAAACTCACCGCTGGTGTAGCCGGAAATTTGGGGTCATAGGTGGCAGCGGCATCGTAGCCCGCCTGGGTAGTACCGTCGATGACTAGCTCTGGCGCGACAATCTCGGGCAGTAGATCGACTAGGGCGATCGTGGTCTGCCCCACCGGCAGGTCAAAGCCAATCCGCGACCCCTGCCCGGCGGGTAGAGGCTGCACAAAGGCTTGCTCAGCCTCGCTCAGTTGCTCAGGGGTGAGGGTGCCGTTGGCCAGCTCGATCGCCTCCCGTAGAGTCAGTCCTTCATCGGGCTGCACTAGCCCATCCTCGGCGCTGGTCACCCGCAGGCTGTAGGTCGCCAGGGCCGACTGCCCCGCCACTGGAGCCACCGCCAGGGCCAATCCCGGCACGGTCAGAGCGAGCGCACCATATCCGATCCACCACCGCTGATTCATTCCTCACCTCCTGGGGCAGTGCCCGTTGCATCGGCCTCGGGCCTGTCGATCAGGGCCGCCTCATCCACGTAAGAGTCTTGCTGCTGAGGTGGCGACACCGGCTGCACCCCAAAGCGGTTAAACAACTGGTTGACCTTGGCGGTAATACCAAAGTAGGGACCACTGGCCGACCGATAGCTGCCGCCGCCCACAAAGGAGCCGTCGCTGGCCCCACCAAAGCTGTAGCCCAGCCCCAGCCGCACATCGGGGGTCAGATAGTAACCCGCCTCCAGGGCAAAGCCGGTTTCGTTGTAGCCCACCACCGGCTGCCCTAACCAGCGCACCTCAGCCCCCACATCCCAGCGGTAGGCAAAGCGATAGGTGGCCCGTGCCTGGGCCAGGTGAATGCTGTTCGAGAAGCCAATATCCTGGGCCAGGTTGGCGGTGCTATAGCGCAGGCCGTACTTGCCGTAAAACTCCCACCGGTAGTTGGGGGCGTAGATGCCCTCCAGTGACAGGGTGTGGTCTTGGGCCTCAGAACTGACCCCCTGCAAGATGCTGTTGGGGGTGCTGCTGGGGTTGTTGCGAAACTCGTAGCTCAGCAGACCGTTAAACTGGTCGCTCACCGGGTTGCGGTAGGCCAGCCCCAGGCGCAGGGTGCTGGAATCTCCCAGCTGGTCGGTGATCGTCTGGTTGGCAAAATTGCCCAGATCAAAGCGGGCCAGGCCGGTTAGCGAGTCGGTAATTTTTCCAGCCGCCGCCGCCCCCAGCACCAGGTTGCTCGAACCCGGCGAGTCACGGTACTCAATGCGGCCGCTGGCCTGCCAGTCGGGGTTGTCGGTGTACTCCAGGCCCACCGAGTACACGGTGGAGGCCTGTAGCCCCAGCCCCGAGGCCCCCTGGCCCACTGCGAAGGGTTGGGCAAACTGCTGACCTAGCCCAGTCAGGTTAAAGGCATCCCCAAAGATGCGCTCAAAGCCAAAGGTGGCCCGCAGGCCGGGGGCCAGCGTCAGCCGGTGGTTTAGGCCGACTGCGCCCTGACCGGTAATGCCGTTGTAGCCCCCCAACAGCGAGTAGCGGTTGGTCAGGGTGGTGTTGTCGTCGAGCTGGTAGTCAACGATGGTGTCGAGGCTGGTGATTGAACTTGGCCCCTGCACCCCCGATAGAAACTGCTGGGCCAGCCGCAGACTGACGCCGGGCTGCACCGCCCACTCTAGCCCCACGGTATTGCGGGTGGGGTAGAGGGGGTCAGAGGTACTCAGGTTGAGTTCGCTCTGGGCCAGGGCGCTCAGGGTGGCGGTCAACGGCAGGTTGAGCCGCGACACCAGCTGATTAGCGTCGGTGGAGAAGTTGGTCAGGCGATCTTCGCGGGAGCGATTGACAAAGTCCACTCCCAGGGTGGCGCTGCCAATCTGCTGAATAATGCCGGCCCGAATCTCGGTGAGGGTGTTGTCAACGACTCCCCCCCGCACGGGGTTGAAGCCGGGCTGGAGCAGTCCCGTGGCAGTGGTTTGTACCGCTACGGCATTGCCCACGTTGCGCTCCTGATCGACCAGGGCACGCAGCTGGGTTTGCGCCCCCACCTGGGCCTGCACCTGGGCCCCCCAGCGGGTCTGGCCGGGGCTAAAGCTGCTGGTGGCGGTGTTGTTAAAGCCGCTGTCGGTGGAGCGGTAATAGGCCTGGCCGGTGATGCCGTCGAAGGGGGTGCCGCTCAGCTCAATGCGATAGGCGTTGCCCTGGCTGTTGGTGCCCCCAGTATTAAACGACGAGCGAGCAAATTCGCCCGTGACCCGGCCCAGATCGCCCAGGGGCCAGAGGAAATCGAACCCGTAGAGGGTGAAGTCTTGGGCCCCCTGGTTTTCGGTCAGCAGGGTGGCCCCAACGACACCGCCGTTATCGCCCTCGGGGCGGTACTGCAAGCGCCCGGCGTAGAGACTGCCTCGCACCGAGGCATCATCCACCTGGTAGGTGACGACAATGCGCTTCACCAGGGTGGTGCCCAGGGGGTTGAGGTCTACGGCCCGCACCGGCTGGCGAAAGAGTAGGGTGCCGCGATCGTAGTCGATGTCGTAGTCGACGCCACGGTAGAGCGGGGTGCGCTCCAGTACCGTGCCGGGGCGGTTAAATTCCTCGGCTTCGATGAACACGTTCTCACTGCCCCGCAGCACCAGCCGCCGCGACAGGAAGTAGTAGCCGCTGGTGCCGTCGGGGGCAATGGTGTCGCGCTGGAGAGGCCGCACGTTGTCGCCGTACATGGCGGTCAGCTGGAGGCCGTTGCCAAAGGTGTAGTTGCCCTTAAAGCCGTGCAGCTCGCGCACGGTGGCGGTGAACTGCTGCGACTGCCCGGCAAACTCCTGGGTACCGTAGTCGCCCCACATGAAGTAGTCGGGGTCGGCGTCGGGCGCGAGCGAGTCACGCTGAAAGCGCAGGTACAGGCTGTCGATCGACTCGGTAAGAAAGTCGGTGGTGGAACTGTCGCCGTAGACCGGATAGGTCTGGTCGCAGGCCTGCACATCGCGGTAGAGGCCGTTGCCGTCGCAGCGATCGTTGAGGCCGCGAGTGTTGTTGTAAGCCCCGGTAAACGACCAATCGCCCAGGGCTCCGGTTGCAAACAGCCCGGTGGTAAAGCTCACCTCGACATCTTGGTTGAGGGAATCGGCGCTGAGGAAGTCCCTGAAGCTCCCCAGCAGATTGGTGCCGCCTCGGCCAATGCGGAAGTCAACTACCCCAGAAATGATGGTGGGGCGCAGGTCGGTGACAAAGCTCACCTGGGTAGTGGCCTCTAGGGCTGGATAACCCTCCCGCAGGGTGGGGTCAAGCTCGCGCAGGGTGCGGGGATCGACCGTGGCCCGCACTGTGACCGACTGGGCATCAAGGGTCGATCGCAGCCGCGCCTCAAATAGCCCCTGCCGGGCCAGCACCTGAAATCCGCTGCGATCGCTATCGTAGTCGGCCCCAATAAACTCCCCGGCGCTGCTGGTCAGGGTCACGACCACATTGTCATCAAGGGGGACGCCCTCGGCAGCGGTGACCGCTCCCACCAGAGTCAGTGCCGATCGCCCGTTGGCCGGTATTTGAATGTCGCGCTCGGGCTCGACGGTAATGCTGTAGGTCGCTACCTCCGGCTGGGGCACGACAGGCCGCAGCGGCTGGGTGGGGGGCGGGTCGAGGGGCAGCTGGTCGCCGCCAAACTGAAATTCAAATAGCTCGGAGTTTTCGCTGCGGTTAGCCAGGGGCAACCCACCTTCGCCGGGCAGAGCATTGGTGTCAGAGGTAGGGAGATCGCCTGAGGGCAGGACGGTGGCGGCAGCGATCGCCGCCGTTGAATCGGCCCAAGGCGATGCAGTAGTCGCCGTCGAAACTACAGCTTCAGAGGCGGGCGACGACTGTGGCAACGGTATCTCTAGCGTTTCGACGGCGGCGGGTTCAGCCGCAGTGGCGTCAACCACCGATTCCACCGCTGCACCTGAGCTACCGGAGACGTTCAGATCCGCCGCCGTACCCAGATCCCCAGGGGCCGCATGGCCAGGCAGCAGCAGACCGAACGAGCCAGCCAGGGTGGTTAACAGGCCCAACCCCAGCGAACGAGAAGACAGAGGCATCATGACTGCTCCTCCCCAAAGGTTGGTGTAACGGCAAAGTTCATCCGACCCAGGCCACCGGGCGACAACCGCACAAAGCGAGAGGCGCTATTTTCCTCAATGCGGTAGAGGTTGGGGGCCAGGGTATAGCCAGGCAGGCTGTAGAGATCCAGCGTGCCAACCCGGTAGCCCGGCAGCACGTTGGCCAGCGAGAACAACCCGTCTGGGTCGGTCAAAATACGGTTGCCATCGTCCATAAAAATGACGGCGTTAGGTACCCCAGGCTCACCGGGCTGCTGCTGCCCATCGAAGTTTCTATCGACAAACACCCGGCCCAGAATGGTGCCACAGTCGGCCACAATGCCAGGACGAATGGTCATCTGGTAGGCGGCAGTTACCGGCGTAAAGCCGGGGGCCGAGGCCTGGGCAATATTGCGCCCGCCGCCGCGCACGGCATCAGGGGTCAGCAAGACTCCGTAGGCTACCGATACCGACTCCCCAGGGCCTAAGGAGGCAAAGGTCAGGGTCAAACTGCTGTCGGTGGTGACCACCTGGGTGGGCTGCTGCGGAGTTGCCTGCACCGAGTTGGGCACGTAGAGCAGCCCCAGGGGCAGCTGATCAGTGATGGTGAGTGGCGTGGCCGCCTGGGTCGAGACGTTGGTGACCAGCAGCCGATAGATCGCGACATCACCGGGTTCGGCAGCGGCGCGGTCAGCGGTCTTGGTAATTTGCAGCAGCGGTAGCTGCGGCCCTGGTGGCACCACAGTGCCCACCTGCGTCTGGTTAGAGACGGTGGTAGACGGCCCTGTAGGGCCTACAAACTGGGCCGAAGCCTGGTTAACAAAAATCTGGCTCTGAGCCTGCGCCACCGTCGACGATGGCCCTGCATGGCTCAGGCAATAGCTTAAAACCAGGGCCAGCAAGAACAGCAGCCCCCGGTACAGTCGTCGCTGAATACGTCTCACACCACCCCTCTGAGACCACTCATCACACCACAGCACGCCTCTGAATTAGTCAGAGATATGCCTTATAACCACTCCCACAGGGCCGAATAGCCCATTGTCAACAGTCGAAAGACTTAAATTCCGCTGCCAAACTCGGCAAATCATACCAAGGTCATCCGTGAATACCACAAAAATCCTGTAAAGATTCTTAAATGGATCCGGATTCAGTTGTCGATGCCCAGCGCCCCAATGTTAAAAATTCAGGCAGACAATGCTCTGCCGTAAATTTGAGCTAAAACGTACCACAGAGCTTATATGGAATTTGTAAGGACAGTTCCAGCGGGCGTTGCCGATCGCGCAAGCAGGCCACCCCTGAAACCTTTCCCCGCCCACAGTGGATCTGTTCAAAGCCTTCTCTTGCCCAGCTTTTTGGATGTTGAGTTCGCCCCTTTACGCCCCTCACGCCCCCTTAAGCCCCTTCAACCCTGCCCCAGGTCTGCCCCATGAAGTTCACTGGTCGAGTTGTCCAGATCAATCTTTCCGACGGCGGCGTGCCTAAACTGCCGGTGTCCGCTGGGGAGGTGACCCTGGCCGGTCTGGAGGGCGATCGCCAGCGCGATCTCAAATTCCACGGCGGCCCCGATCGCGCCCTCTGCCTCTGGTCGTTAGAGGTCATTGAGTTGCTCCAGCAAGAGGGGCATCCCATCGCCCCCGGCCATGCAGGCGAAAACCTCACCCTAGCCGGGATAGATTGGGCCAATCTGGCCCCAGGCAGCCAGCTCCAGTTGGGCAACCAAGTGCTGGTCGAGATTACCGACTACGCCGCCCCCTGCCGTACGCTGACGCGCTGGTTTAGCGATCGCCGCTTTAGCCGCATTAGCCAAAAGCACCACCCTGGCAGCAGTCGGCTGTACGCGCGGGTACTACGGGGGGGGCTGGTGAGCTTGGGCGATCGCGCCATTGTGCAGGTAGAAGAGCGCACAACCTGAGACCGCCAACCAGCTTTCCTTTTACAATCTTCAAAGAAGCACTATGATTTGGGGTAAGCGGGGCATAAAGTAGTCTCTGCGCCCAAGTTATTGGGCTTTACAGTCGGGTTAGTGGACAATCACCATGACATTGCCAGAGCTATCAAATGATTTTCTACTGGCGGCGGGAGCGTACGCCGGGGTTGCCGGGCTCTACCTGCTGGTAGTCCCCCTGGCGCTGATTTTCTACGTGCGGCGGCGCTGGTACGTGGCGGGCTCCATCGAGCGCACTCTGCTCTACGGGTTTGTTTTTGTCTTTTTCCCCGGCATGCTGTTGTTTAGCCCCTTTTTGAATTTTCGCCCGCAGCCCCGCGACCTCAAGGCCTAGGAGGCTATGCGACGGATTGACGTTATTGCCATTGGCCTCGGCATTTTTCTAGCCGGGGGCTGCCTGTTCCTTGGCTTTCGGCTGTTTGGCCTAGACGGCATCAACGCTGGTATTTGGAGCCAGGTGGTGATGGTAGGCGGCCTGGTGGCCTGGCTGGCCAGCTATCTGTTGAGGGTCGTCACCCACAAGATGACCCTTAACCAGCAAATGGAAGACTACGAGTCAGCGGTGTTGCAGCGGCGGCTCGACGAACTCAGCCCCGAGCAGCTGGCGGCTCTCCAAGAAAAGCTCAGCGAGGGTGACAGCGAGTAGGGCATTATCGGCGCTCCTCAAAATTAGACCTGGGGAAGATCCAAACTTTGGCCCTGGCCGCTGAGCTTGAAACCATAGACGTAGTGCCCCTCTTGCCCTAAAGTGCTCTATTGGGCGAAGTTTGCCCAATCCCTTTGGCTCACCCGCTTTGGACTACGTCTTCGGTACCCTGCTATGGCCCTTGTTTCCGATCGCTTCCGTGACCTGCGAGCGCGGGGCGAATGCGCCCTGATTCCCTTTATTACCGCTGGCGATCCTAACCTGGCGACCACCGCTGCAGCCCTGAGGGTGCTGGATGAAAACGGGGCCGACTTCATTGAGTTGGGGGTACCCTACTCTGACCCCTTAGCCGACGGGCCGGTAATTCAAGCCGCCGCCACCCGCGCCCTAGCCCAGGGGGTCACCCTCGACGCCGTTCTGGGCATGGTGAAAGCGCTGCAGCCGCCGCTGAACGCTCCGCTGATTTTGTTTACCTACTACAACCCCATCCTCAACCGGGGTATTGATCAGTTTATGGCCGATCTAGCGGCGGTAGGAATTGCTGGCCTTGTCGTGCCTGACCTGCCCCTCGAAGAGGTCGATGCGCTGCTAACCGCCGCCGCCGCCGCCAATATTGATGTCACCCTGCTGGTGGCCCCGACCTCGCCGTCGGAGCGCATTGCTGCGATCGCCGCCCAGGCCCAGGGGTTTGTCTACCTGGTCAGCGTCACCGGAGTAACCGGCGTTCGCAGCGAACTGCAAAGCCGCGTCAAAGACCTGATTGACAGTCTCAAACAGTCCACCGATAAACCCGTGGGCGTGGGCTTCGGCGTCTCCGACCCCGACCAGGCCCAGCAGCTCAAAGCCTGGGGGGCCGACGGCGTGATTGTGGGCAGTGCCTTTGTCAAACGGCTAGCCGCCGACAGTCCTGAGGCCGCTCTGCACACCATTGCCGATTTCTGCCAAAGCCTCAAAGCCGCCCTTGTCTAGCCGCTCTTATCGATCCACCTCGCAGCTATTCACCCCCTAAGCCTTACACCAGCCGCCACTTTTGGCCATGGCTGGCTTGCAAGTAGGGCACTGCTTTTGCCGCTGGCTGGGGGTAGCCAAACAGGTAGCCCTGCATTTCGGTACAGCCCAGCTCGTAGAGGCACAGGGTCTGATCGGCGGTCTCGACCCCCTCGGCCACCAGGCTGAGGGAGAGCCCCTTGGCCATAGCAATAATGGCGTTGACCATGGCCTGGTCAACCGGGCTGTGGGGTAAGTCTTTGACGAAGGCGCGATCGATCTTGAGGCCGTCGAGGGGAAACTGCTTCAGGTGGCTAAGGCAGGAGTAGCCGGTGCCAAAGTCATCCATCGAAATTTTGACGCCGAGCTGGCGCAGGTCGCGCAGCCGCTCGATCGAGGCGGCCATGTCGGCCATGGCCGCCGTTTCGGTAATTTCTAGCTCTAGATAGGTGGGAGGCAGGCCGGTTTCATTGAGCACAGCAGTGACCACATTGACCAAGTTGGGGTGCTGGAGCTGTCGGGCCGACAGGTTGACCGCCAGGTTGACCAGGGGTAGCCCCGCCCGGTGCCAGGCCATCACCTGGGTGCAGGCCGTGCGCATCACCCACTCGCCAATGGGCACAATCAGGCCGTTTTCCTCTGCTAGAGGGATAAAATGGCCCGGAGCTACCAGCCCCAGGGTGGGGTGCTGCCACCTCAGCAGGGCCTCCATCTGCACCACTACCCCGGTGACGACATTCACCTGGGGCTGGTAGTAGAGCACAAATTCGTCGCGGCCCAGGGCGTGGTGTAGGTAGGTCTCTAGCTTCAGGCGCTGGGCGGCTTCGGTGCTGAGGCTCTGGGTGTAGAACTGGTAGTTGTTGCGGCCCTGCTGCTTGGCCCGATACATGGCGGCATCGGCGTTTTGCAGCAGGGTGGTCATGTCCTGGCCGTCTTGGGGAAATAGGGCAATACCCAGGCTGGCGGTGACATGCAGCTCATGGTTTTGCAGCAAAAAGGTTGACGTGAGCTGGTCGGCAATGCGCCGGGCTACTTTGGCAGCGTCGCTGGCGGTGGCCAGGTTGGGCAAAATTAGCGTAAATTCGTCGCCGCCCCAGCGGGCCACAATGTCTTCGGCCCGCAGGGCGGCGCTGATGCGCTGAGTGACCTGCTGCAACAGCAGATCGCCCACGGCGTGGCTGAGGGTGTCGTTGATGGTTTTGAAGTGGTCGAGGTCAAGAAAAATCACGGCCAGCATGTGGTCGGTCTGGCTGGTGCGAGCGATCGCCTGGGGCAGATGCTGGTCAAAAAAAGCTCGATTGGGCAGTCCGGTGAGGGTGTCGTGGTACACCTGATAGCACATCTGCGCCTCGGTCTGCTGGCGCTTGAGGGCACCCCCCAGGCTGGCGGCCACCGCCACTAAAATCGACTCGTCGCTGGTGCTCCACTCCCACTCTTGCTGGCAGGCGTCAAAGCCAATGTAGCCCCACAGCTGGGCGTCAATAAAAATGGGCACCATCAAAATCGAGAGAATGCTGTCCCTCAGTAACACCGCCTGCTCGCCGGGGGGGAAATGGCGGGTCAGGGCACAGATCGATTTACCCTGCTCTAGCAAAGTGAGCCAGCGCTCTAGGCCCAGGGCGCGGTAGCTCTGATCTTGCCAGTAGGGCTGGTCAATGCCGGGGGCCGTGGCGGGGGTAGTCCACTCGTAGCACAGGGTCATGGCCGGTTCCCCGGTGATCGACTGGGGGTGGTGGGTGTAGACGTAGGCGCGATCGGCGGTAGCCGCCTCCCCCAACCGGGCCAGCACCTGGGGAATGGCCTGGTTCATATCGGTGCTGGTGAGCAGGCACTGGCTGGCCTCGGCCACCCCTTGCAGCAGGCGATCGCGCCGCAAAATAGCCGCCTCTCCCCGCTTGCGATCGGTGATATCCTCGACGGTGCCCTCGTAGCCGATTAACTGGTTGCGATCGTCGTAGATGGCCCGCGCCGACTCCGAAATCCAGATCACCGCCCCGTCTTTGCGATACACCTCTGACTCAAACCCCAGCACCGCCCCACCAGCCTGAATCAGATCGGTAAATTCCTGGCGGCGGCCAGGCTGCACATAGAGCTGCTGGTTAATATTGGTCAGGGTCTGCATCAAATCCTGGGGCGACTCATAACCGTAAAGCCTGGCCAGCATGGGGTTTACGGTTAGATACTGCCCCTCGGGAGTGCTTTGAAACATGCCCTCGACGGCATTCTCAAACATGCTGCGGTACTTCAGTTCTGCCTGCTTCAGCGACAGCTCGGTCTGGCGACGCTCCAGGGCTAGGGCCAGGTCAGCGGTCACCACCTGGAGGAGGTCAACGTCGGCCTCGGCCCAGGGGCGCGGGGCAATGCAGTTGCTGAACCCCATCACCCCCTGGAGTCGGTTTTGCAGGGTAAGGGGCAGCAGCAGAATCGACTTCACACTGCTGGGAGGGCTAGACAGCACCTGGCGCTGGAAGTCAGAAAAGTCTGATTCCACCTGATTGATAGGCTGCTGCTGCCGCAGCTGGCTGTGCCAATCGGTAAACAGCGGTTCTAAGGGCAACGTCTGAAAGCGGGGATCGCCAACGGTGGAGACGATTCCTGGGGCCGACCACTCCACCCGCTGGCGCAGAGAAAACGGTTCGCCCTGGCCCCCTTGCAGCTCGTAGTAGTAGACCCGACTGGCCCCAGCCAGCTCTCCTAAAGCCGCAAAAATCGCCAGGATCAAGGGCTCTTGCCAATCCCACTGCCAGGCCAGCAGCAGGCGCTGAATCTCGGCCAGGGTGGACAGGGTCTGCTCTCGCCGCTTGAGAGCCTGCTGGGAGGCAATCTGCGCCGTCACATCTTCAAAGGTGCAGAGCACTCCCACCACGGTGCCGTCGGCGTCGCGCATGGGCAGGCGGCTACAGTCCACCCAGCCCTGGTGGCCATCGGGGTAGGTTTGGGGCTCAATGGCCTGGAGATCGGCAATGCCCTGGGCCATCACCAGGCGATCGCGGGCAGTCCGGTAGGCGGCCTCTTCCACGTTGATGTAGGGCAGAGCGGTGTCGGTGCCCCCCACAATCTCGGCGGGAGACGACAGGCCCATGGCCGTAGCAAAGGCCTGGTTGCAGCCCAGGTAGCGACCCTGACTGTCTTTCCAGAACAGGGGCTGGGGAATACTGTCTAGCACCAGCTCCAGCAGGTCTTCCCGCGCTTTGAGGGCTTGCTCCACCTGGCGCAGGGCCGCCTCCGACCGTTTGAGTGGGGTGATATCGGTGATAAACCCTTCAATGCCGCTGATCTGCCCTTGGCTGTCCACAATGGGCGATCCCTTCTCCCACACCCATTTCTCTTCGCCGCTGCGGGTATGGATGCGGTATTCGACCTCGTAGGCCTGGCGCAGATCGACGGCCTGGCGAATGCTGACCAGCACTCGGGGCAGATCGTCCGGGTGGGTAATGGTGTTGTACGACGCTGGGTAGTTGGGGCTGAGCAGCTCCTCAGGCTGGTAGCCGGTGAGGGAATGGCAGCCGGCGCTGAGATAGCGCATTGACCAGCCGGCATCGCCATCGGCCTGAAACACAATGCCCGGCATCACATCGATTAGCCGCTGGGGGGCAGCCGTGCCTGGGGACATCGCCAGAAAAGCGGTTTGACAAGTCTCGTTTTGGGGTGGCAGCAGGGTCAGGGTAAGCCAGTACAAGAAAGCATTATTAGAAGCGGAAAAGCAGGCCGATGAGGGAGCGATTACAGGGTCAATGCGATGGATCTTGGGATCGTGCATAGGTCATCGGCTTGGCTTGGCGGTTTCAGTGCCCATGGCAGTGGTCTCAATATGCCCAAATTGGCCCATAGGAATGATGCTCAACTATACTGCACGGACCTATTTTGCTTGGCGGCAGCAAAATTAACTGGTTTGGCCTAACTTTCGGCGAGATGCAGGGCGATCGCCCGCATTAAACTCACCACCGCTAGAGCGGGCGGCTGGGTCAACACCTCTGGGCAAGGGATCAGCGTTAGTCCCAGGGCTACAGCGGCGTCTTCATTGGCCGGGGGAACTAGGGTGATCAGGGGAAGTTTAGCCAGGTCTGGCTGGTGGGCAACGTCTTGCAGGTAAGCGATAGACACCGCCTCTGCCCCGTCTAAAATGACCGCCTGGGGCCGCCAAACCCGGCTGAGCAGGCTGGCCTGCTGTAGATCGTCTACCTGCAACAGGCGGCAGTGGTAGCGCTGTAGCCAGGTGTGCACCAGCGGGGGCAGCGTACTTGGCTCCGCAACCGCCGACGGGCGCAGCAGCAGCATGGTTAACCCGTCTGGGAGCGGTAGCAACGGTGCTAGGCAGATCTGGTCTAGGGTAGTTCTTAGCCCCTGGGTCAGGGTTTCCAGGTACAGGGTCTTGAGCGGCGTGGCTCCAGGCTTTACTTCGACCAACTCGGCATCGTTTCCTGGGGAAGACTGCAACACCACCGCTTTAGAGATCTCCAGGCGCTGCACAAAAGCCATCTGGGCGGCCCCATCGACCGGGGCATCGGCCAGACCTTCCCAGTGAATCAGCGTGCAGCGGGGAGCGAGGCGAGCCTGCATAGCCGCCAGGGCTTGACCGCAGGCAGCCACCGCCAGGCGGTAGGGGCTGCCCCGCAGACTCCCGTAGACCTGGTCAACTACGGCCATGCTGGCGCTGGCCAGCAGTACCAGCACGGTTTCGCCCTCGTGGGCTGGGCTGGGCTGGGGCAGCAGCAGGGTCATGCGGCTGCCCCAGGTGGGGACGCTCAAGCCGCTGAATTCGCCCCCCTGGAGCTGGCTGAAGCGCCGAGCTAGGGCAATCCCTAACCCTTCTAGCGCCTGGGGAGCGGGCTGCGTTTCAAAGCCTAGGATTGACGGTTCTAGGGGTGGGCCGGGGTCAACGATGAAGGTTGAACTCCACAGAGTAAGGCTTAGCCAAGGCCCCCAGGGCTCGATCGCCAGGCCGCCGGGCGTAGCACCGTGGGCCAATAGGTAGCCCAGACCATAGTGAAGACTCTGGCGCAAGCGCAGGGGGTCGGCCTGCACCCAGCCCTCTGCGATCGCCCAGTCCACCGTAAACTCCTCAGCCCAGGCCGCCGCCCCGCCCTCAGGCTGGACGCTGAGAAAGCTAGACAGTAGCTCATCGGCCATGGGTTTAAGGTCTACCCGCTCTAGGTTGAGGCTCAGCTGGCCAGACTCTAGCCGCATCCAGTCGAGCAGTAGGTTAATTAGGCCGGTCAGTTTGCGGATGGCCTGCCGCATCAGGCTCACGTAGCGGAACTGGCGATCGCTCAGCGACCCCACCCGACTGTCGAGCAGCAGGGTCGATAGTCCTAATAGCGTCGTCATCGGGGTTTTGAGGGCGTGGCTGAGTTCCAGCACCCAGGCCTGCTGTCCCAATTCCAGCGGCGGCGCGGCGATATTGCCTGTATCTAAGGGTTCAGGTGCGCCCAGCCAGGCCATCAGCTTAAGGGGGTTGAGCACCCCTCGGTAGCAGCCGTCGGCGCTGGTGCATACCCAGAGGGCAAAGGTTGGCTCCAGGGCCATGGCTCTGAGCCGGGCGCTGGTGGGGCAATCGCCCCACTCCCGATCAACGACTGCTACGACGGGCTCTAACCAGGCCTGGCAGTCAGCCAACCGCAGCGGGGATGCCTCAATCCCTTCGCCCGGCGGCAAAGCTGCCTGGCTGGCCGCCCACAGCCGCCCGAGGGCGATCGCCCCCAGCGGGTGCTGCTCCCCATCGACGACAACAATGTGGCTGGGGGGCACGGCTCCCAGCTGCCCCAGGGCCAGGGCGATGCGCTCCAGGGGAGTTGTCAAACCGTAGGCCGGAACAGGGCTCAAAACACAGTCGAGGGGCGGCAGCGCCATGGGCTTATTCCCCAAGGGGTTTGTTTCCAGGTTTAAGGGGGCAGGCTGTATTCTGGCAACCACCCTTTACAATTGACAATATCCTGACATCCCCAGGCCAGGGTAGTGCGTTCTGGCCCAGATGAGTTCTGGCCGGTTTGTCCTGAACCTGTCAGGCGCTTTCTTATCCCGCTCACCCCTGTTTTCCCCTTGGTTGACCCCCTTCAAATTTGTGTCCTGACCCACAGCGATCAGGTTGAGCAGGGTTCCGAGCTGCATCTGGATCCCAGTCGCTACGTTGTGCATCAAACGGCTGTGCTCGGAGACACCCTAGACTGGCTACAGAGTCACCCTGAGCTGCCCGACTGCCTGGTGGTTAACGATAAAGTTTGGCGTCAAGCTCTGCGTCCTGCGCTGATAAAGCTAGGGCTAATGCTGCCGGTGGTGGTGCTAATTGGCCAGACAGAATCTACCGCCCCTGACCAGCCGCCCACCAACAGTGCCGTCCCGCTGGCCGGGGCCGAGGCCTACCCTGGAGCCGTGGTTCACCTTGCCGACGATGCCCTGCCCCAGCTTGACTGGGTGATTCAGAACGCCATTCAAGAATTTTTGCAGCTGCCCAGCCTCGGTTCTACATCAGCGACTGCGGCTGCCAAGGCTAACGCCCTTTCCGACGGTCTGAGCGCTCAGCAACATCGCCTAACAGAAAAACTTAAGGCCCGGTTAGGCTATCTAGGCGTCTATTACAAACGCAGCCCTAGCTCTTTTTTGCGTCATATGAGCCCCGATGACCGCACTGCGTTTCTGAGTCAGCTCAAGGCAGATTATCGCATCATTGTCTTGGGCTATTTCGCTAAAGATGCCAAAATCAACCTCAACCAGCTGATCGACGACTTTGTCGATCAGGCCTTCATGGCCGATATCTCCGTCGCTCAGATCGTTGAGATTCATATGGAGCTGATGGATAGCTTCTCAAAACAGCTCAAGCTAGAGGGGCGCAGCGAAGAGATTTTGCTCGACTATCGCCTCACGCTGATCGACGTCATTGCCCATCTGTGCGAAATGTACCGGCGATCGGTTCCCCGTCAGGTTTAGGGGCAGAGTTACCCGGCCCAAATGTTACCGATACAATCATGATTGTCCCTGTTCCAGCCCCGAGGGTTCTATGAGCTCTATCAAAAAGACCTACATCCTGAAGCTTTACGTCGCGGGCAATACCCCTAACTCCATTCGAGCCCTCAAGACCCTCAACAATATTTTGGAGGAAGAATTTCAGGGAGTCTACGCCCTCAAGGTGATCGACGTGCTGAAAAACCCCCAGCTGGCGGAGGAGGACAAGATTTTGGCGACCCCCACCCTGGCCAAAATTTTGCCGCCCCCGGTGCGCAAAATTATCGGCGACCTGTCTGACCGCGAGCGGGTGCTAATTGGCCTCGACCTACTCTACGACGAGCTGCGCGAAGACGACATCTATGGCTAGCCTTCAATTCCGCTCTAGCCTGTGGGTTAACTCAGCTGCGCCATGGACAGAAGCCAGGAAAATTGCTCCCTAGGCCGAGCCCCCGATAGCCAGCGACAGGGTTCTAAGCTCTTGAGGACAACTCGCCTAGATACGGTAGGGCCACCGGTTCGGGGTATGCTTAATCCTCAAGATGTTCTGTAATTATCAAGGGCGGCGTGCTGCCCATGACCTTATCAATCTCCCATGACAGATTCTGACCAAACTGATTTACAGCCCTCTTCAACCCCGGTCGGCGTGCGCAAGATTCGCACCCTAATCGAAGGCTTCGACGATATCAGCCACGGGGGCATGCCGGCGGGGCGATCGACCTTGGTAAGCGGCACCTCCGGGACTGGTAAAACCCTGTTTGCGGTGCAGTTTATCTACAACGGCATCACGGAATTTGATGAGCCAGGGGTGCTTGTCACCTTTGAAGAGTCTCCCGAAGACATCATTCAAAACGCCTACAGCTTTGGCTGGGACTTGCAGCATTTGGTGGACGACGGCAAGCTGTTTATTCTCGACGCTTCCCCCGACCCCGAAGGGCAGGATGTGGTGGGCAACTTCGACCTATCGGCGCTGATTGAGCGCATTCAGTACGCCATTCGCAAGTACAAGGCCCGGCGGGTCTCCATCGACTCGGTGACGGCGGTGTTTCAGCAGTACGACGCCGCCTCGGTGGTGCGACGGGAAATCTTTCGCCTGGTGGCCCGCCTCAAGCTGATGGGGGTGACTACGGTGATGACCACCGAGCGCCTGGATGAGTACGGCCCGGTGGCCCGCTTTGGCGTTGAAGAGTTTGTCTCTGACAACGTGGTGATTGTGCGCAATGCCCTGGAGGGGGAGCGCCGCCGCCGCACCATTGAGATTCTCAAGCTGCGGGGCACTACCCACATGAAGGGGGAGTATCCGTTTACGATCACCAACGACGGCATCAATATCTTCCCGCTGGGGGCAATGCAGTTGACTCAGCGATCGTCCAATGCGCGGGTGTCGTCGGGGGTGCCGACGCTGGACGAAATGTGCGGCGGCGGCTTCTTCAAAGACTCAATTATTCTCGCCACCGGGGCGACGGGCACGGGCAAGACCCTGCTGGTCAGCAAGTTTTTGGTGGACGGCTGCAAGAGCGGTGAGCGGGCAATTTTGTTTGCCTACGAAGAGTCGCGCGCCCAGCTCTCCCGCAACGCCTACTCCTGGGGGGTCGATTTTGAGGCTATGGAGGAGCAGGGGCTGCTGAAGATTATCTGCGCCTACCCCGAGTCGGCGGGTCTGGAAGATCACCTGCAAATCATCAAGACCGAGATCTCGCAGTTTAAGCCGTCGCGGGTGGCAATTGACTCGCTGTCGGCCCTCGATCGCGGCGTCAGCAACAACTCCTTTCGGCAGTTTGTGATTGGGGTAACGGGTTTTGCCAAGCAGGAAGAGATCACCGGCTTTTTTACCAACACCACCGAGCAGTTTATGGGGCTGCACTCGATTACCGAGTCGCACATTTCCACCATTACCGACACGATTTTGATGCTGCAATACGTGGAGGTGCGGGGCGAACTGTCGCGGGCGATCAACGTATTTAAAATGCGCGGCTCGTGGCACGACAAGGGCATTCGCGAGTACACCATCAACAGCCAGGGGCCAGATATTAAAGACTCCTTCCGCAACCTGGAGCGGATCATCAGCGGTTCGCCCACCCGGATTGCGGTGGATGAAAAGAGCGAGCTATCGCGGATTATTCAGGGGGTGCAGGGAGATTCAGAGCTGTAGGCTAGCTTATCCAGGATATAGGTGGCGGTGACGGCGCGATCGATCTCCCAAAATCACCAGCGAAAACAGCAGATCTTTCACAAGTCACGGGTTTGTCAATTTAGGAGAACTTCAACGCCTCTGGAAGTCAGCCATTGAAATAGGGCGAGCCGTAAAGCCCAACCCACTCCCTCCCATGCCCCTGCCTAACCTCACCCCAGCCACCCTTCAGCACCATGCCACCGAGCCGTCCTACGCTCGGGGTGAAAGCTATTTTCGCACTGGCGCGGTGGTCTCCCTCACCCAGCGAGAGCAGACCCTACAGGCCGAGGTCGAAGGCAACGAGGTCATGCCCTACCGGGTCACCATCGACTTTGATGGCGGTGGTGTCACCCATGCCGACTGTAGCTGCCTCTACAACTTTGAAGGCTGGTGCAAGCACATCGTCGCCACCCTGCTCGCCTGCATTCACCAGCCCGAAACCATAGAGCAGCGTCCGCCCCTGGCCCAGCTGTTAGCGCCGCTGACGCTGGTGCAAACCCAAGGGCTGGTGCAGCACCTGGTTGCCGAAAACCCCAGTTTGATCGAGGCGATCGATCGCTACGCGAACCTGCTCTCCCACGCCGAGGCCGCCCCCACTCCGCCCCCCAAACGCAAAACCAGCGTCGATCCGGTTCCCTTTCAGCGCCAGGCCAAGGAAATTTTGCGCAATGCCGTACGCGGCTGGGAATGTGGCCAAGACGACGACGAGATTGGGCCTGATATGGGCGCATTAATCGCCGATGCCCTGGCCTTTGCCGAACAGGGGGATGCCGACAATGCGCTAGTGGCGCTGCAGGCTATTACCGAAGGCTGTATCAACAATTGGGACGAGATCGATGACTTCTGCGGGCTCACCCCCGAGGAGGTGGGGGTTGATTTTGATGCGGCCTGGGCTGAGGTGCTTTTGAGCGCTGACCTGAGCGAGGATGAAATCTTCGCGTGGCAAGAAAACCTGGAAGCCTGGCAGGATCGGCTGGGCAGCTTTGCCATGGCGATGGAGGCGCTGCGGCAGGGCTGGGACTATCGGCCCCTGGTGCGGGTTTTGCAGGGAGACATTTCAGAGCTGGGAGCCTGGTCAGGGGAAGCGCCCGACTGGGCCGATGAGTTTAGCCAGATTCGCCTTAAAATTTTGGCCCGGCAGGAACGCTACGAGGAATATCTGCACCTGGCTGAGGCCGAGGGGCAGACTCAGCAGTATTTGACCATGCTGGGGCAGCTGGGGCGGGTTGACCAGGCGATGTCCGTTGCCCAAAGCCAAATGACTACCCTGAGCGAGGCCAAGGCGTTAGCCGAGACGATGAGAGCCCAAAACCAGCTTTCCCAAGCTTTAGAGATTGCTCTTAAGGGCCTTCGGTTTGAGCATAGCAATCCCTATCTGACCTTTGACTTTGCCACCTGGGCCAGTGATCTGGCCGAAGGCATGGGCAACCCCAGTGCGGCCCTGGAAGCTCGCGTCATGGCGTTCAAAGCCAAACCCTCGCTTCAGGATTACCAAAAGATCGAAATGCTAGCCGGAACCGACTGGCCTGCAATTCGCGAGACGCTGCTGCAACACCTGCGCACCGGTCAAACCTGGGGGCTAGAGCAGGCCCAGATCGATGTTTTTCTCCATGAAGGGCTGCTAGAGGATGCGATCGCAGTGGCCTCAGCCCTCAGTAGCTACCACAGCCACCTCATTCTGCGGGTGATGGATACGGTCGTTGCCACCCACAGCCAGTGGGTGATTGACAGTGCCCGCCCCCGCGCCGAATCGATTATGGATGAGGGTAAGGCCAAGTATTATGACAATGCAGTGGCATGGCTGAAACGCGTTAAGGCGGCTCACCACGCCCTAGGGCAAGCAGCGGATTGGTCTGGCTACTACCAAAGGTTGCTCAACCAGCACAGTCGTAAGCGCAAGCTGACTGGGCTGATGCAGCAAAACAAATTGTGAATAACACCTGATCTCGCCTGCCGCCCCATCAGAGCCGCAAAAAAGGGTTTACTGGCCTGGCATCACGGGTTAGGTATAGTACAAAATATTCCTCATCAAAATAATTGCCGTCGATGCACATGGCCTCCCGCGCTAGCCCAAAAGGTTCAAACCCGCGCGATCGGTAGAGGGCACCAGCGGCAACATTACCCGCTGTGAAACTGAGCGTGAGCTGCCGTAACCCGTCAAGCAGTCGGGCGTGGGCGATCGCGCTATCGAGAAGCCTGGCACCTACCCCTTGGCTCCGGAACTCAGGCAAAACATACATACTCCAGAGCGTACCAATGTGAACCCGCTTCAGCCGGGTTTCCCGCGAAAACCCGAGCATACCTGTGAGGTGGTTGCGATCGTTGAAAGCGCCAAAGACACCGCTAGCAGAATCATCATTAGGGCGCAGTCTAGCGGCGAAATCGCCTAAAGACAACCTCACTTCCTGTTCATAACTAGACGCAAAAGCCGTTGGTGACTCTCGTAAAGCTTGCAGGCGCAGATCGCGGTAGGTCACCGCTTCCTGAGGGTTTAGAAATCGTACTTCCATAATTACAAATTACAGGTTAGAGATGAAGTTCTTCACCTAACTTTTCAGAACCTCTACTCTATTTCCCTTGGCCCCTAAACTACCCGTGAATTCTGACGGCGTAGGGCACCAGGTAAGTCAGCTCGGCATTCGTTCCGACGGGCAGGCAAGCTTTGCCCATCCTATGAGGGTATGTTCTTATTGTTCTTATCTAGAAATCACCTAAGCAGAACAAGGCTGGCCAGCACTCAATCTCAAACGCTACCAAGTTAGAGACTTTTTATAAGGTTTTCTGCCCTCGATTGTCACCATCTGAGGAGCTTGTCTTACAGGACTGTCCTATAAGGTGCTAGTCATTGACTACCGGTGAAATTCCGGAGCTGCTGTTTACTTCTTCACTTGGATTACAAGGGCAGAACCACATTTCGATTCGCCTAACCTCGACCTTCAAGGGACGACCCCAATCCCTAGGTAGGGCAAAACAGCCGATCCTAGGCTCGCTCCAACACCCCCTCCTGGCGGAGCCCTGGCAAATGGCTCTGCCCCGTGCAGAATAGCACCGTTCTCAGCTCTGCCATCAGCACTTCTGCCAGGGCGACTACGGCCTCCTCTGACTCACTCGCGGCCCGCAAAAATGGCATTGCCAGCCCCGCCAGGTCGGCCCCTAGGGCCAGGGTCTTGGCCACATCCAGCCCGTGGCGTAGCCCTCCGGAGGCAATTAGCGGCAGGGCGGGGGCCGCCTGACGCGCCTGCACAATGCAGTCTGCCGTGGGCAAACCCCATTCGCCAAAGGTCTGCCCTAGCCGTCGCTGGTGGGCATCCACCGCCCGCTCGCTTTCCACCCTGGCCCAGGAGGTGCCCCCCGCCCCCGCCACATCCACCGCCGATATCCCGGCCTCTACCAACCGTTGCACCATGGGGGCCGAAATGCCGTTGCCGACTTCCTTCGCAATCACGGGCACGGGTAGCCCAGCGCAGAGCTGCTCTATTTTCTTTAACAGTCCTTTGAAATTCGTATCGCCTCCGGTCTGCACCGCCTCTTGCAGCGGGTTGAGGTGCAAGATCAGCGCGTCGGCTTCGAGGGTTTCTACGACGCGGCGGCACTGGTCAAGACCGTAGCCGTAGTTTAGCTGCACCGCCCCCAGATTCGCCAGCAGCAAGATATCTGGAGCCTGCGCCCTGACCGCGAAGGTCTCCATCACGGCGGGGTTTTCTACGCCTACCCGCTGGGAGCCCACCCCCATGGCCAGGCCGTAGCGCTGGGCCACCGCCGCCAGTCGCCGGTTGATCTGGTGCGCCGCCGCCGTGCCCCCGGTCATCGATGAAATCAGCAGCGGTGCCCCTAGCCGATGCCCCAAAAACGTCGTGGCCAGGTCAATATCTTGATAGTCGAGCTCTGGCAGACAGCAGTGGGTAAACCGATAGCGCTCTAGCCCTGTGGTGATTTGGGCACACTGCACCGGCCCCTCTAAACAAATGCGCAGGTGGTCGGCCTTGCGGGTCTGGGTCTGGTAGGCCTGGGTTTCGGCGGCGACGGGCAGTAGAGTCACAGGGAGGTTCGCAAAATCGACGCCCCTATCGTAGGAAAAATTGGGCGTTTGAGGTGCGATCGCACACCAGACGTAACACCCCTTACTCCGGCTTTAACAACTCCACCCCATCCCGCCCGTCGGTATCCTGCAAAAATACCTTCACAGCCTCATCTTTTGCCGTCGGCAGCGACTTGCCCACAAAGTCAGGGCGCACTGGCAGCTCCCGGTGGCCCCGGTCAATCAGCACCGCTAGGCGAATGGCGCTGGGCCGACCGTAGTCGATCACGGCATTGAGGGCGGCGCGAATGGTTCGCCCGCTAAAGATCACATCGTCCACCAGCACTACGACGCGATCGCTGATGTCGAAGGGGATTTCGGTGCGAGCCGGGGTGCGCGTGCTGATTTTATCCAGGTCATCGCGATAGAGAGTGACATCGATCGCGCCCACCGGCAGATCTACCCCCTCTAACCGCTGAATTTGCTGGGCCAGCAGGTAGGCCAGGGGCACACCGCGCGTGTAGATACCCAGCAGAACCAGGCGGCTCAGGTCGCCGCCCTGCTCCACCACCTCTGACGCCAGCCGGTTGAGCGTGCGGCGCATTTCCTCCGCCGATAAAATCTCGACGACGCTGCTGCTTGCATTCATCCCCAGGCCTCCTGGCAGCCGTAAAGCCTCACTATACCTGACCTACAGGGGTGGCTGAGGACAGCGGAGATCTCTATTGCGATCGCAGGCCATAGAAACCAGGGTCGGCATTGGTGGTGCCGATAGCTCAGCTCTGAGCAGCAGCAAGTCTCGCAAACAGAGGCGCATCAACGCCTAGCCTTACTTCCCCAGGCATTATGCCATTGGCAACGGATCCACATTCACCTCCAGGTTCCGGGGAGATCTTAGGAGATCTCCAGAAAAAACTATCCCTTCTCTAATCCAGCGACCTTCGCCGACGTAGGGTGGGCACTGCCCACCACTGGGAGAAAGTTTTCTAGAAATCGCCTTAGGGGCTGACCCGATTCCCCAAAGAAGACGCTTCGCGATAGTCAAAGACCGGCCCCAATGGGCCATCGCTCCACTCCCGGCACCAGCGAAACCAAATCCTCAATGTTTTGCCGCATGGTACGGCAAATTGAGTCGAGGGGCAGGTCATTGGGGTCGTGGCCAAAGGGGTTCTCAATCTCAATGCCAATCTCCTCGATGCCAAATACCGCAAAGCTAATCAGCCCCACCAAAAAAGGCGTGCCCCAGCCCACCGAATCCACCATTTGAAAGGGCAGCGCCAGGCAGTACAGCATCAGCAGCTGCTTCAGGTGAATGCTGTAGGCCACCGGCATGGGGGTTTTGAGAATGCGCTCGCACCCCCCCAGGGCATCGACTAGGTCGTCCAGGATCTCCAGGCAGGAGGTGAGCTGGTAGGGGTTGAGGGTGCCCCGAGCCTGTTGGGTTTGCAGATAGTCGGCCAGCCAAAAGGCAATCTCTAGGGGCGGGTTGTTCATCTGCCGCAGTTTGCCGAACTGGTCGGCGGTGAGCAGGCTGGCCAGCTCGGCATCGGGGGGTTCACCGCGCAGGTGCAGCTTCATGGCGATCGCAAAGGCGGGCAGCAGGCGCACGGCGGCTAGTTTAGCCTCGTCATCGCCGGGCTGGGGCGTCTCGATCGCCACCCACATCTGCCGGGCCAGGTTGCGGGTCAAATTCACCACGCTGCCCCACAGCTTGCGCCCCTCCCAAAACCGCTCGTAGGAAGTGTTGGTGCGAAACACCAGCAGCAGACCCAGCACCAGGCTGGGCACCAGCGAGCCTAAAATGGGCGACGCCAGCGGCCAGCCCCGGCTGTAGAGCAGCAAAATGCCCAGGGCAAAGGCCGCGCACAGCAGCACGCGGGGCATCACCGCCGGTATCACCGACCCCCGCACGCGAAACAGCAGCTTAAACCAGTCTTGCTCGTAGCGACGAATGCTGCGCTTGATGGTTTGGTCTGGCACCGGCTACTCCTTATCTGCGGGGGGTGAGGCGACGACTTTATGACTACAACAACTTCCCAGCACTCTGAATGCTCTTTACGGGAGGCACACTGCGCTTACTCGTAATGTGTCCACATGCGCAAAATTTTTACAGTCTGTTCAGCTTCGATTACTTCGTAGACAATTCGATGGTGGATGTTGATGCGCCGTGAATAAGCTCCTGCTAAATCACCCACAAGTTTTTCGTAGGGTGGAGGGTTTTGGTATGGGTTGCCCTGCAAAATGTTCAGCAAAACTTGTGCTTTATGGCGAAGGTTGCTGGCCGCAAGTTTCCTGGCATCTTTCTGGGCTTGTTTAGTGTAAACTAGCCGCCAGTTCACCAACCTAGCTCCTGGTCACAAGCTTCAATCGGAGTGTTTAGTCCCTCTCGAATCGACTCTCTCATACCCGGAACCGACAGCAAATATAAGGTTTCCTGAATCGCATTCCAGTCCGACTCTGCCATCAAAACAGCGTTGCTATGCTCACCGACAATTACAACCGGTTGATGGGATGCGCTCACTGCTTCAATCAAATCTGGCAACTGTGATTGAGCTTCACTAATAGGTAACATGAGGCTTTGTACCCTAGACTAAATGCCAATCCTTACTTGCCTACGATAACTCAATGGCGTGGAAGACCTAGCAGAAAGACTGCCCTATACCGTGACGGCATAATCGACCAGTTGCAGCAGGCGCGATCGCAGCGTTTCCAGCCCCAATCGTTCTGTAGCAGAGATAAACAGCGCTTGGGGATATTCCTCCTGGGCGATCGCCAGCACGTCGCTGCTCACCCGGTCAGCTTTATTAAACACCAGCAGCATCGGCCCCGGCACAATCGGCATGTCTTTGAGAATGCGCATCACCCAGTGAATCTGGTCTTGCCAGGCGGGGTGCGACACATCGACGACGTGGAGCAGAGCGTCGGCCTCAGTCACCTCTTCGAGGGTGGCGCGAAAGGCATCCATCAGCGAGGCGGGCAGCTCCTCAATAAAGCCCACCGTGTCGGTGACCACCAGCTGAGTAGTTTCGTTCGTCGTGGGGTCGGTAAGCGCCAGGCGGCGGGTGGTGGGGTCGAGGGTGGCAAACAGCTGGTCGGCGGCGTAGACCTCGGAGTTGGTCAGGGTGTTGACCAGGGTTGACTTGCCCGCGTTGGTGTAGCCCACCACGGCGATGGAGGGCAAGTTGTCGTCTTGACGGCGGTGGCGCAGCCGAGCCCGATGGGCCTGGAGCTGGTTGACCTCCTGCTGAAGCCGCTGAATGCGCCGCTGAATCGCCCGGCGCTCGGTCTCCAATTTCGTTTCCCCTGGGCCTCGGGTGCCGATGCCGCCCCCCTGGCGCGATAGGGCCTGGCCACGCCCCTTCAGCCGGGGCATTTGGTATTCGAGCTGGGCCAGCTCTACCTGAAGTTTGCCCGCGCCGCTCTTGGCCCGCTGGGCAAAGATATCGAGAATTAGCTCGGTGCGATCGACCACGCGCAGGCCCACCATATCTTCCAGGTTGCGCACCTGCATGGGAGAGAGGTCGCGATCGAACACAATCAAGTTGGCCCCCACGGTCTGGGCCGCCAGGGCCACCTCCTGCACCTTACCGGCCCCCAGCACGGTCTGGGGATGGGGGCGAGGGCGTTTTTGAAACAGGGTTTCCATCACTTCGCCGCCCGCGCTATCGACCAGACGCTCTAGCTCTGCCAGGCGCTGCTCAAAGTGAGCGGGGGTTTGGTTGTTGGTGAACAGGCCGACGACGAGGACGCGATCGCGCTCATCCTCCACCTGTAGAGCGGTAAAGGCGCGGCTAAACTCGGCCTCGAGCCCCTCGGCCAGGGCAAGAAAATCCTGCTGAGCCAGCTCGTCGAGATCGGTGGGGGCCGACACCAGCCAGCGCTGCTCGGGGTGAGGCACCAGGTGGGCCAAGTAAGTGCTCTGAATGTAGCCCGTGGCCCCGCCGCCGCGCCGGGTAAAGCCGGTGCCCGTCAGCGCCAGCACCGCCAGCACATCCAGCCGCTGGAGGGCCATGGTGGTGAGAGTGGCGTCGCTAGGCGGGTCGGGCTCAAACTGGGTGGCAATGCAGCGAATGCCGCTGAGACGCTCGGCCCCGTAGCGAGGCAGCTCTGAGGGCGGAATTTGGGTCTGCCGCAGCGTGCCCACCCCCACCCGAATCACCTGCCCGCGACGGTTGACGTAGGCGCACAGAGGATTGTCAATGTCGGTGCTGACCGCCGCTAGCCGCTGGGCGAACTCAGGCGTCACCACACAGTCGCCCGGCAGCCGCTGGTGGTAGAGCCGCTGCAACTGCTTGAGCTGGCTGGGCTTGAGGCCCTTTAGATTGCCGTAGACCGTTTCGATAGGGTGAGTAAACTCCTGGGTACGATCGGATATGTCATAGTAATGGGGCCGAAGTGAGAGCGTCAATGACATCTAAATATTCTAACGATCGCCGCCGGGGCAGTTTTATTCGCTGGTCGGCCCGGTCTCGCAGCTCTGACCAGCGCGATCGACCCGATCCAGAATTTGTGGTCGACCGTCGGCAGCTTTACAAGTATTTAGATTCCCTGGAGGGGCTCTCAGGCGAATAGGTCAGCCTGAGCGAGCCGCCTGAACCGCCACGGCAGGGCAAAAAAAATTGAAAATCGGATGGTTTCGGTCTATAACACTCCTAACGCTCAATACACTCGATGAAAATTGGGTGTATTCTTGTTTCGAGTTAAACTCCGAGCCAAGTCCTACAGTGGAGTTTTGTCTTTGGGAAGCTATCTTTCCCAAGCTGGACTTGGTATTCCATGTAGCCCTTAATCAAGCCCCTGGGACAATCCGTCATGAGTACAGAATTTGAATCGGATCCTGTGTTTACTGAGCCTGAACGGCCAGTAATCGAAGTAGAAACGTCGGAATCTACCGCTGGTGCTCTGGGGGATGAGGCCACCCGCCAGGTTCAGCAGGTGTGGGAAAAGGTGTCTGCCCTGCTGGGCGACCTGCCCGAATACGTATCTACTTTCTTTAGGCAATACCGTCGGCCCATTGTTACGGTGGGTTTGATCATTGCTGCCATTATTGCGGTCAAGCTGGTGCTGGCCCTGCTCAGCGCCATCAACGACTTCCCGCTGCTGGCCCCTACTTTTGAACTCATCGGCCTGATCTACAGCGGCTGGTTTCTCTACCGCTACCTGCTCAAGGCCTCTAACCGGCAAGAGCTGCTGACCGATATTGCCGCCATTCGGGATCAAGTTTTGGGCAAGAGCTAATGGGAAATTTTGGATTTGCGATTTTGGATTTTGGCGGTCAGCCTGGAGCTAAATCCAAAACCCAAAATCTAAAATCCAAAATTCATTTGGTACGGTAACTGTCCCCTGTAATTCGCGATCGCGCTTTCTATACTGGTTGTAGATGCAACTGGTCGTTGCGCGGTCGTTAGAACCCAGGGGTTTGTTTATTTATGGCGCAGACAAAGACAATTACCCAGGCAGTAGAACGGCTGGGCTACCGAGTCACCGTGGGGGATGTGGCCGCTGAAGCCGGTCTGCCGCTGATGGAGGCCCAGCAGGGCGTATTGGCCCTGGCCACTGAAGTGCAGGCCCACCTCCAGGTGGCTGAGTCCGGTGAGGTAGCCTACGTCTTTCCCAAAAACATTCAGGCCGTGCTGTGGAGTAAATCCTGGCGGCTGCGGTGGCAGGCGGCATGGGAAAAGGTGTGGCGGGTGCTGTTCTACCTGATCCGCGTGTCTTTTGGGGTGGTGCTGATTTTATCGCTAGTGCTGATTGTGGTGGCGATTATAGCGCTGGCGATCGCTGCCAACAGCGCCAACCAGCAGGGCGACAATCGCCGTCGCGGCGGCGGTGGCGGCATGATATTTATGCCCCACGTGTGGCTCGGCCCTAGGCCGTTTCGCATGTTTCAGCCCCCGGGTCGCCGTCGCCCTCTGCCCCCCAGCCGCACCCCGGCAGAGATGAACTTCTTAGAGGCGGTGTTTTCATTCTTGTTTGGTGACGGTGACCCCAACGCCGATCTGGATGAGCGCCGCTGGCAGAGCGTTGCCAAAGTGATTCAAGCCAACGGTGGCGCGGTGGTGGCCGAGCAGATTACCCCCTTCTTGGGCGACCTGGGCAAAGGCTGGGATCGTGACCTCGAAGACTTTATGGTGCCCGTGCTGAGCCGCTTTAACGGGTTGCCTCAGGTTAGCCCCCAGGGCGGCATTGTCTACCAGTTCCCTGAATTGCAGGTGACCGCCAAAGAGCGGCGCAAGCTGACCCCGCCCCGCTTTTTGCAAGAGCTACCTCGCAAGTTTAGCCAGGCCACCTCTGGGCAGATTATGGGGGCGATCGCGCTGGGCAGTGCCAACCTGATTGGTGCCCTGGTGCTAGGCAGCATGTTGCGAGACAACCCAGATTTGGTCGCTGATCTGGGCGGTGTTGTTGCCCTGGTCAACTCGATCTATTGGGTGCTGCTGGGCTACGGGTCGGCCTTCTTGGGCATTCCCCTGGTTCGTTATTTCTGGGTGCAGCAGCAAAACAGCCGCATCGCCGCTCGCAACGCCGATCGCGAGCAGCGGGCCGAAGTCTTGAGCCAGCTCACCGACGACCAGCGCGAAAAGCTGGCCTTTGCCGAAACCCTCACCGCTCAAACCGTGCTGGGTACCGACGACCTGGCCTACACTACCGAAACCGACCTGACCGAGCAGGAAATTGCTCAGAAGGACAAGATCGATGCCGAGTGGCAGCGGCTGCTGGAGCAGCGGCGCGGATCGTAGGGACATTGCATGCAATGATGTACGTGTTTAGCGTTGGTTCAAGCGACCCGATTGTGAAGCATCATGGCGTGTGCGACTTGTTCAATGAACGAGTCGCCTCGCTGTTGAGCGGTAGCCGCTAACGAGGCCAAGACACTCCACGTGGTTGCGCCTTGCTGTGTTTTGTTGCCACAGGATAATTTGCGACTGATGACGGCAGGTCGGAGTTGACGCTCCGCGAGATTATTGGTGGCGTCCACCTCGGCATAGTCGAGGAAGGTCAATAAGTGGTCTTGCTGCTTCGCCAACCGCTGACGGATGGTCTCCTCTTGTCGTCCTTGCGGAGTGTCTGGCGGTCGGGCTTGAGCTAGCAGTTGTGCGAAGCGGGCGTCGAGACAATCCCGACTACGTTGCTGGTGAGCCGGGTCCAAGTCTGGAGCTAAGCGTTTCAGTAATAGGGCCGTGTGCAACAGCGTTCTGAGTTCCAGCAAGTAGCTGGAACCCTGCCCGGCTTCACTCTTCAGCGCCTTGGATAGAGCTTTGAGATGATGGGCGTAACACTTCTGTTGCACCCCGTCGAGCCCGTCGTAGACCGATAAACAGTCACTCACCAACACCCCTTGAAACGCATCGGACAAGATGGCTTTAGCCGTCGCCCGGTCACGACGCTCAACAACGCGATAGTAGGTGGTGGTTGGGTTGGTGAATACCCACAAGGTATGCCCAGGACCGCCGACCCACCACCCCGTCTCATCGGTATGGATGAGCTGACTTTGGCGTAAGGTGTCTAAGCTCTCGTCGTAAGCGCCTTGCAACGACGTCGCCACTCGCTCAAGCGCCTGCGCTAAGCCGCCAGGACTCAGTTCGAGTCCAAACATCTCTTGTAAAATCCGGCAGGTCTTGCGCATCGGCAGCTTCAGGTCTTTATTCAACGCTGCCGCCAGACCCAGCGCCCGTGGCCCTAAATGGGTTCCCGCCGCGCCGGTCGCTTGGGACACTTGTAAGGGATGACGTGACGCCACGCTTTGCTGACAATGTCCACATTGAGTCCGGTAAGTTCGCAAGCGGATAACCCGAGGTTGAATCACCGGAATCTCTAGAATGGTTTGCTCAATCGTCCGTTGGTCGGCCTCGGGTAAGGCTTCTCCGCACTCAGGACACGCCACCAACGCCACCTCAATATGCTCATCGGTGACGGCGGGAGCGGGGGAACGTCGCCACGCGCCACGATGGCCGGGTTTGCGACCCGGTCGCTGACGCGGTTTGGCGGTTGCCTCCCTATCCCGGCGGAAGGGGGCGACCTGGCCGGGATGGGGCTCCGCTTGAGCGATCTGTAACTCAGCTTGGCAAGCCTGAAGGTCAGCCTGACACTGACTCAATTCAGCCCGCAACACCAGCAGTTGTTCGGCTTGGCGTTCGAAATGCTTCAAAAGCTGCTCTGGCTCCTCAACCAGCCATTGACGACCGAGGGCAACCACCCGCTCAAGGGCGGTCACCCTCGCTTCGTTAGGCTTCTCAGATGTAGCGGTCGCTTGGCGGGTCAATCTGCGGTGTCAGCTATGTAGTGGCTATGCTCACTAGCCTAAACCTCGATCCTCCGGATGCCAGGAATGATAACCGTACTCTGACGCTAAACACGTACATGCAATGTCCCTACGGACGCGGATCGACAATCGCTCCGACAAACAACACCGTGCCCGTGTTGCGATCGCGAATAGCCGCCAAAAAAGGCCGATCGACCACCATCTCAAAGGGCGGGTCGGGCGGCAGAGCGATAGAGGTAGGCATGATGCCGATCGCCGTGCTGGCGGCGGCTTCGGTGCCTGCTTCATTGACTTCAATAAAGGTTTTGTGGCGCACCTGATTGATGAAGGCATCCAGCTCGGTGAGCCCCGAGAAGTCGGCACCGTCTTCAAAGGCGATGCCCATGCCCAGGGCTTGCAGGGTCGGTATCAGGTCGGCTTCGTACTCAAACTGAAGCTTGGGCAGCTGAATTTCGCCGGGGCGCGATCGCATCTGCACCATCCAGCTCTGCCAATTCTCGGGGGTGAGCTGCGCCGCTAGAGTAGCTAGGTCGGTGCCGGGGGCGGGCAAAATCACCTCAAAGCTAAGGGATGCGTCGCCATAGGGTAGACTCACCGACTGAAACTGGTCGGTTTCTAGATACAAATAGTCGTCCTGCTGGGCCATGAGGGGATGCTGAACGGTTTCGCCACTGGCCAGGGTAAAGGGGCGATCCGTCGTGCGGGCGGGGTCAAAGGCCTCGCTCCAGGCTCCTTTGAAATAGATGGCGTTGACCAGTACCAAAAGCTGGTCGGCAGGCAGTTCGTCAACAATGGTGGGGATGCGATCGCGGGTTTTTGCTTTGACCCAGGTGTTGATGCGATCGGTGGCGGTGGGCTGGCTAAAGTCGAGGGCGGCGACTTCGGCTGAGTAGGCGGTCTGCATGCGCTCCACATAGTCGGACCGCACGGGCAGATCTTGGTTTACCCAGAGAGAATTGGCGATTGCCAGCGCGACCTCGGGGTCGCGCTGAGTCAAATATTCGGTGAGGGCCTGGTTGCCTGCGTTGAGCTGGTCGATGTCGAGGTCGTGGAGCTGGAGGGTAGCGGCGATCGCCGCCTGAGTTTCCCCACCTGCGCCGTTGTAGGCCATGGCCAGCGCCAGCGCCACACTGGTGGGCGACACCAGCACATTCTCATCGGGCGTCGCTTGACGCAGTCGCTCAAACAGAGCAAAACCAAAATCGAGTTGGGCTTGGGTGAGTTCTGTATCCACGGTGGGGATTTGGGATAAACGGGGGGCAGAGTCTGAGTTGTTGTAGGGAGTCGGGTCGGGGGCAGTCGGGGGCTGGGCCTGGAGTTGGGCACAGCCCAAAGTCAGAGCCGCTAGACCGCTCGAAAGCGCGGCCCAGCCAATCCATCGGTGTTCCATAACGGGGGATATCGATTAACGCTGTCCTTACCTTGTCATGGGGGTACAGGGAAGGGCGGGGTGGTTGCAGGAATGGAAACTGAAGTCTAGGACTGGATCGATCGGGCGATCGCCACGCAATCCCCAAACGCCGCATTGGTCTTTACCCCCTGCCAATCCATCGACGGAATCGCCGCCTGGTAGCCCTGGGTCTGCAACACCGCAATCAAGCGATCGCGGTTCGGAATATCCATTTGTCCGCGCCGCCCAATCTCGCCTAGGGGGTAGTAGTAAGGGGGCAGATCAATCTCTTCAGCCATAATGTCCAAAAGCTTTGCTTGGGAACTCCAGCCCCAAAGGTCTGCCAAACCCTGCATCTCCGTCAGAATTTCCCCGTTATGGAGCGGCCCTAGCCACATTGGCCCACTCACTACAGGTGGATCCTGCACTCCACAAAGACAATTCACCCGCCCCAAATGCCGCCAATCCACAGCTTGAAAATGCCCGCAGCGGTGGCAGTAGGCTAGAAATCCATAGTTCGCCTCCGTCAGCGTAGGTTTGCTGACCAGCCGCACCATCGCCCGATGCACCTGGCCGGTGAACAGCGAAAACACCGGCTCTACACCCATCCCCCGCGCCGCTGCGGTCTGAGCCGCGTGGCCGATGATCAACCGCAGACCCTGCTCATGGACGGCGGGGTGCGATCGCCCATAGGCCCCGTAGGTTCTCAAACATCGCTCTGGATCGTGGCCGCTGGTGGCGCGACCATCGGTGCTGGTCAGGTACAGCATTCCCCCTAGGCGGGTGGCCCACAGCCCGGTGCCGACGTAGGGGGCGGGGCTACCAAAGTTGTCGATATCCACCAGGTCGTAAAAGTCGCGCTGCTGGTAGCAGGCGAAGAACACCTGGTTGGCATCCTGCTGGGTGATGCGGCAGGTGTTGACGGGCAGCGCCGCCAGGTTTTGGGCCAAGGTTTCCGCCAGCTCAGGATTGCCCTCGTTGGCCCAGACCCAGTCGGCCCCGGCTTCTAGCCAGTAGCGCAGGGGGCGCACACCGCAGCCTGTCATGGCGTCGAGCACTCGCAGGCGACCGTGGCGCTGGCGGTAGACGGTGGCCGCCAGCACCGCCAAATCGCGGGCGATCGCGCTTTTGGGGCGATAAAACGCCTGCCCGACCGCAAACGTGGCCTTGCCTTCCTGCAATAAAACCGGGGATGACCCTAGGGTCACCGGGCCGCCTCGACAGCCTTGGCGATCGCGCCCTCTAGGGTAGGCTTGTCGAACTCGGTGAGCACAAACACTTCCTGCACCGTCTTACCCTTGCGGGCAATGAGCTTAAACCCACCGCGAATGGGCACCGACACCTTCACCCGCAGCTCGGGGGAGTGGGCTCTGACGTTGGCAATCACCCCCGGAGTGACGGTGCCAATGCCGGGCTGTTCTAAAAGCCGTTCGAGGATGGGAATCAGCCCGGGCAAATGGGTGGAGTGGTTCCAGACTAGACGACCGTCCGAGGCTTGTGTCATTGGGGTGGTTTAAGAAAGATTTAAGATCAAGACTACTTGATTATGCTTTTTCAAGGGGGGCCATCGTCAAGCCAGCGCGGGTGAGCTGGGTGTGGTAAAGCTCCGCCTGCTCAAGCGGGCCAACCCACACAATCGCCTGACCGTCGTGGTGCACCTGATTGGTTAGATCCCAGGCGCGATCGCCATCCATACCTGGAATGTACTTCATTAGGCACTCCGCCACGTGCTGAAAGGTATTGAAATCATCGTTGAGCACGATGATTTTGTAGTTTGGGTAGGACTGGCGCGTGGTTTGGCGAGTCTTTTCGGGAGCAATAGCGGGGGCCGAGGAAACCGCCTGGGGCAAAACCAGAGTCATGGGAAGTCAACCTAAACCTATTGTCCTGCACACCGCTGCCAGAAGCTGATTTGAAACCGGCGATCGCCGATGCGATCGGTCTTCGTCCCGACTCACCCATCCCAAAGCCTAGCCCTCTAGGCAGCTCGCGCTACCTAAAGCAGCGCCTTGATGGAGCCTCAAACAACGTCTTAGCCAGATTTACTTTCCCCAGTGTATCGAATTCTGGGTATCGAATTCTGGGTATCGAATTCTGGGTATCGAATTCTGGTTGCCCAAATCCCTGTCCAGTAATTGTCACCGAATTTAGGCGGTCTAGGCGGTCTTCGACTCAATCCTGGGGCCACCGTGAGGCTCCACCGCTAAAGCGAGAGCATGCGCTCAAGCTTAGGAATAGTCAAGGGTAGGTCGATATAGGCATCGGCGGTGGAGGAGCGCTCGATGGTCGCATCCTCTGGGCGCAGAATCACTACTTTGATGGGGTGGGGCACCAGCGGCGGGCGGAGCTGCTGCAGATGGTTTTCGAGGGCTGGGTTGCAGGCTTCGCGATCGCCCACAATCACCAGGTGGGGCAGGTGAGTCTTGAGATGCTGATGCACCTCTGCCCAGCTGCGACAGCCGTTGACCTGCCACCCGCAGGCCCTCACGTAGGCCACCAGCGCCCGATGGTGATCGAGGTCGCTGTCTACCACCACCAGCCGATGCCTCCCCGCCCCCATCTGCACCGGTCTAACCGCCCGCCGGTCAGCCGACGATCCTCCTTCAGGCCCGTTCACGGGCAGAGAGAGCACAAAACAGCTGCCCTGGCCCACCGCCGACGTTACCCGCAGGTGACCACCGTGGAGCTGGGCCAACTGTCGGGTGAGCGCTAGCCCCAGGCCAGCCCCCTCATACTGTCGATCTAGACCCCGATCGATCTGCGTAAACGGCTGAAAAATCTGCTCGAGCTGATCCGCCGGAATGCCGATACCGGTATCCTCAACTTTAAATTCCACCAGGGCCTCGCGGCAGTTCACCGTCAGGGTGACTCGACCCTGGGTCGTAAACTTAATCGCGTTAGACAGCAGGTTGAGCAGCATCTGCCGCAGGCGACGCTCGTCAGCAATGCAGGTGGTCGGGTCAGCGGCGTTGGCCTGGTAGACCAGCACCAGACCCTTCTCAGTGGCGCGGGGCTGCATCATCGCCAGACAGGCCTGACACAGCTCTGCCAGCGCCACTGGCGACAGCCGCAGGTTCTCTTGGCCCGCCTCCACCTTAGACAGATCGAGAATGTCGCTGATGATCGCCAGCAGGTGCTCGCCGCTGCCGTGAATGTAGTCCAGGTATTCCACCTGCTTTGGGTTAAGTGCACCGACCACCTGCCGAGACAGCAGCGCCGACAGTCCCAAGATAGAGTTGAGCGGCGTGCGCAGCTCGTGGCTAATCATTGCCAAGAACCGGCTTTTGGCCTGGCTGGCGGCCTCTGCCGCCCGACGCTGCGCCTCTAGAGCCTGGGTGCGATGGTTCTGGCGCGCCACATCGAGCCAGCCCTGCTCGCGGCTGGCCTCTCGCTGCTTTAACGCCTGCTTCAGCTGCTCAAAGGCAGCGTCGTCGCGGCAAAAGGGGCGTAGGTCTTCAAGATCATTGGCGGTCATGGGGGCTGTCCTAGGGCCACAGCAGAACAGGCGATGATAGGAAGAGATCACGCCGGATTCGGCCTGTAGCCAGATATTTTTTCATTAAACCCCACTCCATTGGGGCCGTACCATTCTGAACATATTATTTAGAGCATGGCTAGATGGAGCGCGATCGCGCCCCTTCAGCCTAGGTGCAGTCCCTTAGTCGAAGTGCTGAAACCCTTGACTAAAGCTGAGCACCCCACGGGCACCCCCGTCGCTGGGCCACAGCTCAACCCCCGTCGCCGCCGTCGTCTCACCTACGATCGCACAGCCATCTCCCAGGGCCGCTTGCAGGGCCAGAGCCTGGGGCCTGGGCAGGCACAGCACCAGCTCAAAGTCTTCGCCGCCGTAGAGGCACCAGTCTAGGGCCTGCGATCGCCCCACCCAATCCACCAGCGCCAGATCCACGGGTAAATCCACGGCTTGTAAGACTGCCCCGACCCCGCTGGCCTGGCACAGGTGCAGCACCGCATTGGCCAGGCCGTCGCTGGAGTCCATGGCGGCCATCGCTCCGGCTTCGGCCTCAGTGCCCAGCACCTCCCAGAGGGCGGCGATCGCATCTAGCCGAGGCCGAGGCCTCTGGTGGGCCGCAATCCAGCGATCGCGATCGGCCTGGGCCACCCCAGTTTCCCGCTCGGGATGCAGCAATAGCTCTAACCCCGCCCGCGACAGACCGTGGTGGCCGGTCACCACAATCGCCTGCCCTGGCCGGGCTCTGCTGCGGTACAGCGCCCGCCGAGGATCGACGCTACCCAGGGCAGTAATAGCCACGCTGACGGCGTCGGCCCGGCACAGATCACCACCGAGCACCACCCCGCCCCAGCGGCGCAGACAGTCGGCCATGCCCTGGTAGAGGGATTCAACCCAGTCCGTGGGCGTGTGCCCCGGCAGGCTGAGGCCCACGGTAATGCCTGCGGGGGTCGCCCCCATCGCGGCCAAATCAGACAGGTTGGCGGCTACGGCTCGCCAACCCACATCGGCGGGGGTGGTGGTGCGATCGCTAAAATGCACCCCTTCCACCAGCACATCGGTTGTCACCACCAGGTGACGCCCCGGGGGCAGGGCCACCACAGCCCCGTCGTCGCCAACGACATCCCCAGGGCAGTAGCGAAACAGCCGCTCCAGCAGCCCCAGCTCTCCCAGTTCAGCAATGGTTTGCGGATTTTCCATGGTGTGAGCCCAGTCCATCGCCACAGGGGTTAAAGCCGGGGTGTCAGGCACAAGGTGTAGGGTCGAACCCTGCACCTTACATCTCAAGCCCTCAATTCCTAGGACGGCTGCACCAGGTTTTCGGCCCCAGACACCACTCGAATCGACTCAATGCGATCGCCCTGGGTCATCTTGTCAAGAGCCCTTTGGTTGTCTACCACATAGCCAAACACCGAGTAGCGCCCGTCTAGCAGGTTGAGGCCCGCTGGGGTCATCTCCGGCTCAAACAAAAAGAAGAAGAACTGCGACGAGCCACCGTTAGGGTCGCTGTTGGGGCGGGCCATGCCCAGAGTGCCAAAGGCCGAGAAGGGCAGCACTGGCGCGTCTAAAAAGCGGCCCAGTGCTTCTAGGGTGTTGCCGTAGACCGGCGCTTCGTCGCCCTTCACCAAAATCTCCAGGGGTATCGCCCGGTAGGCCTTAGTTTTGGGGTCAACAAAGCCATCCTCGGGGCCTGCGGGGTCGCCGGTTTGCAGCACGTAGTTATCCTCGGCGCGGGTAAATTCCATCCCGTCGTAGAAGCCCCGCTGCACCAAGTCCACAAAGTTGCCGCCGGTTACCGGGGCGCTGTAGCCGTCGATCACCGCCTGCATGGTGCCTTTGTTGGTGGTAATTTCTACCGTGGCGCGCCCCTTGAGCTGGGGCAGGTTGCTGTATTCCTCGGGCACCTCAAAGGGAAAGGCCTTCACCATCAGCTCTTCTATGCGGCTGACGTCGTCGAGCATGGCCGTTCGTTTCTCCTGCACGGTGAGGCGATCGCGCAGATCCACCGCCTCCCGCAGGGGTACCAGCTGAGCCTGAATATCGTCTAGGTAGGAAATTGCGGCGGCCCGTTTGCCGTCGGGTACTGCCGCCAGCATAGCTTCGCGGCCCCGCATCAGCCCCCGCTCCAGTTTGGTCAAATCTTTGGCCATGGGGCCCCAGCGCTTGCTGCGCAGCCACTCTGACAGACCCTCTAGGGTGGCCTGCACCGTGCGAATGTCGGGGTTATCGATGGGCAGCGAGTAGCGCAGTAGGGCGCGACCGTCGGTAATGGCGTTGCCCGGTGGCAGATAGGCGACCAGTGGCCCGCCGAGAGCAGCAGATGAAGGCAATGCCAGGGCTGGGGACAGCGAACCCAGCCATACTCCCACCACAACGGCCAAGCCCCATCCCAGTCGCACCAGGGTGGCCCAGCCCAAACTCTGCCGTTGATTGATCGCGCGCATATCCTTGGCCATAATTCCTTACTCCGCCCTGGGCGGCTATTCACCAATAGGCGCAGTGCGCCCTTAACAATCTTGTCATACTCTGGCGGCTCCTAGATTAGAACTCACGCTTCCGGCCCTCGGCCTAGAGGTAGCCAGCTCGCCCCCAAGGCCCGTTCGCCAGTAAGTTCGCCAGTAAGGCTAAATCCTGCGGGAAATGGCCGCAGGGGGGTAAAATGAATTGCCAAACTTAGGACTGTCCCCGTAGCCAGCGCCATGATTTCCAGCAACGATTTTCGCACCGGTACCTCCATTGAGCTAGACGGCTCCGTCTGGCGCGTGGTCGAGTTTCTCCACGTCAAACCCGGCAAGGGGTCTGCTTTCGTGCGCACCAAGCTTAAGAATGTCAAAACTGGCAACACCGTTGACAAGACCTTTCGGGCTGGCGAAACCGTGCCCCAGGCGGTGATCGAAAAGAAAGACATGCAGCACACCTACCGGGACGGCGAAGACCTGGTGTTCATGGATATGGAGACCTACGAGGAAGTGCGCCTCACCATCGACGAAATCGGCCCGCAGGTGAAGTACCTCAAAGAAGAAATGAGCGTCAGCGTCGTCAGCTGGAATGGTCAGATTCTAGAGGTTGAGCTGCCCAACTCCATCGTGCTTGAGGTCACCCAAACCGACCCCGGCGTGAAGGGCGACACCGCCACCGGGGGCACCAAGCCCGCTATTCTCGAAACCGGCGCTCAGGTAATGGTGCCGCTGTTCATTTCCATCGGTGAACGGATTAAAGTAGACACCCGCACCGACGCTTACCTAGGCCGCGAGTAGAATTTTTACCGGCTCCCTGACGCCTGCGGCCCAGGCGCTGACCAAGCCTGCCCATTGCCCTCGACAAGACCACCCCCTCAATAAGACCGTATGAGACTTACGCCGTGGAATTAAGCGTCACCGATTTGAGAGAATTAGTCACCGCCCTGAGCCAGAGCGATATTGTTGAGCTCACCCTCAAGAGTTCAGGTTTTGAGCTCACCCTGCGCAAACCAGGGGCAATGGTGTCGGTGGTGGCACCGGCCCCCATAGCTCCTCAGACGGCAGGAGAATCAGCACCTAACTCACCGCCAGTGGCCGAGCCGGTTTCAGCATCACCGCCCGCGACCCCGGCCACCCCGCCGGGCAAGAGCAGCGATTTGTTGGCCATTACTTCCCCCATGGTAGGCACCTTCTACCGGTCGCCCGCCCCAGAAGAACCGGCCTTTGTGGGAGTGGGCGATCGCATCAGCAGCGGGCAAACGGTGTGCATTATCGAGGCCATGAAGCTGATGAACGAGCTAGAGGCCGAGATCAGCGGCGAAATCGTCGAGATCTTGGTAGAAAATGCCCAGCCCGTGGAGTTTGGCCAAACCCTGATGCTGGTACGCCCCGTTTAACCCTTGCCCCCTATGCCCCAGACCTCTGCCCATGACCGTTGATCAGCGCATCATCGTGCCCCTAGACCTACCCTCGGCCTCGGCGGCCCTGGCGTTGGTGGATGCCCTCCCCCAGGTAAGCTTTTGGAAGGTGGGCCTGGAGCTGTTTGTCAGTTCTGGCCCTGGGCTGATTGCAGAACTCAAGGCCCGGCAGAAGCGCATTTTTCTCGACCTCAAGTTTCACGATATTCCTAACACCATGGCGGGGGCCTGCGGGGCGGCGGGGCGCTACGGGGCCGATCTGCTGACCGTTCACGCGGCGGCGGGCCAAACGGCGATGGCGGTAGCGCAGCAGGCGGCGATCGCCGGAGCCGAGGCTGTCGGCGTAGAGCCACCTCTGGTGCTGGCCGTTACCCTACTGACCAGCATTGACCCGCAGACCCTGGCCGTTGAGCTAAAAATTCCCCTTGACTCCAATAGCTACGCGCTACAAATGGCGCTACTCGCCAGAGACAGTGGCCTGAGAGGCGTCGTTTGCTCACCCCAGGAAGCCAGCCAGCTGCGGCGCTTTTTACCCGCTGATTTTGTTTTGGTGTGCCCAGGGGTACGCCCCACCTGGGCCGATAGCCAAGACCAGCGCCGCACCATGACCCCGACTCAAGCCTTCAATGCCGGGGCCACCCTACTGGTGATTGGCCGACCGATTACCGCTGCCCCCGACCCCGCCGCCGCCTTTGAGCGCATCTGCGAAGAATGTTCTACTGCGATCGCCCCCTAGCCCGCCCCGCCGCTTGGGCTGGGGGTACAGCACTGCTGCTGGCCCTGGGTGGCAGCCTTCAAGCGCAGGAGCCGTCTGAAGCCGAGCCCAGCTATTTGCGGCCCACTAATCCCTGCCCTACCGACCCCCAAGTGCTCGCCACTCAGCTTTTGGCCGACTTGCCCAGCTATGCCAACCGAGTGTCTAGCCGCAACCTAGATCTATCCACTAGTCCAATCCAACCCGTAACCAGCATCTTGGTGGCCAGTGCCCCCGACCTCACCCCCCTAGAACTGTCCCAGGGATCTCCCACAGAAGCCGCTAGCGAGCGGGTACCCGATGCAGATTTGCAGCAGGTGTTTTTTACCACCTTAGAGCGGCAGTACTGGCAGGATCAGCCCATTTCCCTGCAACACCACCACTGGTTGTTTCTCACCCCAACCCAGGAGGGCTGGCATATGGCCCTGCTGTTTTCAAGCCTGGACACCTATTCAGACAGCGGCCCCTTAGACCCGCTCAATCGCGCCCCCACCCCGCCCCAGGAGAGCAGCGACGGCATTGTCGGTCAGGCGGTGAGACTCTGGCTGCGCGACTGCCGGGCCGGGGCGGTGTTCCCAGCAGATCCCACAGCTATCGATGGTGAAACAGCGCCGTTAGAGGATTCGACCAGTCCGTAGAGGGTGTCGCGCTGGCGAGCGGGGCGGTTGCAGGCGGCGATCGCCCCCCGCAGATCCTTCACCGTCATACAGGTGCCCCCCTGGGCTCCGGCCATGGTGGTGATGTGCTCTTCCATCAGGGTGCCGCCGATGTCGTTGCAGCCCCAGGTCAGCGCCTCGGTCGCGCCGCCCAGCCCCAGCTTCACCCAGCTGGGCTGATGGTTGACAATCCAGTTGCCCAGGTAGATGCGGGCCACCGCCATCAGCAGTAGCGCATCGGCCAGCACCGGCTGGTCGCGCCCCACCCGACGGCGCAGGGGCTTGGGAGCCTCCTGCCCTACAAAAGGCAGCACAATAAATTCAGTCATCGCCGCTGAGTAGCCCGCCTCTAGGGACTGACGCTGACGCTGGCGCAGCTTCTCAAGGTGGGTGATTTGCTGAATGGAGGTTTCAATATGGCCCGAGAGCATGGTGCTGGTAGTGGGCAAACCAATCTCGTGGGCCAGCCCGATAATCTCCAGCCAGGTGGCGCTATCAATTTTCTCAGGGCACAGCACCCGCCTCACCTCGTCGTCGAGCACCTCCGCAGCTGTTCCCGGCAGCGACCCCACCCCGGCATCCTTGAGGGCCAGCAGCACGTCGCGGTAGCTCATCTCATCCTGGCGGGCAATGAACTGCACCTCCTGGGGCGAGAAAGCGTGCAGGTGCAGCGCAGGGAACGAACCCTTGATGGTGTCCACCAGCTTCAGGTAATAGTTCAGGGAGAGGCCGTCGATTTTGGCCTCGGGGTTCAACCCACCCTGCATACAAATTTCTGTGGCTCCCACGGCGATCGCCTCAGTGGTTTTTTCGAGCATAGGGGTAAAGTCAAGCCAGTAGGCTCCCTCCTCCTGGGCATCGCGGCGAAAGGCGCAAAAGCTACAGTGCTGCTCACAGATGTTGGTGAAATTGATGTTGCGGTTGACCACGTAGGTGACGGTCTCGCCCACCTGCCGCTGGCGCAGGGTGTCTGCCGTGTGACGAATGGCCTCTAGAGTGACTGGATCTCGCTGCTGCAAGAGCGCTACGCCCTCAGCGGGGGAAATATCGCCTCCGGTCATTGCCTTTGCGAGAATCTGCTCAATTTCCATAGCTGCCAGCATCCACCGTTACAACATCACTTTTCTATTGTGGCGACGACTGGGTTTTCTAGCAGGCAAATTTATTTCGCCTTAGACCAATAAAGCCCGTGTTTCTAAGGCTGGAAACACGGGCTTTATTGGTCTAAGGCGACTTCTAGGAAACTTTTCCCAAATGGTGGGCACTGCCCAACCTACGGTAGCTACAGTCGCCGGATAAGGCGAGGATCTTCTCTTCTAGAATCTCCTAAAGCTGACCACCGCTAGCCCTGGGCCACAGGCTCTAGGGTGGGGGTGGCGGGAGCCTTGGCCAGGATGTCGCTCAGCAGGTTTTGGTCGCTGACGCTGCGATCGAGGGCCGCCTCTAGGGTGTAGCGGGGGCTCCAGTTGAGCATCTCCTTGGCCTTGGCGTTGGTATAGCGAAAGGGCTTCAGCCGCGCATCCAGGCTGGCGGGAATCAGCAGACCAGGCAGACGGGCCTTGCCCTTGAGCAGTTGCTGGTTCACAAACCAGGCCAGGCTAGAGACGCCGCGCATCATGCCCCAGGGCATGGGGATTACCTGGGGCGGGTTTTCGGTGCGCTTTACCAGGGCTTTGGTGAACTGGCGACGGGTGGGCAAATTGTCGTCTACCACGTTGATCACTTCGTTCGCGGCGGCGGCACTGCTCACCGACAGCACAATGGCCTCGGCGCAGTTTTCGACGTAGGTGACTGGAATCAGAGCCTTGGGGCCAATCAGCAGCCATTTGGAGCCAAAGTCGGCCCCGTGGCAGGCGTTCCACAGCGCCTCACGACCGTAGATCATGCCGGGGCGAATTAGGGTGACAGCGGCACCGTTGGTGTCGCCCCAGTCGCGCATCAGGTCTTCTTGAATTAGCTTGGTTTGGGCATAGGCGTCGCGATACTCGGGCTCAGACTCGATGGGGAAAGCTTCGTCGATTACCCGATTGGCCGAAGGGTTGAAGTAGTCGTACACCGAGAAGGTGCTGGTGGCCACCAGCTTTTTGACGGCAGCAGTGGTCATGGCCCCCAGCAGATTTTCGGTGGTGAGGACTGTGCCGGCGAAGCGATCGTAGAAATCGCCGCCCTTGACCGCTGCCAGGTGAATCACACAGTCAACGTCGCCGAGGGCTTCAGCGATGCCGCGACCCTGGCGCAGATCGAGGCGCACCAGCTCCACCGCAGGATGGTCAGCCCAGGCCAGCTTCGAGGCATCGGTGGCGGGGCGCACCACGGCCTTGACGGCGTAGCCCTGGCGCACTGCCTCGGCCACAACGTACTTGCCTAAAAACCCTGACGCTCCAGTGATAAACAGCTTCATACTCGGTTCTCCTCTGCAAGTAAGGTTTCAATCAGCCGGTTGGTTTTATCCATATCTTCGAAGCTCACCGGCATGGGCTGATTGTGAAGGATGGCGGCGTAGGTCTGGTCGAGCAGGCGGTGCAGCCCTTCGTAGGCGGTGCGCTGCATGACCTTATTGCGGAAGTTTTTAACGCTGGAGCCCATTAGATCCCAGCCATTGACAAAGTGGTTGATCAGCGGCGACAGTTGTTCTCCCCCGGCCCGAGGAATCACGGTGCGCAGGAAGGGTTGAAACAGGTCAGTTTCGGCGTAGCCCCGACTGCCCCTGACAAATAGGGTAAAACACTCGGGCTTGGTGTAGCAGCTAAACCTCAGGCGGGCGTGCTGCTGACCGTTGAGCAAAAGGGCGTCGAGGTCGTCGTACTTAAATAAATCGCCACCGCCGTGGTTGCTCCAGGCCGCGGCGACCCGGTCTACCTCGGGCATAAACCGCAGCAGCAGATAGGCCATGTGAGTAATCACGTCGTGCACGACCCCGGCGGGCAGCTTGTGTACGGGATTGGGCAGGTTGCGATCGGCAAAGCGCCCACCCGCTTCGCGGTAGCCTAGGGCGACGCGCACCTCAACCTCTTGCACCTCGCCCAGGGTGCCGTCTTTGACCATGGCTTCGATTTTGAGAATGGCCTCGTTAAACCGGTAGTTATGGTTTTCAATCAGGTGCAGGTTTTTCTCCTGGGCCAGCTGCCAGAGGGTTTTGAAATCCTCGTAGGTGGGCGTAATCGGCTTTTCGCAGATGACGTGGGCCTGGGCGTTGAGACAGTCGGTGACCAGCTTTTGGTGAGTGTTGGGCGGGGTGAGAATGTGCACTACGTCGGGCTTGGTCTCGGCCAGCATGGCCTGGTAGTCGGTGAAGGCTTGACCAGCATGAAAGGTCTCCGCGGCGTACTTAGCGGCGGCGGCAGACAAGTCACACACTCCAACCAATTCGCTGTGGTCAGAACTATCTAGAAAGCTTAAATGTTGTTTAGAAATAACGCCGGTGCCAATCACTGCGGCCTTTAAAGATTTACCCATTGAACCTACCTGTAGCAAACCAGCCAAAACTAACCATAGCCATCCGTCTAAAAGGAAAAATTGAGCTATTCAGGGCCAAGTGTACCCATCCCTAACCGCTGTACAGACTATATGGCTGAACTCAGCGGGGTTGAGAAGATCTAGGTATATTGCGGAAAGTTTAGATCTCGGACCGGACCGTGAAGCTTCTACAAACTACTAAAACTAAAACTTAAGCTTTGTCGCTGTACCCCTGGGGGGATATTGACGGCGATCGCCCTCCCCGCTAGCAACCCCAAGCCCAACAGGTCAGCGGCAACTGGCTTAAAATGAGCGCCCCTCGCCTGGCCAGACTGCGCTAAACCCTGTCCCACAGCCGGGAAAATGGGGCAGTATTGGGTATTCGCACAGGGCGATCGCGTCCCCACGGTTATAGCTATGGTTTTTTGTGGTTCAACCCGAGGCTGGGGCGCTAGGGCGCTGGGATGCTGGGGCAGCCTGGCGGGCCTTTGGTTGGCGATCGCGATCGCCCCAGCTCTGGCCCAAACCCCGCCAGCAGACTTTCCCCGCAGCAGCCCTGACCCCAGTCTGAGGCTAGACTCTGAAATTCCCAACGCTCCCACTCCCAACACCGTCTTCGACGACTACCGGCTGGGGCCTGGAGACGGCATTTTTGTCGGAGTACAGCGGTTTCCCGACCTGAGCTTCCCCGCCACCCTAGACATACAGGGCAACGTGGTGATGCCCCTGGCGGGTACCCTCAACCTCACCGGGCTCACCCTGGAGGAGACCCGCGAAACAATTTTTAACCTCTATAACGAGTACGTGGTCAATCCCGATGTGTCGGTGATTCTCACCACCCAGCGCCCGGTGGAGGTAACCGTGGTGGGTGAAGTGCCTCGCCCAGGGCTCTACCCCCTACAGGCTCCCCAGCTGTCGGTGGCGCTGCTGACGGCTGGGGGCTCCACCACCCTGGCCGATCTGCGCCTGGTGCAGGTCGATCGCCCCCTGGAAAACGGCGAAATCATGTCGCGCACAATCGATCTGTTTACACCGCTCCTCCAGGGCGAACCCATTCCCCAGGTGAGACTGCAAGACGGCGATGTGATCACCGTGCCCCGCCTGACGCCAGAGGCGGTGGAGAGCTACGATCGCGCCCTGGTGGCCACCTCAACCCTGGCTCGGCCTGAGATCACCATCCGGGTGCTCAACCGGGCGGCGGGGGCGCGGGGCGGCGAGGCTCGATTTGGGTCTATTAACCTGCGCAACGGCAGTCGCTTCTTAGATGCTCTAGCGGTGGCGGGGGTCAACCCCGATGTGGCGGCCTACAACCGCATTGCCGTCCTGCGGTTTAACCCCGAAACCGGATCTGCCGATACGATTACGGTAGACGCGACAGCGGCGGTCAACGGCGACCTCACCCAAAACATTCCCCTCCAGGAGAACGACATTCTGGTGGTTGACCGCAACCTGCTGGCACGGGTCAGCTATGCTCTCAATACCTTTACTCAGCCCTTTCGCGATGTGCTGGGCTTCTTGCTCTTTTTCGACTCGTTGACGGATTCGGCAGACTCGTTATTTAGGCCCTAGCCCCCAGAGCAGCGATGGTTTCTCCGTTTATTAAACGCTATCTGCTGGCCCTAGACCGCTACAAGTGGCCTAGCCTGGCCACCCTGCTGGGCATTTTGGGGATTTCGGCAGTGGTGGCCGTACAGCCACCGCCGCCGCCGCTGTACCGCGCCGAGGGAGTCTTGGTGCAGAATGCGCCCGTGGTGGCCCTGACCGCCACCGGCACTGAGGTGCAGCAGCGGGGCCAGGGCATTATTTCGGAGGAATTTTTGCTGGCCGACGTGCTGCTTCAGCAGGTCTCCCAGGAGCTAGATCGGCGGGGGATTTCGATGGATCCGGAAACCCTGCGCTCCCGCACCACGGTTCAGCTAGAGGGGGAAGAAAACGTGGTGCAGCGGGTTACCGTCGTCTTTCGCGGAGCCGACGGAGAGCAGGCTCAGCTTGCCCTCAGCCTGATGTTTGAGGCCATGGTGGAACTCAGCCGTGTAACCAACGGGGCTCGTACTCGGGCCATTGTGACCGCCCTAGATGAACGCCTGCCCGCTGTAGAGGCCGATCTAAGGGCTGCCGAGCAGGCGTTGGAAGCCTACGATCGCACCGAAGGCCCAGCTATTCAAGCCGCCCTCGACGGCAGCCTGCTGGGGGCGATCTCGGGCGGGCAGCAGCAGCAGCGCCAGAACCAGCTGTCCCTGGCGGGGCTCGACTCCCAGATCCAAAGTCTGCAACAGCAGCTAGGGCTGACGCCGGGGCAGGCGTTTACCGCCTCGGCCCTGAGTGCCGACCCGATTATTGCCCAGCTGCGATCGCAGATTCTAGAGAGCGAGACCCAGCTCAAGCTGCTGTCGGCCAATCTGCGCGAGTCACACCCCACCATTCAAGACCTGCGCCAAAATCTAGCCGCCTACAACGCCCTGCTGGCCGAGCGCGCCCAGGAGGTGATCGGCGGCCAAGACCTGGCTGCCCTGCCCAGCGTCAGCGAAGTGCGCCAAAACAGCACCCTCGACCCGGCCAGGGCCGCCCTGGCCAACCAGCTAGTCACCCTCAGCGCCCAGCGGGCCGCCCTGGCCAGCCAGCAGCAGGTGCTCAGCCAGAGCGACGGCCAACTGCGGCAGCAGTACTCCAGCCTGCCCAACAAGCAGCTAGAGCGCAACCGCCTAGCCCAGCAGGTGGCCCTCAACCAGGCTCTCTACGACCAGATCCAGGCCAAACGCATTGACGCCGAAGCCGCCGAGGCCGAGACCGCCAGCAGCCTTACCGTAGCCCAACCGCCCATCACCACACTGCAAGCTGACCCACCCACCAGCCCGATCGCGGTGATGGCCGTGGGCGGACTGCTGGGAATCGTCGCTGCCGGGGCTGTGGTCTTTCTGCTCGATCTGCTCGACAGCACCGCCCGCACGGCTGAAGACCTCCAGGGGATTCTCACCGATCAGGATGTGCCGGTGCTGGGGCTGGTACCCGCCCTGGCCGCCACCTCCTCCCAGGGCTGGCCGATTCTCTACCAGCCCCAAACTCCTGACCTCGAAATCTACGAGCGCCTGCGCAGCAGCCTGCGCCGGGCGGGCAGCCTATCCGAAGCCAGCGCCCCCCCGAGGGTGGTGCTGGTAGTCAGCAGCCGGTCGGGGGAGGGGAAAACCACCAGCACCTTTAACCTGGGCATTGCCGCCGCCCGCGCCGGTCGCCGTACCCTGATTGTCGAAGCCGATCTGCGCCAGCCCTCCTGCGGCCACCGGCTTGGGGTCAAGCTCGATCCAGCCGCCATCTCTGAACCGCTGCACTATTACGCTGGACGGCAGCAGTCGCCGATTCAGCTCGCCCCCTGGGTCGAAAATCTCTACCTCGCCCCCAGCCCCGGCCCCCAGCCCCACCCGGCGGCGATTCTGGAGTCGAGCGAGCTGGGACAATTTTTAACCGATGCCCGCGCCCGCTTTGACTTGGTGCTGATCGACGCGCCGCCTTTGGGCAACAGCAACGACGCCTTGCTCCTTGGGGCCGCCAGCGATGGGCTGCTGCTGGTGACCCGCCCCGGCTACACCGACAAAGCGGTGCTAGAGGCCCTGCTAGAACAACTTTTAGAAAATGAAGACCTGCCGCTGCTGGGGGCGATCGTCAACGCCACCGATCGCACTACCGTCTCGTCTCCCACCATCTCCCCAGCCGATAGTGCCTCCATTACCCCCGACCCGCAGCCCCTGATTCGCTCGATTGACTTTTAGCGGCGACTTTTAGTGGGTAAGCCCATAGGGTAGGATCATAGGCTGTAGCCGATTGGAATCTTGAGGAGCGATCGCTTGCCTACCCTGGGAGTCAACATCGACCACATTGCCACGATTCGTCAGGCCCGCCGCACCGTCGAACCCGACCCCGTGGCCGCAGCGGTGCTGGCCGAGCTAGCCGGTGCCGACGGCATCACCGTGCACCTGCGCGAAGACCGTCGCCACATGCAAGACCGTGACGTGCATCTACTGCGGCAGACCGTCCGCACCCACCTGAACTTGGAGATGGCCGCCACCGACGAAATGGTGGCGATCGCCCTCGAGGTCAACCCCGACTACGTCACCCTGGTGCCCGAGCGGCGCGAAGAAGTGACCACCGAAGGCGGGCTCGATGTGGCGGGTCAGCGCGATCGCATGAAATCGGTGGTCAGCACCCTCCAGGAAGCGGGCATTCCGGTCAGCCTGTTTATCGACGCCGCCACCGACCAAATTGAAGCCTCGGCCCAGGTGGGTGCCCAGTTCATTGAGCTGCACACCGGCCCCTACGCCGAAGCCAAAGCCGAAGCTGATCTGCACCGCGAACTCGATATTCTCGCCCAGGGAACTGCCCAGGCGATCGCCCTCGGCCTGCGGGTCAACGCTGGCCACGGCCTCACCTACTGGAACACCACCCCCGTCGCCAGCATCCCCGGCATGGAGGAACTCAACATTGGCCACAGCATCGTCAGCCGCGCCGTACTGGTGGGCCTAGAGCGCGCCGTCCGCGAGATGAAAGCGCTGATCTGAGGAAATGCAAAATTGAGAATTCAAAATTTTGAACTTTGCATTCCTCACCCCCACTCCTCCTACCCCCTGTCTGCCTCGTCTTTCTACAACAAAATCTTTCTACAACAAGGGAGCTTTTCGATATGACCACCTACTACTACGCCGTCGCCAGCCAAAAATTTCTGCTCGAAGAAGAACCCCTGGATGAAGTCCTCAAGGAGCGCCGCCGCTACTATCAGGAGCAAGAGCAGGAGGTGAATTTTTGGCTGGTGAAGTCCCCCGCGTTTCTGGAGGCTCCCGAGCTGGCCAGCGTTAAAGCCCGCTGCCCCCAGCCCGCTGTAGCTCTAGTTTCCACCAGCAAGCAGTTCATTACCTGGGTCAAGCTGCGGTTTGACTATGTGGGCACCGGGGAGTTTGAGGCTCCCTCTGCCTCTATTCCCGATCCTCTAGCCTCCCTGGATGCCGTGGTGTCCTAGGGTAAAGCCGGGCGCAATTGCGATAAAAACCTAGAATCTCTGCCCCGCGATCGCCGCTTTAGGCTAGAATCGCTGGCAGATTATGGCGGTAACAAAAGCAATGGTAAAGGGTTTGAAACGGAGCAGCAGAACACGAGGATCGCTGAGTTGGATGACGCTGCCCCGCGCGGGCAGCATTGCCCTGGGGTTATTGCTTGCCCCGCTAGCTGGGGTCTGGACTGCTGCCCAAGCCCAGTTTCCGCCCTGCCCGCCCCCGGCCGCTAACGAGTATCTACTGCTGGTACGTAGCAACACCGAGGCCGAGCGCACGCGGGTACAAAACCTGCTGCCCTCCAATAGCACCGTTCTAGTTTGCGATTACCTCAACGACACCGTCGTGCGGGCTGGGGGCTTTACCAACCTAGAGAATGCCAACGCCTGGGCCCAGTACATGACTGAGGTAGAGGGCTTCCAGGCCTTTGTGGCCCGGCCAGCCACCATCGCCGCCCAGCCGACCCCACCCACCGGAGGCACGACCCCGCCCACCAGTGGCACAACTCCCCCTGCCGACGGCACTTCCCCCAACAATGGTACCCCTGCCCCAGGCACTGCCCCGGCTACGACGCAGACAGCACCAACCACCTACGCCCCTCAGCCGCTGGGGACAGGGTTTGCGGTGCTGGTGGACTATCAGTACCAGCCTGAGTCGGCGATCGCCATTCAGCGCCAGGTGGGCCAGGCCGTAGGCCTAGCGGTACATCGCCAGCGCTCCTACCTACTCATTGCCCACAGCCCCGATGTTGCGGGGGCCGCCTCCACCCTGTCTGTGCTCACCGGCCTCAACATCCCCGGCTTCATCGTCGATAGCCAGGAAGTGGTCATGCTGACCCCAGCGGTGGCCCTCACCGCACCCTAGGATTGCCCCTCAAAACCAGTCATCCGTTGACACCATAGCCGGTAGCTGTGACTCCCCTCAGCTACCGGCTATGGTGTTGCGGCATCATCCAGTAGCGCGTCAGCTCATAGCAAATCAAAATCACACAACCCCAATTTCCAAAAGCCCAAACCGTAGGAGCGAATTGCACTCGCTCCTACGGTTTGGGGCTCACGAAGAAGGATTTAGAATCAGTAGGCTGGTGCGGCCAGGCAAGAGATCATGGCTCCTAGAATCGATCCAGCAATCACCTGAAAGGGCGTATGGCCCAGCAGTTCCTTCAGCCGGTCTTCCCGAATTTCGGGCTTTTCTTGAAACAGCTCGTCGATAATTTGGTTCAGCACCTTGGCCTGTTTACCGGCTGCCTGGCGCACCCCCGCCGCGTCATACATAACAATGACTGAAAACACCGCCGTAGCAGCAAATATCGGGCTCGACCAGCCTAGGGTTTGCCCCATGCCGCAGGCCAGAGCCGTCACCAGAGCCGAGTGGGCGCTGGGCATGCCGCCGGTTTCAACCATCACCCGCAGGTTGAGCTTGCGGTGGCGCACCAGCTCAATAATTGCCTTGAGCCCTTGGGCCGTAAAACAGGCAATCAGAGCTACCACAAGCACATGGTTGTTGAAGATGTCGCTAAAACTATCCATCGGCGCAGGCAAACCCCAGTAGGTACGGGTGACTAGTAGGTACGGGCAACAATATAATCGGCGATCGCCAGCAGCGGTTGGTTTAGCTCCCCAAACTCTGCCAGGCTTTCCTTAGCCGCCTCAATCAGCTGATTGGCCTGGCAGCGCGACTCTTCGAGCCCCCATAGGCTGGGGTAGGTCACCTTTTGGGCGGTGATGTCTTTGCCCACCGACTTACCCAGGGTTTCGGGCGTTGAGGTGATGTCGAGAATGTCATCCACAATCTGAAAGGCCAGACCAATGCGCTGGGCGTACTGCCGCAGGCTTTCAATTGCCTCTTCGTCAGCCCCCGCCAGTATGGCCCCGGAGGTCACCGAGATTTCTAGCAGGGCCGCCGTCTTGTGGTTGTGGATGTAGTTGAGGGTCTCTAGCGTCACGTCGGGGTTGCCTTCGCTGGCCAAATCTACAACTTGGCCGCCCACCAGACCTTCGCCCCCCACGGCCTTGCCCAGTCCGGCAACCACCCGCAGCAACCGCTCGGGAGACGCTCCCCGGGTTTGGGTTGCCACATGCTCAAAGGCGTAGGTCAGCAGGGCGTCGCCCGCCAAAATTGCCACATCGTCGCCGTAGACCTTGTGGTTGGTCAAGCGGCCCCGGCGGTAGTCGTCGTTATCCATCGACGGTAGGTCGTCGTGGATCAGCGACATCGTGTGGATCATCTCCAGGGCACAGGCCGTGGGCATGGCCATCGCTAGACTGCCGCCCGCCAGTTCACAGGTGGCCAGGCAAAGAATGGGGCGCAGGCGCTTACCTCCAGCCAGCAGCGAGTAGCGCATGGATTCGTAGAGGGTTTCGGGATAGCGCAGGGCAAGAGCCTGGTCGAGGGCGGCCTCTACCTGGAGACGACGATCTGCCAGGTAGGCTTCCAAATTAAAGGAGCCAGCAGCAGCGGGTCTAGAATCGAGGGAGTTGGTTGGCACCATAGCGGCAGGCGGGTTGAAACGCGACAAAAAAAGTGAGTTTAAGGCTGGCAATCTCTGGGTTTACAGGCGGTTGCGGTAGCTGGTGACGGTGTTCTCGAGCAGCATGGCCACGGTCATAGGGCCAACGCCCCCCGGCACCGGGGTGATCGCCGCCGCCACCGGCTCCACCGAGGCAAAATTGACATCCCCCACCAGCCGGGCTGAGCCATCGGGCTGCTCGACCCGGTTGATGCCCACATCGATGACTACACTGCCGGGCTTAACGTCCGCAGCGGTAATCATACCGGGACGACCCACCGCCGCCACTAGAATATCAGCTTGCCGCATCACCGCAGACAAATCGGGGGTGCGCGAATGGGCGATCGTTACCGTGGCGTTGGCCTCTAGCAGCATCAGGGCCATGGGCTTACCCACCAGAATACTGCGCCCCACCACCACCGCCGTAGCCCCAGCGGGGTCAATCTGGGCAGCCTCTAGCAGCCGCATGACTCCATAGGGAGTGCAGCTGCGTAGCCCCGGCTCTCCCCGCACCAGCCGCCCCAGATTGATCGGGTGCAGCCCGTCGGCATCCTTGTCGGGATCGATGGTGAGCAGCAGGGCCACCGCGTCAAGGTGATCGGGCAGCGGCAGCTGCACTAAAATACCGTCCACATTGGGGTCGCCATTGAGCTGCTGAATCAGATCGGCCACCTCTTGCTGAGACACCGTGGCGGGCAGATGCTTGCTGTAGGACGCAATCCCCACCCGGCTACAGGCCCGCTCTTTGTTGCGCACGTAGGCGGCGCTGGCCGGGTTGTCGCCCACCATAATCACCGCCAGCCCTGGGGGACGGTGCCCCTGGGCGGTAAAGGCCTGAACAGTGGCGGCCAGATCGGTTTGAATTTGAGTCGCTAGGGCTTTGCCGTCGAGCAGTTGGGTCATGGCCGGGTGCGCTAACCTGTATCTCGGAAACGATCGCGGTTGGAATCCTAGGGCAAACTTTGCTCTAGTTAAGGATTCGATGCTTTCTCAGTGTCTCAGATTTTGATCCTCTGGAAGCCTGCGATCGCCCCTCAGCGCCCCAAAAAGCCTCTAATGAACCCTTTAAAGTATCGGTTTACCTATTACGGAGTGGTTGGGTTAGCCCTGGTAGCCGTCACCAGCTGCGGGGCCAGCGTCGATGCCACGGTGGGCTACTCGCTGCGCGATCGCCTCAGCACCTGGCCCGGCCTCGCCTGGCTTGACCCCATCACCCCCATCGGCGAGGCGGGACAGAGCCAGAGCGATCTGGTGTACCTGGCTGGAACCGTAGGCCGCCATCTGCCCCTGGTGGGCCAGGGATTGTACGAACTGGTGGATGACTCAGGCTCAATCTGGGTGCTCAGCGCCACCCCGCCGCCAACCGTGGGTGAGCCAGTCACCCTGCGGGCGACCATTCGGTACGAGCAAATTTTGCTGCGCGGGCAAGACATTGGCGAGTACTACGCCGAAGAATTAGAGCGTCTGCCCCAGGAATCCCCATAGGGACTACCGAAACGGCCCAACAGCGTTCTTTCTCCGTTGTAGGGGCGTGGAAAATGGTAGTCTCTTAGAAAAGCTGTGTATAGTCATTCACACTGGTAGGAGAGGATTAGGGTAAATGAAACAACTGGTTGGCCTACTCGTTGCGCTGGCAGTGCTGTTGGGTTGGGTGAGTAGCCCCGCTGTGGCACAGCCCATCTCTGGGCCCATCTTTGGGGCAGACATCCTGAGTGCCCCTATTGTAGCCACGGCCTGGCTGGCAGAAGCTCCGCAGAACGCGGTAGATGCCAAGCTCGAGACAGAATACGGGTCCAAATTAGATCTCAACAACGCCAACGTCCAGGGCTTTAGAAAGTTCCCTGGGCTGTACCCCACCCTGGCGCGCAAGATTCTGCTCAATGCTCCCTACGAGAGCGTTGACGACGTGCTCGATCTGCCGGGTCTAAGCGATCCACAGCTTGAGATTCTGCGCAAGAACCTAGACAACTTCACGGTTACTGTGCCCGACTCCGCGTTTGTGGAAGGTGGCGATCGCTTTAACAACGGCGTCTATAAGTAGACAGAGTAGACAGCGGGCCTATCCCTCTGTCTGGCTTCGCCCTTAGCAGCCCTGGTTGGTCAGGTTGGCCCAAGGCCAATGCTGGTTAGCCAGGGTTTTTAGCACCCACTAACTATTTGAATCATTCTTGGGAGTCATCTTTGACCCAGCCTGATTTGTCGTCCCTCGCGCCGCGCCAAGGCCCCTATTTCGATGTGCTGGTAATTGGGGGAGGTGCCGCCGGGCTTTACTCGGCGCTATCGATTCCGCCCCAGTGGCGCATTGGCCTGGTGACCAAAGACACCCTGTCAATTTCCGCTAGCGACTGGGCTCAGGGAGGCATTGCCGCCGCCATTGGCGTAGACGACGCCGTCTCGCTTCACGTGGCCGATACCCTGGTGGCCGGGGCCGGGCTGTGCGATGCCCAAGCGGTAGAGCACCTGGCCAGCAAGGCCGCTCCCTGTATTCAGCGCCTGGTGGATTTGGGGGTGGCCTTCGATCGCACCGAGGGCCAGCTGGCCATGACCCTGGAGGCCGCCCACTCTCGCCGCCGCGTGCTCCACGCCGCCGACACCACCGGGCGGGCGATCGTCTCGATTTTGGCCGAGGCCGTGCTGCAGCGGCCCAACATCACCGTCTTTGAAAGCGCCTTTGCCCTCGATCTGTGGATGGTAGAAGGCCGCTGCAGGGGGGCGCTGGTGGCTCACAATCAGCAGCTTCAGTGGCTGTCGGCCCAGGCCACGGTGCTAGCCACGGGCGGTGGCGGCCAGGTCTATGCCCAAACTACGAACCCCACCGCCAGCACGGGCGATGGCGTAGCCATGGCATGGCGGGCCGGAGCCCAACTGCGCGATTTAGAATTTGTCCAGTTTCATCCCACCTCCCTAGCCGAGCCGGGGGCACCGCCTTTCTTAATCAGCGAAGCGGTGCGGGGAGAGGGGGCGCATTTAGTCGATCGCCAGGGCTACCGCTTTGCCTTCGACTACCATGCCGATGGCGAACTGGCCCCGCGGGATGTGGTCAGCCGCGCCATTTTTCACCATCTGCAAAAGACCGGCGACAGCCGGGTATGGCTCGACATGCGGCCCATTCCCCGCGATCGCTTGCAGTACCGTTTCCCTAACATCTTGCAGGTGTGCCGCACCTGGGGCTGCGACCCCCTCAGCGACCCGGTGCCGGTCTCCCCCGCCGCCCACTACTGGATGGGCGGCATCACGACGGATCTCAGCAGCCAAACTACGATTCCGGGCCTCTATGCCGTGGGCGAAAACGCCAGCACCGGAGTACATGGGGCCAACCGCTTGGCCAGCAACTCTCTGCTGGAATGCCTGGTCTACGGTGCTGAACTGGTCAACCTGCCCCTAATATCGGGTGACAACAGAGATAGACAGGCCCCGACGGTGGAGGTTTCAGTCCTTGATGAAGCTGCCCTACTCTGGCCCCAGAACACCGCCGAAGACGCCCTGGCAACGATTCATCAGCAGCGAGAGCACCTGACCCAGCTAATGTGGGATGCTGCGGCCATCAGCCGCGATCAGGCCCGGCTAGAGGGGGCGATCGCCGCTCTCAGCCAGGGGCGCACCGAGTGGCAGCAGCACCCCTGGCAGGCTCTGCACCGACTGTCGCCCGGCCAGACCTACCCGCTGCCAGACACCTTAGACTGGCCGCTGGTGCGGGCCTGGGGCGAGCTGGGCAACCTCTACGACATCGCCTGGCTGATTCTCAACAGCGCTGCCTTTCGCACCGAGAGCCGGGGCGGTCACTTTCGCCAAGACTATCCCCAGCCCAGCCCCCAGTGGCAGGTACATACGGTGGTGGTGGGCGATCGCTGGGAGAAGTCGTCGCCAGTGGATGGTTAGGTGGGTGGATGAGTGGATGGGTGGATGGGTTATTCTGCCACCTGTATACCGCTTCACTACCGCCGCCGCCGCTTCTTGGCCCGCCGCCGTTTGCCCTTAGAGGCGGAGGATATCCAGTCGGCTACATAGTGACTCAGGGCACCCAGTTCTAGCCCCACCACCAGGGCCAGCCACCAGGGCCAGTAGGTGCTCAAGGCCCAGCCCAACCCGTCGATTAGGTCGCCCCAGGAAAGGGCCGTGCGCTGGGCGCTGTTGAGCAGATCGACCAGCAGCAGCCCGCCGAAGCTCAGCCACAGCGACAGGTAGAGCACCCGCACCGCCGTGCCCAGAATCGGCCCGTGGGACCAGTGCGATCGATGGCGAATGCGGCCTCGGTAGGGAAGCCAGATCCACCGCAGCCAGCCCCAGCGCTTGTACTGCACCGAGTGAATATCGAGATCGGGGCCGAGCATCCAGCCGCCCAGCAAAAACCCTAGACAGACCACCGTGGTCAGCCAGCCGCTGAGGGTGACGCGAAAGGCCGCCAGCACCACCAGAGGTAAGGCCCAGAGGGTAATGCGATCGTGGGTACGGCCTGAAGACATGGCACAGATGTACCAAGCTTTAACCCTTCTGGCAAGGGGCAAGGGCTCAGGCGATCGCCTAGGAGGCCGTTGCCCCAGTCGCCTGAAGAATCGTTTGAATGAGCGCTTCTGCCTCCACCGGCTTGGGCAGATGGTGCTGAAACCCAGAAGCCAGGGCGTGGGCCTGGTCAGAAACGCGGGCGTGGGCGGTAATGGCGATCGCCGGAATCTGAGCCTGGGGTGCAGGCAGCTCTGTTCTAATTTTCTGAATTAGGGTGTAGCCATCCATATCGGGCATGCTGATGTCGCACAGCAGCAGTGCCGGCTGCGTTGTGCTGAGCAGCTGAAAACCTTTCCCCGCCGTGGCCGCCGTCGTGACGATCGCCCCCTGGGACTCTAGCAAAAACGTCAAATAGTCGCGGGTGTCGGCGTCATCGTCAACGATCAAGATGGGCATATTTACCAGGGCGCGGAGGCCGACCTCGGCGGGTTGGGGATCGGGAGGTGCGGCAGGCACGGGGTCAGAGGGGGAGGGCACCAGCGGCAGGGCCACGGTAAAGGTGGTGCCCTGCTCTGCACCGGGGCTTTCGGCCCAGACGTAGCCCTGGTGCTGCTCTACCAGGTAGTAAACGATCGCCAGCCCCAGCCCCAGCCCCCCCTGGGCACGGGTGGTGCTGCTGTCGGCCTGGCGAAACCGATCAAAAATGTGGGGCAAAAAGTCGGCGTCGATGCCCATGCCGGTGTCGCTGATGCGCAGCTGGACATAGCCCGGTTCATAGGCTGCTGGGGAAGATATTGAGGACTTGGGCAGGTCGGGCACCACCGAGAGCTGCAGGTCTACCCGCCCCTGCTGGGGAGTGAATTTAATCGCGTTGGTGAGCAAATTCCAGACCACCTGCTGGAGGCGCAGGGCGTCGCCCACAATCTCTAGGCGGGGGATTTCCTGAAGATTATCCACCAGGGCGATCGCCTTGGCCTCTGCCGCTGGCCTCACCGTCTCTAGGGCCGCCTGGGCGATCGCCGCCAGATCGAGCGGCTGACAGTGGAGCTGGAGCTTGCCCCGCACAATTTGAGAGACATCGAGAATGTCTTCGATCAGCTGCTTTTGGGCAATGGCATTGCGCTCAATGGTGCTGATGGCGTAGTCGGTTTTTTGCGGGTCTAAATTGCGCGATCGCAGCAGGTGTGACCAGCCCAAAATTGAATTGAGCGGCGTTCGCAGCTCGTGGGAGAGCACCGCAATAAACTCGTCTTTCATGCGGTTGGCGGTCTCCGCCTCCTGGCGAGCCGCCTGCTCGCGAATCACTTGAGCGTTGGCCGCCTCGGCCTGCTTGCGCTCGGTAATGTCTTCAACGGTGCCCACATAGCCGAGAAACTGCCTCTGCTCCGACACCAGGCGGGCCGAACGAATCGAAACCCAGCGCGCCACCTCGTCCTCCGCCTGAAACCGAAACTCCTGGGAATATTCCTGTCCTTCGGCCATAAAGGCCGTCCAGGTCGATTGGGCGATCGCGGAGTCGTCGGGGTGCACTGAGATCAGCCAACTTTGCTCAGGGATGGCCTCGGTTGAGCCCCAGCAGATCGCCTGAAAGCGAGGGTTAGTGTAAACACAATGGCCCTCGGTATCGGTGACAAACACCCCCAGGGGAGAGCAGGTGCTAAGCAGACGAAACCGCTCTTCGCTCATTTGCAGCTCAGCGTTAATGGCCTCTAGCTGACTAGTCTGCTGTTGCAAGATTTCTGTTTTTTGGCGCAGAGCCTCGCTCTTTTTAAATAGGTCAATAAAAATAGCTACTTTAGACAGCAAAATATTGGGTGCGATCGGCTTGATTAAATAGTCTACGGCCCCCAGGGCGTAACCCTTAAACATAAACTGTTCGTTGCTGCTAAAGGCGGTGAGAAAAATAATTGGCGTATCCCGCGATCGCTGGCGATGGCGAATCAGCGTGGCCACCTCAAAGCCATCCATTTGAGGCATTTGTACATCCAGCAAAATCACCGCAAAGTCATCCTGAAGCAGACAGCGCAGCGCCTCTGCCCCCGAGGTTGATTTGACCAAGTTGGCCCCCAATTCTCCCAGAATGGCCTCTAGCGCCACCAGGTTTTCGGGTTGATCGTCCACCAGCAAAATATTGACCGGAAATTCGCTTTGCATGACTAGCCTCCCGCCGCGCAGAGGTGCATTAAACGGGGCGCAATCTGCCCCAGAGTGAGAACGGCATCGACGGGAACCGCCGCGATCGCGGCCCTGGGCAACACCGGGCTCTCCGCTGTGTCTGGGTCTTGCACAATCGTCACCCCGCCCCGCGCCTTCAGCGTCGCTAGCCCACATACACCATCCTGGTTGGCTCCGGTCAAAATCACACCGATCACGCGTTCGCTGTAGCTATCAGCCGCCGACTCCAACAGCACATCAATCGACGGGCGGGCGTAGGAAACCGGCTCATCAACAGACAGAGAAAAATACCCGTATTCTACCAGTAAATGATAGTCGGCTGGGGCGAGATAAACATGCCCCGGCTGAATGCGTTCTTTATCTTCAACTTCATGCACTGGAAGAACCGTAAACTGTTGTAAGAAATTGCCTAACCCTTGGTCAGACTCGCGGTGGCGATGCTGCACAATAGCCAGCGCCGCAGAAAAGTTCTGGGGCAGGGCCCCGAGCAGAGTTTTGAGAGCCGACAAGCCGCCCAGAGAAGTGCCAATTACTATCAGTTCGTAGGTCACTAATTGCGCCTCCTGTAAAGCTTTTCAGCTTTTGCTAGATCCTCATAGGCGGTTTCATATTTTGTAAACCGGATGGTTTCTTGCTTGCCCAAACCGAGAATACCAAACTTACACAGGCTGTTATAAAACAGCTCATGCACCTGATTTTGTAGGGTTTGATTGAAGTAAATCAACACATTGCGGCAGATGATCACATTAAACTCGTTGAACGAGCCATCGGTCACTAAATTGTGCTCACCAAAGACTATTCGCTCCCGCAGGGCAGGGCGCAAAATAACGTTGTCGTAGTTGGCCGTGTAATATTCCGAAAAGGTGCGCTGGCCACCGGCCTTTAAATATAGCTGAGTGTAGTCCTGCATTTGCTTGTAGGGATAGATCCCCTGCTGGGCGATTTGCAGCACCCGATCATTGGCGTCGGTGGCGTAGATGCGGCAGCGGGGGTAGAGCCCTTCCTCTTGCAGCAAAATGGCCATCGAGTAGACTTCTTGCCCCGTCGAGCAGCCCGCGTGCCAAATGCGAAAGAAGGGATAGGTGCGCAGCAGCGGCACCACCCGCTGGCGAAAGGCCACATAGAAGCTTGGATCTCGAAACATGGCCGTGGTATTCACCGTCAGCCCTAGCAGCAGCCGTCCGGCACAGGCGCGATCGCTCAGAGCCTGGGCCTGCAACTCGGCGACGGTGGCAATTCCTTCGGTGCGCAGAAAGTTTTGAATGCGGCGCTTGAGGGAGGCCGGGGCGTAGTTGCGAAAATCGTAGCCATACCGGTGGTACAGCCCTTCAATCAGCAAGTGAATATCCAATTCGTCGGGTTTCAAGATCGCCGCCAGCACCCCATAGCCCGTTCAAACCCCTGCTCAAAGCTGCCCGTTAAAAGTATGTCGATATTAGCCTGAGGGTTCCCAAGTTGGCTCACCGCGCTCCCCACGGCAGGAGTTGGCTCCACCCCTAGCCCGGTCTAAAGTCTGCTCTATTCTCCCCCAATTTTTCCCCTAGCCCGTATGCCAAAGGGAGGATCTTAGCTACCGCAGCCATTGATGCGCTACTGATACAGCCACAGGCGCAGCAGCGTCAGCAGCTGCTCGGTATCGACGGGTTTGGTGATGTAGTCAGAGGCACCGGCTTCGATGCACTTTTCGCGATCGCCCTGCATGGCCTTAGCGGTCAGGGCAATGATCGGCAGCGATCGCAACTGCTCCTGTTTGCGAATCAGGCGGGTGGTTTCATAGCCGTCTAGCTCGGGCATCATCACATCCATCAGCACGATGCCGACATCGGGGTTAGCCCGCAGGGTCTCAATGCCTTCGCGGCCGTTCTCGGCGAACACCACCGCCATGTCGTACTGCTCTAGCAGGCTGGTGAGGGCAAAGATATTGCGCACGTCATCGTCGATGATCAGCACCTTTTTGCCCGCCAGGGCCGGGTCGCTGTGCTGCAAGCGCTCCAGCATTTGCTGCTGGCTCGGCGGCAGATTGGCCTGCACCCGGTGCAAGAACAGGGCGGTTTCATCCAGCAGGCGCTCGGGCGATCGCACATCCTTAATAATGATGGTCTCGGCCAGACGGCGCAGCTGGGTTTCCTGCGCTTCGGTCAGGTCTTTGCCGGTATAGACAATAATCGGCAGCCGCACCAGGGCCGGGTCGTGCTTGATCTGCTCTAGCAGGTCAAAGCCATTCATGTCGGGCAGGCCCAGATCGAGCACAATGCAGTCGCAGGGCTGGGCACGGAGGGTCTCCAGAGCCGCCGCCCCCGTATGAACCGCCGTGCTGGTGACATCGCCGCCACCAATCAGTTCAATAATGCTCTGGGCCTGCACCGGGTCGTCTTCAATCACCAGCAGGTAGCGCACCCGACGCTCCACAAACTGCTTGATGTCAATCAGGGTTTGGGTCAAAATTTCGGGGGCCACGGGCTTTTGAATATGGGCGATCGCCCCCATCTGAAATTCCTGCTGCTGCTGGTCGTTGACCGTCAGAATGTGGACGGGAATGTGGCGGGTGGTCGGGTCATGCTTGAGCTGTTCAAGCACGGTCAGACCGTCCATATCGGGCAGGTGCAGATCGAGGGTAATGGCGTTGGGCACAAACCGCTGGGCCAGAGCCAGCCCCGTCTGCCCCTGGAGCGCAATCAGCACCTTAAACCCCTGTCCCCGCGCCATATCCAACAGAATGCGGGCAAAGTTGGGGTCATCCTCAATCACCAGCAGCACTCGATCGGCGGAGTCTTGCCCTCCCGGCAACAGCTGCGCCCGATCGTCTTCTAGGTTGGCCGGCAGGGCGGTCAGCCTGTCCCCAGCGGGTCGGATAGGAACTGGCGATGGTTCAGGGGCTGCGATCGCGACGGATCGCCGCTCGGGCGTGGGCGATCGCGGCCCCTCAGCGGGCTGATTTCTGATCTGAAGCACCTCCCCCTCCGCCGAGGGAGCCGCGTAGCGCTCGGGCAGGTAGAGGGTAAAGCTGCTGCCCTGGTCGGGTTCGCTGTGCAGCTCTAGGCTGCCGCCCAGCAGCTGCGCCAGCTGAAGGCTGATCGACAGCCCTAGCCCAGTGCCGCCGTAGCGACGGCTGGTGGTGCCGTCGGCCTGCTGAAACGCGCCAAAAATACTGTGCTGCTTTTCGAGCGGAATGCCAATGCCGGTATCGGTGACCGCAAAGGCCACCCGACCGTTGGCCACCGCAAATATATCCACCGCGACACGGCCCTGCTCCGTAAATTTAATCGCGTTGGAGATCAGGTTTTTGAGAATTTGCTGGAGCCGCCTGGGATCGGTGGCAAGGGTAGTGGGCAAGCTCTCGTCTAATACAACCTCAAACTGGAGCCCCTTGCTGGCCGCGGTCGGCTGAAACGTGCGCTCTAGCTCAAACTGAATCGCCGTAAAGGCCAGCGATTCGATCGCCACCTCCATGGTGCCCGACTCAATTTTGGCCATGTCGAGAATGTCGTTGATCAGCGAGAGCAGGTCTGCCCCGGCGGAATAGATCGTGCGGCTATAGTCCACCTGCTTTTCGGTCAGGTTGCCCTCGCCGTTGTTGCTGAGCATCTTGGCCAAAATCAGCAGACTGTTCAGGGGCGTCCGCAGCTCGTGGGACATGTTGGCCAAAAACTCTGACTTATAGCGCGACGACTGGGCCAGCTGGCGGGCCTGAGCCTCAAGTTCCTGGCGGGCCAGCTCAATTTCGTGGTTTTTGCGCTCTACCTGCTGCTTCTGGGTTTCCAGCAGCTCGGCCTTCTCTTCTAGCTCCTCGTTGAGCTGCTGCAGCTCTTCGTTCGACTGCTGCAGTTCCTCCTGCTGCTGCTGCATCTCCAGCTCTGACTCCTGCAGCGATTGGGTGCGCTCTTCGAGCAGTTGATTGCTCTGCAACAGCTCTTCCTGCTGCTGGCGCAGTTCTTCGGTCAGCACCTGGGACTGCTCCAGCAGGGTTTGGGTTCGCATATAGGCGGCGATCGCATTGATCATCACCCCTGCCACCGCACTAGCCTCATCTAAAAACGCCAGCTGGAGGTCGGCAAAGCGATGAAAAGACGCCAGCTCCAGCACACCCTTCACCGCGTTCTCAAACATGATGGGCAGCACCACAATGGTGAGGGGCGGCGCAGAGCCCAGCCCAGAGCGAATCTGAATATAGTCCTCCGGCACCTCAGTCAGCACAATGCGCTGCTTTTCCAAGGCGCACTGGCCCACCAGCCCTTCCCCCAGGTCAAACTCGTTCGACAGGTGCTTGCGCTCCTGGTAGGCATAGCTGCTCAACAGCTTGAGTCGGGGCGGTTCACTGGCCGAGTCCAGCAGGTACAGTACCCCCTGCTGCGCGTCCACCAAAGGTGCAACATAGGTCAACATCAGCTCCGCCAGGGTTTCGAGGCTGCGCTGCCCCTGCAACTGCTGCGACAAATCTGCCAGGTTAGACTTCAGCCAGCGCTGCTCTTCATTGGCGCGAATGGTCTCCCGCAGGTTGCTCACCATCTGGCCAAAGGTGCGGGTCAAAATGCCGGTTTCATCCTGGGAGACGCTGTCCGGCAGGGAGACAGACAAATCGCCGTCGGCCAGCTGTTCGGCGGTCTTAGAAAGCTGGCGCAGGGGGTCAGAAATGTTGCGCGACAGGCCCCAGCCCACCAGCGACAGCACAACAAACGAAAGCGGAATGCCAAAGGCAATAGTATAGAGCGTCTGCTGCGAGGACAGCCGAGCCTGGGCCGCTCGCTCCTCAAGCATCCTCTCCTCTTGCTGAATCAGCTCCGCAATCAGAGCGCGGATCTGATCCATAACTTGCTTGCCGCTATCGTTTAAAACATAGGCTTGTGCCGCTGCAAACCCCCCAGTGTTTTGCAGTTCAATGCCTTCCTCTAACCTAGCCAGCCTGGCCTCAATCAATGTCTGAAGGTTTGCTAAGCGGATTTGGAGAAGTGGGTCATCAGCGGTGAGCTGCGCTAGAACCGCGTACTGGTCGTCAATCTCGGTCAGCGCACTATTGTAGGGTTCTAAATACTGGCTTTGCCCCGTAATGAGATAACCTCGCTGACCAGTTTCGGCGTTGATCAGCTCAGTTTCTAGCTCGTTGAGATAGGCCAAAATCTGGTACGACTGCTTTTCTCGCTCGGCATTGCGGATCAGGCTGGTGGTGGTGCGGTAGGCGATGGCACCCAGCACGGCCAAGAGCGTCAGCCCCAGGGCAAACCCGGCCCCAATGCGAGTGCCAATTTTGAAGCGGTTTACCATAGCGTGCCATTACCCAGCTAATGCGTTGTTTAAAGGAATTGCCGGAGGGCGCTGCGCGCTCTGGGCCAAATCCAGAGCAGTCCCAGGGTTCAACTCACCATTCACACTGTAATCTTTGCACCCCTTACCCTGGCATTCACCCTCTAGAGAACAGTTCCCCTAAAGCTGACGAGCAGCCCTTACCTCATCCGGCCACTCCACCAACAGCTAAAGGCTCCAGGGCTACTCTAAATAACCCTGGAGCCTTAGTGAGACGATCGCCTCCATCCCAGCAGATTTAGAACCCTTAGCCCAGCAGCGCCTTAGCCCGGCTGACCACGTTCTCAACAGTGAAGCCAAACTTCTCCATCACTAGGCCACCAGGGGCAGAGGCCCCAAAGCGATCGACGCCGATAACGTCGCCTTCAGAGCCAACGTAGCGGCACCAGCCCATGGTGATACCGGCTTCCACCGCCAGGCGCTTGGTGACGGCCTTGGGCAGCACCGACTCCTGGTAGGCAGCATCCTGGGCGTCGAACAGTTCCCAAGAGGGCATAGAGACCACGCGCACCTTGGTGCCTGCGGCCCGCAGTTCCTTAGCCGCATCGACGCAGAGGCTGACCTCGCTACCCGTGCCAATCAGGATCAGGTCGGGGGTGCCGTCGCAGTCGTCAACGGTGTAGGCTCCCTTGGCGACGCCTTCGATCGATGCCCCAGGCAAATTGGGCAGATTTTGACGGCTAAAGGCCATCAGCGTCGGAGTCTTGCGGTGCTCCACGGCGATCTTGTAGGCCCCAGAAGTTTCGGTGCCGTCGGCGGGGCGAATCACGATCAGATTGGGAATGGCCCGCAGGGAGGCAATGGTCTCCACCGGCTGGTGGGTGGGGCCATCTTCGCCCAGACCAATGGAGTCGTGGGTCATCACGTAGATGACGCCCGCCTGGGAGAGGGCCGACAGGCGAATCGCCGCCCGCATGTAGTCGGCAAACACCAGGAAGGTGGCGCAGTAGGGAATCAGCCCCGAGTTGTGCAGGGCGATGCCGTTGCAGATCGCGCCCATGCCGTGCTCGCGCACGCCAAAGCGCAGGTTGCGGTTTTCGTAGGCTCCCTTCTGGAAGCTGCCGGAGATCTTCAGCTCGGTCAGGTTCGAGTGGGTGAGGTCGGCGGAGCCGCCAATCAGCTCTGGAATCGCCGGAGCCAGGGCGTTGAGGGTGACCTCGGAATTTTTGCGGGTGGCCAGAGCCTTATCTTCGGGGGTGTAGGTGGGCAGCGCGTCGGCCCAGCCCTCGGGCAGCTTACCCGCTAGCATGCGCTCAAACTCAGCCGCTTCGGCGGCGTACTTGGTGCGGTAGGTGGCGAGGGTTTCTTGCCACTCGGCTTCGAGGCTGGCACCGCGCTCGATCGCCTTGCGCATGTGGTTGAGGGCGTCTTCGGGGGTTTCAAACTCACCGTGGCTCCAGCCCAGGTTTTCACGGGTGAGCTTGATCTCGTCGCCGCCCAGGGCCGCGCCGTGAACGCCAGCGGTATTTTGCTTGTTGGGGGAGCCGTAGCCGATGGTGGTGGTGACTTTGATCATCGAGGGGCGATCGCTGACCGATTTAGCCTCTTCAATCGCTTTGGCGATCGCATCCAAATCCGTATTGCCATTCTCCACGTGCACCACGTGCCAGCCGTAGGCTTCAAACCGCTTGCCCACGTCCTCGGTGAAGGAGATATCGGTGGAACCGTCGATGGAGATGTGGTTATCGTCGTAGAGGGCGATCAGCTTGCCCAGGCCCAGGTGGCCCGCCAACGAGCAGGCCTCGCCCGAGACCCCTTCCATGTTGCAGCCGTCGCCCAAAATGACGTAGGTGTAGTGGTCTACCAGGGTGGCGTCGGGCTTGTTGAACTTGGCGGCCAGGTGAGCCTCAGCCATGGCCAGACCGACGGCGTTGGCAATGCCCTGACCCAGGGGGCCGGTGGTGACTTCAATGCCGGGGGTTTCAAAGTTCTCGGGGTGGCCGGGGGTGCGAGCGCCCCACTGGCGAAACTGCTTGATGTCGTCCAGCGTTACGCTGTCAAAGCCGCTCAGATAGAGCAGAGCGTACTGCAGCATGCAGCCGTGGCCAGCGGAGAGGACAAAGCGATCGCGGTTAAACCACTGGGGGTTCTTGGGGTTGACCCGCAAAAACTTATCCCACAGTACGTAGGCCATGGGTGCCGCCCCCATGGGCAGACCGGGGTGGCCCGATTTGGCCTTTTCCACGGCATCAATCGCTAAGAAGCGAATGGAATTAATGCAGAGTTCTTCCAGGGATTGAGTTGCAACAGCCATAGGTTCAACAGCTTAACGACGGTTTTTCGGAGCAGCACGCAGTACTAGGACTAGCCCAAGGGCTAACAAGGTTATCGGCCTAAATCGATTAAGACCCCACACACAGCCTCGCCTTTCAGCAGACCCCGCAACCAGACGATTGTCAATACCCTCTGGCTAGGCAAGGCACAAAGCTCAAGTGCCGGACGGCACATTTTAGGTCATTATACCTATCAATCGATTCTATCCGTAACTCTAGCTACGGTATTTCTTAAACACTAGGGTAACGTTGTGCCCCCCAAAGCCAAAGGAGTTGGAGATCGCCACCTCAATGGGCATGGGGCGACTCTGGTTGGGAATATAGTCGAGGTCGCAGTCGGGGTCGGGATCGTGGAGGTTGATGGTGGGCGGGGCGATGTCATTGGCGATCGCCAGACAGGTCGCCACCGCCTCAATGCCCCCAGAGCCCCCCAGCAGGTGCCCGGTCATTGACTTAGTGGAACTCACCGCTACCTTGTAGGCCACATCCCCTAGAGCGGTTTTAATCGCCTGAGTCTCAGTGGGGTCGTTTGCCCCCGTACTGGTGCCGTGGGCATTGATATAGCTAATGTCGCTCGGCGCAAGACCCGCGTCCTTCAGCGCCAGTTGAATGCAGCGAGCCGCCCCGGCCCCGCCGGGCACCGGAGCCGTCATGTGGTAGGCGTCGCAGGTCATGCCGTAGCCAACAATTTCGCCGTAGATGGTGGCCCCCCGACTGAGGGCGTGCTCCAGCTCTTCAAGAATTAGAATGCCGCAGCCCTCACCAATCACAAAGCCGTCGCGGGTTTTGTCAAAGGGGCGGCTGGCGGTGGTGGGGTCGTCGTTGCGGGTGGAGAGGGCGCGGGCCGAGGCAAAGCCCGCCACCGACAGGGGCGTCACCGCTGCCTCGGTACCGCCGCAGATCATCGCCTGGGCGTAGCCGTGCTGAATCAGCCGAAAGGCATCGCCAATGGCGTTGGAGCCAGCGGCACAGGCGGTAACGGCACAGGTGCTCGGCCCCTTAGCCCCGGTGTGAATGGCGGTCAACCCCGCCGCCATATTGGCGATCATCATCGGAATCATGAAGGGGCTACAGCGGCTGGGGCCCCGGGTGAGATAAATTTCCTGCTGATCTTCTAAGACCTTGAGGCCACCGATGCCCGAGCCAATGCAGGTGCCAATCTGCTCGGCATTGAGGTCGGTAATCTCTAGCCCCGAGTGCTTGAGAGCCCGCTGACCGGCAATCACCGCAAACTGGGAAAAGCGATCCATGCGCCGGACTTCTTTTCTATCGAGAAAATCGCCTGGGTCGAACCCCTTAACCTCCGCCGCAATTTGCGACGCGTGCTGGGAAGGGTCAAAGTGGGTGATGCGGGCTGTGCCGCTGCGCCCGGCCACCAGCCCAGCCCAGTACTCCTCTAGGCTATTGCCAATGGGGGTGATGGCGTCCATGCCAGTCACCACAACGCGCTTTGAGTCAGAGTTTGCCATAGCCAAATTTCAGGTGAACCAGGTCGGGGGCGAGGGGCAAGCCGGGCAGGCAATAGTAAAACCGATAGCTTGCGGAGCACCCCTCGGCACCCCGCAAGCACCTTATTCCAAAGGCCAATCCCCAGGATGGGGGAGAGCCTAGGCGGCTTTGTCTTCGATGAAGTTAACGGCATCCTGCACGGTGGCAATACCCTCGGCCGCTTCGTCAGGAATTTCAATGCCAAATTCTTCTTCCAGAGCCATGACCAGCTCTACGGTATCGAGAGAATCGGCGCCCAGGTCGTTGGCGAAGCTAGCTTCGGGCTTAACGTCAGCCTCCTCGACCCCTAGCTGTTCGCTGACAATCTTTTTGACCTTTTCAAAAGTCTCTGCGCTCATGGTTCTCCAACGCCTCTTGGTACTTAATTAATCGACAACAAAAAACCTTATCACCCTGCGACCCCATCGAGACGAATATCTGACGTCAAGCCCCAAGCATAAGGCACTCAATTTTGGTCATCATCCCCTGAGCAGAGTCGGAGGGGAGATGTTACAGAATTTCTGACTTCGACGGCGCTTAGCCAGCTACGGTGACCAATTTCGAGCATTGCTCCATAGTATCGGAAAAGGAGTATCGGAAAAGGAACCCTACCAGAACTCTGTCGCTCGATAGCCGAGTTCTTCAAGCATGGAGCGCAGCAGCGGCAGGCTGAGGCCAATGACATTGGTATGGCAGCCCTCGATTTTTTCGATCAGCAGTCCTCCCTTGCCGTCGCTGGAAAATGCTCCGGCACAGGTCATAGGTTCCCCAGTACTGACATAGGCGACGATGGTGGCATCGTCGATATCGGCAAAGTAAACCCGGGTGACGGCACTGCGCACCAGAATACGGCCTCCGGGGGCGACTAGGGCATGCCCCGTGTGAATTTCGCCCACCTGACCTCGCATTTTCTGCCAGCGGGCGATCGCATCGTCTTTATTTTCAGGTTTGCCGTAGATCTGGCCGTTGAAAGCCAGCACCGAGTCACACCCCATCACCAGGGCTTTAGGGAACTGGGGAGCCACCACCTCGGCCTTGCAGCGGGCCAGGGTAGCCACATAGCTGGGCGGATCGGTGACTCTAACCTGGTCTTCGTCAAAGTTGCTGGGGTACACAAACGGATGAATGCCAGCGTCTACCAGCAGAACGCGACGAGCCTTTGAGGCTGAAGCAAGCACAAACTGGGGGCGCTGAGAAGTAGGCATAGCTGAAGGTGACGATCTCAAAAAACGTTCCTGGGCAAGGAGGCGAACTCGGCCCGCTGGGCCGGTCGCAGTAAAATCCCGAATAGGTATTGGGATGGAACTTTACTAAGACACCTTAAACGAGGCCACCGACTGCTTCATCAGGTCTCGGACTTTCTCCCAGCGGCCTTCGTCGGTGGAAGCATTAAACGTATAGAGCTTGCCCCGACGCACAATGGCGCTGGCCAGGTTATGGCGCGGCCCAGCGGGCAGATCGGCCAGGTATTCGAGAATGTAGTAGGTTTTATCGTCAGCGGAGCCGATGCGCTGGGCGCTGAGCAAATCGACGCTGCTGTCATCTCCCGCCAGGGCGCTGAAGCTCTTGGAGAGCTTGTAGCCCACTTCGGTGGGGGTACCCAGGGCGTCGAGGTCTTTGCCCTCGGGCACGTCGCTGATCACTACGCTGATGTTCTCGGTCTCGTGGATGATGTCGTGAAAGACAATATCGGCGGCACCGGGCACTTTTACCTCAACCCAGCCGATGGGGTACATAAACTCGTAGCCCGAATATTGGTCGGCGTAGGCCTGAAGACCACCGCCGCCGCCCACACAGCCCTGGAGGGTGACAGCAAAAACAATCAAAAGCACCGTGGCCAGCCGCTTCAGCATGGGTCGATATCCTTGGATCTCTACTTAATCAATAATAATTAATTGTCTCACACGGGCTGCTCAAGCCGGCTTCTGAAAAAACAGCAGATGCTGCTCGGGCAGACTGTCGTCGGTCTTCACCCAGTCGAGGCCCACCAGGGCCATCTCGCGGCGCACCTGGGCCGCGCTCATCTTGTGCAGCCGTTTGATCATAATCAGGGGGTTTTCGGCTTTGTACTCGGCCAGCACGACCCGCCCGCCGGGCTTGAGGGCCGCTACAACCCCTTCCATCACCTCGCGGGGGTTGGCGAACTCGTGGTAGGCATCGACCATCAGCGCCAGGTCAATGGAGTCTGGCGGCAGATTGGGGCTGTCGGGCTGCCCCAGCACCGGCTCCACATTCTCAATGCCCTTGGCCTCCAGCTCGGCCTGGAGCATGGCCAGCATTTCGGGCTGAATATCGACGGCCAGCACCTTGCCCTGGGGCACGAGGGGAGCAATGCGGCGGGCGAAATAGCCGGTGCCCGCCCCGACATCGGCAACGACATCGGTGGGGGTCAGATCTAGGGCCTCGATCGCAGCCTGGGGTCGCTCTTGCAGCACTCGACTGGGGCGATCGAGCCAGCCAGCCCCCTGGTGGCCCATGGTCTGGGCAATCTCTCGGCCCAGGTAGACCCGGCCAATGCCATCGGGGCTAGGGGTCACCGTTTGATACTCGGCACTGGCCTGGAGCGTCGCCGCTCCGCAGGCGGTGAGCCCCCACAGCACAGCGACCAACGCCAGACAGCGCAGGGTAGACACCATTTGCCCTGGAAGCTTGCGCCCGTGGGACTGGGCTAAAGAAGAACGACCTGTCATAAAACAGCTACTGATAACAAAAATAACAAAAACAATCCGCTCGAACGTCCTCAGCCTTGAAGACTAGGCCTCAACCGGGGCCGCCGTGGGCTCTAGCAGGGTCACCAAGGCCAAATTGACCTGGTCTTCAGCGGGCTGGCTGAGTTCGGCGCGCACGCTGGGGCCAAAGAACGATTCAATTTTGGCTTTCTTCTCAACCCAGGTAGAAAAGGGCAGCATTGACGAGTCAAACTCCAGCACCAGGGCGTAGCTGCCGTCCACCTCAGCTTCGTACAGACCCCTGAGTTCGGGGCATTCTTGCCCTGAGGGGCTGAGCCCCAGCTTTTGCAGGGCCACATCGAGATGGGCTTCTTGGCCGTAGCGATAGCGGGTGACATCAAGGCGCACCTGGTTTTGAGTGGGCGTCGCCTGCTCTTCGCGCAGCTTGAGCACCTCAGGCGAGGTGGGCTGGGTGTAAGACACCGGCTCTAACTCAGCGGCCCGCAGCGCCAGCCCGCCCAGCAGCACCGGAATGCCGTAGAAAAAACCGACCAGATTGAGGGTGGAGTTGTCTTGAAAGTAGGCAATAAACCCGACAATAGTGAGCACCCCGCCCACCGCCAGCAGCACCAGACTCAGGTTGATTCGGCCTAACTTAATTCGCCCCAGCATAGAACCCTCGGTGGAAAGATTACTTCTGACTATCATGCCGTCTTGTGGGTGAGAAAGGTAGGTAGGAGCACGTCAGGTACCTGACGCGCTCCTACCTACCTTGCCTGATGCACCCTGCTACAAAGTTGTCTATGCTGTCGGTGAAGAGTTTTAAGGCGGGCTATGGAACTGCAAATGATTCGCGATCGCATTGCCACCATTCGCTCTAAGCGAGAGGCGCTGATTCAGCTGCTAGAGCAGCCTGACCTGGGCACCCTGCGCATTGATGTCAACCAGGCGATCGAAGAAATGGACGATCTGCTGGAAGAATTTGACCGCACTTTTCCGGTGGGATGATAGGTTGAGATTTGGATTGCAATCCATCCAATCCCGGTCTAGGGACTAAGTTTTGCCGGTAGGAAGACTCAGATCTCTGACCTGGACTGGCGACTGTTCTTTAACTACTCACCTAAACTTCCGTCAACTCGCCATGGCCACCAGCTACTCCGTCGAAATCCACCACCAGGGCAAAACCCAGACCATCACCGTTCCGGAAGACCAGACTATTCTGGCGGCAGCCCAGGCGGTGGGGCTCGATTTGCCGACCTCGTGCGGGGCGGGGGTATGCACCACCTGCGCCGCCCTGGTGCTGGAGGGCGAGGTCGATCAGAGCGAGGGCATGGGGGTGAGCACCGAGCTTCAGGCCGATGGCTATGCGCTGCTGTGCGTCGCTTTCCCGCGATCGGACATCAAGCTAGAAACCGAGAAGGAAGACATCGTCTACCAAAAGCAGTTCGGCCAGGGCTAGACCGTAGGGTGGGCACTGCCCACCATTGGATGATTTTGGCAGACAAGTTTCCATCCCAATTAGGGTTGTTTGGCCTTCCCGAGGCTCTAGTGGTGGGCAGTGCCCACCCTACGCCTTCTGTCTCTGCGAGGCTCAGTGGTGGGCAGTGCCCACCCTACACCGGGCAGCAATTGCTTGTTTTAGTGGATAGACCATGGCGTTAGCCACTCACTTTATTACGCTGGAGATCCCTCTGGGAGAAGCCCAAGGAGATTTGGTGGGGGCGATCGAATCAGCCCTGACCGAGCGGGGCGAGCCCCTGCGCTGGGCAATTACCCAGGTGAACTCCGCCACCCAAACCGCCACGGTCGAGGCCGTGGTGACGACGCAATCCAATTCTGAGCTGCTATGAATACCGATCCGAGTCGCCGTCCCTATACGGCGGTGCTAGTGGTGCCGACGGGTATCGGCGCAGCGGTGGGGGGTTACGCGGGGGATGCCCTACCGGTGGCGCGGGCGATCGCCTCAGTAGTCGATACCCTAATTACCCACCCCAACGTGATGAATGGGGCGCAGCTCTACTGGCCGCTACCCAACGCCTACTACGTCGAGGGTTACGGGCTCGACCAGTTTGCAGCGGGCCGCTGGGGACTGCGCCCGCTGCACCGCAACCGCATTGGCCTGGTGCTGGACGCGGCGATCGAAGATGACCTGCGCTGGCGACACCTGCAAGCGGCGGATGCGGCGCGGGCCACTCTGGGCTTAGATTTGACCGATTACGTAGTGACCGATGCGCCCCTGGGGGTAGAGCTACGGACGGCGGCCTCGGGGGTGACCTGGGGCACGATTGGGCGACCCGACAGTTTGCTGCGGGCGGCGGAGCGGGCGATCGCCGCTGGGGCGAATGCGATCGCCGTGGTGGCCCGCTTCCCGGAAGACACCGATGCTGAGACCCTGCAAGACTATCGCCAGGGCCACGGCGTAGACCCCTTGGCAGGGGCCGAGGCGGTGATCAGCCACCTGGTGGTGCGCACCCTGCGGGTGCCCTGCGCCCACGCCCCGGCCCTCAGCCCCCTGCCGCTAGACCCGTCAATTTCGCCCAAGTCGGCCGCTGAGGAACTGGGCCACACGTTTTTGCCCTGCGTGCTGGCGGGGCTGAGCCGAGCGCCAGGTTTTGTGACGGAGCCAACGCTGGGACAATCTAGCCCCGCGCTCTGGGCCGACCAGGTCGATGCCATTGTGGTGCCCGCCAGCGCCTGTGGGGGCAGTGCCCTACTGAGTCTGGGGCGGCGATCGCTGGCGATCGCCGTCGAGGCCAATGCCACTGCTCTAGAGGTCAGCCCCGAATCCCTGGGAGTGCCAGCGGTGCGGGTGGCCTCTTACCTAGAGGCGGTGGGGTTGTTGGCGGCCCATCGGGCGGGCGTTCATCCCCAGGCGCTGACGGCGCAGGTTTCCCAGATCAAAGCCCTCGGTTCTCTCGCCGCAGGTTCTTCCCTTGGGCAGATAGAAAGTAGGCCTGGGGTCTCTACAGTTGTGGTTGGGGAAGGTTAACCAAGCCAACTGCTTTCACCATCAGCCGATGCATTGGGATGGGAAGGCCGCTGGCGATACTATCAACCCCTAAGTGACACGTCCTGGTGTCATGGCCGGTTTTTTTGTTTGCCTTAACCACAACGCTGATTCTCGGGTTGGGCCGATCGATCTGGCCGCCGCTGTCGTTCCAGGAGCAGGTTATGAGCAAGCGTACCGTTAACGTTCTACTCGTCGAAGACGATGAGATAGATGTGATGAACGTGCAGCGGGCATTTAAGCACAACCGCATCGACAACCCTTTATACGTAGCCAATAACGGCCTAGACGCCCTAGATATGTTGCGTGGTACCAACTCTGAGCCACCGTCGGTGCCAGAACATCGCCGTCTGGTGCTGCTTGATATCAACATGCCCAAAATGAACGGGCTAGAGTTTCTCCAAGCGCTCCGCCAGGATGAATCGCTAAAATCTATACCAGTAGTCGTCTTGACCACCTCCGACGCCGACCAAGACCGCCTCGAAGCCTACCGATTGAACGTGGCAGGTTATATCCTAAAACCAATTACCTTTTCTATATTTTCGGAGGTAATGGCGTCCCTCAACCAGTATTGGGCGCTGTGTGAAATTCCTTAATCAGACCCGCTGGACGCCATCGTGGGTAGTAGAAGCAGGGACCGAGCGGATGGGTGAAGCGCTAGAGATTCTTTTGGTGGATGACGATGCCGTCGATCGCATGGCCATCTGCCGCGCCCTCGATCGCGCCGACCTACCCGTTAACGTCACCGAAGTAACTAGCGCTGAGCAGGCGATCGCCAACCTCAGCAGCCGCACCTACGACTGCGTTTTCCTGGACTACCGCCTGCCCGAGCAAGACGGACTGTCGCTGATTCAGCAGTGGCGCACCGAGGGCGTGACCATTCCGCTAGTGGTGCTGACCGGCCAGGGCGACGAGCAAATTGCCGTTGATCTGATGAAGGCTGGAGCCAGCGACTACCTGATCAAAACCCGCGTCTCGCCCGATCGCCTGGCGCTGCTGTTGCGCAATGCCCTGCGCATGTACGAGGCCGAGCAGCGCGAGGCCAGCGCCCTGGCCCAGCTCCAGCAGACCAATAAACTGCTCACCCAGCAAAATGAAGAGCTAGAGCGCCAGCGCCGCTACATCGAAGACCAAAACCTCAAACTGCTAGAGGCCTACCGGGTGAAGTCTGAGTTTTTGGCCACCATGTCCCACGAGCTGCGGACGCCGCTGAACGCCATTTTAGGGTTTTCGCAGATTCTGGACAGCCAGTCGAAGGGGCCGTTGACCCCCCACCAGGCAGAGATGATCAAGCGTATCTTCGCCAACGGCAAGAATCTGCTCAACCTGGTCAACGATATTCTTGACCTGTCTAAGCTAGAGGCCCAGCGCCTCACCCTGAGTCTGACCCAGGTGAATCTCTATGGTCTGGTGCGCTCTACGCTGTCAGACTTGCGATCGCTGGCTGACGGCAAGGCGATTACCCTGGAGAGCACCCTCCAGCTCGACGACCCGGTGGTAGAAAACGACGAACATCGACTGCGCCAGGTGCTCACCAACTTAGTGTCTAACGCCATCAAGTTTACCGAGCGCGGCCAGGTGCACATTACCCTCGCCGAGGTCGCCCCCGATCGCATTTCCCTCACCGTAGCCGACACCGGCATTGGCATCGCTAAAGAGCAGCTGCCCCATATTTTTGAAGCCTTTCGCCAAGTTGACCAGACCATTCGCCGCCCGCGCCCTGGCACCGGCCTGGGGCTGGCCATCGTCAACTCATTAGTGACCATCATGGATGGCACCATCACCGTCAGCAGCGAGCCGGGGCAGGGGACGACCTTTGTAGTCACCCTGCCTCGACAGCTTTCACCGCCGCCAGAGACCCAGACCCCAGACCCTGATCTCAAGCCCGGGTTCAATGGCTTAGGCACTGAGTAGGCGGGGCCAGCCCTGGCTTAAGGCGGTTCCAGCACCATCCTCAACCCCCTGGAAAAAGCCGCCATCTATTTGGGTTGGCAACGTGGGAAAATAAGATTCGCATTTTTGGGAAATTGCCTGTGAAAGCTCTCGTGGTCGGCAGCGGTGGCCGTGAACATACCCTGGCTTGGTCGCTGCTGCGATCGCCCAAAATTACCGAGGTGGTCTGTGTACCGGGCAACGGCGGCACTGCCACCCTACCCCACTGCCGCAACCTGGCCATGGCCCCCACCGACTTTGAGGGCATCGCCCGCTTTGCCCTGGTCAACAACCTAGAGCTGGTGGTGATCGGCCCCGAGCAGCCTCTGGCCGAAGGCATTACCGACTATCTACAAGAGCAGGGGCTGAAGGTGTTTGGCCCCTGCCAGGCGGGGGCACAGATCGAGGCCAGCAAAGCCTGGGCCAAGGCGCTGATGGTCGAGGCGGGCATTCCCACCGCCCAGGCCGCCGTGTTTGAAGACGAAGCCGCTGCCTTAGCTTTCCTAGAGCAGCAGGGTGCCCCCATTGTGGTGAAGGCCGACGGGCTGGCGGCGGGCAAGGGCGTCACCGTGGCCCACACCCTAGAGGAGGCCATTCAAGCAGTCAAAGATGCCTTTAGCGGCAAGTTTGGCGCGGCGGGCCACCAGGTGGTAATCGAAGAATTCATGACCGGCCAAGAGGCGTCGGTGCTGGCCATCACCGACGGCCAGACCATTCGCCCCCTGGTGCCGGCCCAAGACCACAAAGCCATTGGCGAGGGCGACACCGGCCCCAATACCGGCGGCATGGGAGCCTACGCCCCGACCCCCGTGGTCTCCGCTGAGATGATGGAACGGGTGCAGAAAGAGGTGCTGGAGCCGGCGATCGCCACCCTGCGCCGCCGGGGCATTGACTATCGCGGCATTCTCTACGCCGGGCTGATGATTACCCCCGAGGGCATCCCCAAGGTGGTGGAGTTTAACTGCCGCCTGGGCGACCCCGAAACCCAGGCCGTGCTGCCCCTGCTCGAAACCCCGTTAGAAGAGGTGATGCTGGCCTGCATCGAAGGGCGGCTCGACACCCTAGAGCTGACCTGGAAACCGGAGGCCGCCGCCTGTGTCGTGGTGGCCGCCGAGGGCTACCCCGATAAATACCCCAAGGGTATGGAAATTGTCGGCTTTGAAGCCGCCGCCGCCACCGGAGCGCTGGTGTTCCACGCGGGCACCCGTCGCCGGGGCGACACCATTGTGGCCGACGGTGGACGAGTGCTGGGGGTGACGGGCCTGGGTGACACCTTTGAGGCGGCGATCGCCAAAGCCTACGAAGCGATCGACAAAATTTGCTTCGAGGGCATGTACTATCGCCGCGACATTGGCTACCGGGTCAAGGGGCTCTCGTAAATCGCGTGTTTACACTCAAACGATGGCCACAAAGGAGCCGGCTGGGGCCAACTTGGCCCCAACTGCGACGAAGACCAGTCCGGAAGCCATGGGTAGAGGACTAAGGGAAGAGGACTAAACCGCAAAGCCGGTCTTTTGCTTTGGTTTGCCCTTCGACTTTTTCTTGGATGAGTTTTGGCCCACCTCTTGCAGCGCCTCTTGAAACAAGTCATTCAGATGGATAGGCACGCTGGCAATCTCTGGCAGCGTCGGTTCCAACGGCTTGCCCGCTTGGACTAACACATCGTCTAGGTCGTCAGGGGTCAGCTCGGGGCGGTTAACGCATCGCTCCAAAGACGCCATCAACGGCAGGGCATTGTCTTCGGCAAAGCAGTGCCAAACGTAGGCGTTGACCGCATCTTCCTTGAGATATTTTTGAATCAGCTTGTCTACCTTCGCCGCAGATTCTTCATCGGTAGCGTCAAACAGTTGGGTGAGGCGCACGTAGTCTTTTAAGAACGTCTGCCCCCAGCGGGGATGAACAAAAACAGTAACCGCCTCGGCCCGACGCAGTTCATCGGGAAGGTTGATCGGCGGCATCGCCATCTTGATCGCCTGATCGTCTTTGAGCAGACGGCTCACCTCGCGACTGTCTTCGCCAAGCGACTCTACCGACTCAGCAACCTCTTCCTCAGACATGCCTGACTGAGCCACCAGTTCTTTCAATGACTTAGACCCATCCACTCCGATTTCTTCTAAACGGCGCTGGGTCGTCACCTCTTGATACTCTTTGAGCTTTTTGTTTAGCTCATAGCCAGACAGCGTGATCCGATCGCCACCAAAAAAATCGACAAAATCGTGATGGTAGCGCTCTACAGATTGCCAAGCTTCGGTCAACAGCTCAGGGGCATCGCCGTAGAGATAGTTGGGGAACCAATTTTTAAAGTTGCCAATGGCCACGGCCAGCTTTGGCTTTCCCAGTTTTCCCAACAGCATCAGGGGGCCTGAAAACGTCCAGATATCTCCTGTGTCGGGTGCCAGGCGAGTGACGACAATTTCACCGGGGCTTAACCGCGATAGTTCTGCCGCCGACTGCGCCCCGCTGGGTTCTACCCAGTAGCGCTTTTCGGTTAGCCAGTTCATCAATTCGTAGCGCTCTGCTTCGACCTGAAGCACTTTAAAGAGGCCGTTGAAGGTGTTCTGCCAGCTTTTAACCAGAGCCTGATCGTCTAGAGATAGGTCGGGCTGATTTTGTATAAAAATATCCAATACCGATCGGTTAGAAACCCGGCCTTCGGTTAAAAACATATCAATCGCCAGATCAGATCGACTGATGCCCTGGAGGTTGGTGGCTGACCAATGCTTTAAGCGATCGGCGCTGTAGGTTTCTAAGGCCGTTGCTAAATCGCCCTCGGCATCGAGCACAAAGGCCTGTAGGGCTTGCTTTAGAGCATTAGATCGTTTTAGTTGTTCGTTCACGCGCGGCCTTGTTGACACAGTGGAAAGAAAGCTAATCAAAACCTTACTAGAAAAAACAATTTAGGGCAACCTGCTGACAAGCTGCCCTAAATCATTGTAATTAGATAAGTTTATCGCCAAAGAACAGTCGCAATCCTAAGCAGTGAACCGAAGTTTCAATCTTTGGAAAATGCCATCTTTAATCTGGCTGACTTGTGCTTACCTACTTTGCTAGCAAAAACTGATAACGATTAGACGGCCCGCTTAGCCACTGCGTAGTAGATAAATAGAGCAACAATTGCGCCCAGAACCGCAATTACCACACCACCGATGCTGAGGCCGGTTGCCGTTAGGGCTAGCGATCCTGTGGTTAGCAGGGTATAGAGGCTACCGCCAACAAATGCACCAATTACACCCAGAATTAGCGTGCCTAAAATGCCGCCGCTCTGATGCCCAGGATAAATAGCTTTAGCAATTGCGCCAGCAATCAAACCCAATACGATCCATGCCAGAATATTCATGCGTCCTCTCCAAAATGTTTAGTAGGCAATTAGTGCCTTTGTCCTTACTGTTAAAACAATAGCGAATGGCCCCAGCTAGCGAGACCATCTAAAGATATAGTTGGCCCTCGTCTAAAGGCATACCTGAGGTTTTGGCGGCTAGCACTGCTGGCGTTTAGCTAGGCTATATCTTGCTGCCTCGGCACTGTTTCTAATTTAGGCAGCAAACCATCGGCTTCCGTGGCATCGGGGCCAAACTCTAAAGCGGATCGGCTTAGGTCATGGCGCTGGGCAACGGTGCTTTACTGGGCAAATGGCTCACCTGACACAAGGTTCAGGGCTGAGTCGATTGGGGCATCTTGAGACGACGCATCTCGTCAACGGTTTTCCGCTGTTTTTTGCTTCAGCCACTGGCGACGTGCTGTCAGGGCCGAGATCGATTCACTTGCTATGGCGCAACCAGCGGGCCGCCCAGGGCTGCAACTGACAGTCTTATGCTAAGAGGTCTAACCCCATGCCGTCTTTCACCCCCGCCGACCGGGCTCAACCCCGGTCGGCCTACATCACCCACATCGGCAAATGTCTGCCGGGAGACCCGATCGCCAACAATGAGATGGAAGCCTATCTGGGCCAGGTGGGCGATCGCCCCTCCCGAGTCAAGGCCCGCATTCTCAAAAGCAACGGCATTCAGCAGCGCTACTACGCCCTCGATCGCCAGCAGCAGACTACCCTCAGCAACAGCCAGATGGCGGCAACAGCGGTGCGAGACACCCTGGCCCAGGCTGAGCTAGACCCCAAGGCCATTGACCTGCTGGCCTGCGCCACCACCTGGCCCGACCTGCTGGTGCCGGGCTTTGCCAGCATGGTGCACGGAGAACTGTCGGAACTGGCCCCGGTGGAGGCGACCTCCCACCAGGGGGTGTGCTGCGCTGGCGTGGCGGCGCTTAAATACGCGGCGGCCCAGGTGCAGCTGGGTCAAAAGCGGCGGGCGATCGCAGTGGCCTCAGAGCTGGCCTCGCGGTTGTTTAAGCACACCCGGTTTGAGGCCGAAACCGCCGCCGGGACTACCCTTCCCTTCGACACCGAGTTTCTGCGGTGGATGCTGTCGGATGGGGCGGGGGCCTGCTTAGTCAGCGATCGCCCCAGCGCCAGCGGTCTCAGCCTCAAGATTGAGTGGATTGAGTCGGTCTCCCACGCCAACACCCATCCGGTGTGCATGTACGCCGGGGTCGATAACCCTACGAATCTGACCAGCTGGATGGACTTTCCCGACCAGGGGGCAGCGGCAGCGGCGGGAGCGCTCAACCTGCGCCAAAACATTCGCCTACTCGACCAGGTGGTGCAACTGGGCGTAGAGGGCTGGATTCGGCTGATTGAAGCCGGTCGGGTGCACCCCGACCAGGTGGACTGGCTGCTCTGCCACTACTCGTCGCATTTCTTTCGCAGTCAGATCATCGACCTGCTCGAACAGGCGGGCTGCATGATTCCTGAAGAGCAGTGGTTTACCAACCTCTACACCCGAGGCAACACCGGCTGCGCCTCGATCTATCTGATGCTGGAGGAGTTGTTTAACTCGGGCAAGCTGCGAACCGGGCAGCAGATCTTTTGCTTTGTGCCCGAAAGCGGTCGGTTCACCACTGCCTACCTGCTGCTGACGGTGGTGGAGGCGACCCCAAGCCAAGGTTCTGAAGCCGAGCCGCCGAGGGCTGTTGCTGCGGTCGCCCCCCCTAACCTTCCTACCCCGGCGGATACTCCCCCAGAGGTCGAAACTCTGGAGTCCACCGTCTCTGAAACGCTGCTGCGCCAGCTGATGCTGGTGTGGCTGACCTTTGAGCGAGAGCTGCGATCTGTCCCCATCGTCAGGCGACTGCACCGGGGGGAGTTTACCCTTGTAGACTACCGGGCGCTGCTGCGGGCCTTGCGCCCCCAGGTGGTCGATGGCGCAAGGTGGATTACTCGGGCCGCGTCGAATATGACCGACTTTGAGCTGCGATCGCACCTGATCGGCCACGCCCGCGACGAGCACCGCGACTTTCAAATGCTGGAGCGCGACTACGTCTCGGTGGGGGGAAAGCTTGAGGAGATCCTGGGGGCTGAGCAAAACATTGGTTCAGAGGCCCTGTCCGCCTTTATTTTTCAGCGTGCCTCCCGCGAAAACCCAATTGATCTGCTGGGCAGCATCTTCATTGTGGAAGGGCTGGGCAACCGCATGGCGGGCCAGTGGGCCGCGCTCATTCAACAAAGTCTGGGGTTAGATAAGACCCAGATCTCCTTCCTCAGCTACCACGGCGAGAACGACGAGGCCCACGTGCAAAAGCTCGATGCCTTTCTGACCGCCGACTGGATGACGGCAGACATTGCCGCCCGCATTGTCAAAACGGCCCAGGTCACCGCCCGCCTGTACCGCCTGCAACTGGAAGAGATTGACCTATGACCTACACCCCAGCGCCCCACAACCGGCAAGACCCCAGCTACTGGGATGCCATCTATGCCGACTGGGCCATCCCCCTCGACCCCACCGCCAAAGCCTATATGGTCAAAGACCTGCAAAGCTGGTCGCGCTGCTACCTGCTGCTGCCGATCAAACTCTTCGCCAACCTGGCCATGGCCTTGATTATGACGCTCAAGCGGCTGTTGCCCTTTCAGTTTCGCAACTACTGGCTGATGCACCAGCTGGCCGTCTGGTTTCTCAACACCTTTACCACCCCCGAAGCCTGCTACCTGATTGTGCGCCACTTCGGCATTGGCTCTAACATCGTCAATTTTTTAATTGACAACGGCCCCGACCCAACCCTGCCCCACGCCACCCTCTACCCCCGCCGGGTAGAAGACCTGGCCGCCAACGCCTTTTTAGAGCACGACATCAACCTCTACAACTTTGTGCTCGACTATCACCGCGCCCAGGAGCAGCATCCTAACTGGCTAGAGCATGTGCGTCAGCGCGGGCTCAGCTATGGCGGCATTCGCCCGGTGTCGGTTGCGATCGACATCACCCGACGGGGCTGGCTCCAGGTGCTCGATATGGAGTCCTCCCTGGAGCTGTTCAAGATCTGCTATTCCCTCTGGGTCACCAGCGACGAGTTTGAGCGGGCGGTACTTTCCCTTCAGTTTGACGAAAGCTTTGCCCTCTACTTTAGCCGGGTAACGGGCGACTACAGCTGGAACCACACCGTGAGCAACCGCCATCCCTTAGCCCCCAACAGCGCTTTTGGGGCGGCCCGCAATCTGCTGCTGCACGGTCTGGCGTCGGAGTCGCTTCAGCGGTATCTGGAACTGGCTATGGCAGATGGGCGGGAGAGAGTTGAAGGGGCAATCGCCCCAAGTCATACTGTCTAGGCAGACCGCCGCGGCATGCCGAATGCTGTCGGTAAGAGGTGGCAGCGATCGCTCCTGCCGACGCGCTATACCTCTAGCTACAGCCAGAACCCATGGGACATTGGTTAAGCTAAGGTCACCTTCCTTCCCTAGCCTCTCCTGCCCATGCCCCGTCTACAACAAACCTGGGACAACAGCGCCTTTTTCAGCGGTAGTGACGATCCCCAAATTGCCGTTACTGTCGAACGCATCAGGGCCGAAATCGATACTCTAGCCACTCTCTGCGCTCCCTTTGTCGAGCAGATCGAACCCGCAGAACCCCTGGTTCAAGACCAATTCGAGGGATTGCTGGCCCAGGTTAGAACCGCCCACCAGCAGCGCACCGCCACCGCCAAACGCCTAGGCAACCTGCGTACCTTTATTTCCTCTATTCTCAGCGTTGACTCCCGCGATGCCAGCGCCAGCGAGTGGAAACCCACCCTGCAACAGCTCAGCGCCGAAATCAGCCAGGCCACCAAAGCCCTGGATATTTTTCTGCTGCGGGTCGATGACGCCTTTATCCAGGCCTTGATTGCGGATCCAGTGCTCGCCGAGCTGAGCTTCTCGCTGCGGCACCAGCGCCAGCTCAACGATCAGCTGCTCAGCCTGGCCGAAGAAAAGCTGATCACCGGCCTGGCTGTAAACGGACTCCAGGGCTGGGGCAACCTCTACACCGAACTCTCGGGCACCCTGCAATGCACCGTGGCGGGTGACACCGTTGGCTTGGCCAAAGCCTTTAACCTGCTCAGTTCCCCCGATCGCACCATCCGCTCCGAGGCCTGGCACGGGGTCAACGCCGCCTGGGAAAGCCGGGCCGATACGGTAGCGGCCATCCTCAACGCCATCAACGGCTGGCGGCTCGAGGAAACCAAGCAGCGGGGGCACCACCGCCGCCTGCACTACCTCGACAAAAGCTGTCACCAGAGCCGCATCGATCGCACCACCCTCGACGCCATGATGGCGGCCACCTACGACCGGCGGGCGATCGGCCAGCGGGCTCTAACGGCGATGGGCAAAGTGCTCGACATCCAGCCCGCCCCCTGGGATTTATTTGCGCCACCCCCGGCAGCGGGCCAGACCGAGGGCTTTTCTTTTGAGGCGGCGATCGAACTAGTTGCCGATGCCTTTCGCCAGTTCACCCCGGCCATGGGCGACTTTGCCATGATGATGGCCGAAAAGGGCTGGATTGACGCAAAGCCGACTCCCAACCGAGCCACCGGGGCCTACTGCACCAGCTTCGCCGAGCCCAAGGAACCGCGCATTTTTATGACCTTCGAGGGCAGCATGAACAACGTGCTCACCCTGGCCCACGAACTGGGCCATGCCTGGCACAACTGGGTGATGCAAGATCTGCCCCGCTACAAGACCTTCTACCCCATGACCCTGGCCGAAACCGCCAGCATCTTTGCCGAAACCCTAGTGCGCGACGCCCTGTTTGAGCAGGCCCGCTCCCCCGAACAGATGCTCAAAATTGCCTGGGAAGAAGGAGCCGCCGCCATCACATTTCTACTCAACATTCCCGCTCGATTTACCTTTGAACAAAAATTGGTCGAGGCTCGCCAGCAAGGGTTTGTGATTGCAGGCACCCTCAAGGGGCTGATGCGCGACAGCTGGCAGCACTGGTACGAAGACAGCCTGACCAGCTACGACGAGATGTTTTGGGCCAGCAAGCTGCACTTCTCGATCGCAGAGCTGGGCTTCTACAACTATCCCTACCTGTTTGGCTATCTGTTTAGCCTGGGCATCTACGCCCAAAAAGACCACTACGGCGCTCAGTTCAATGATCTGTACACCAAGCTTCTGCGCGACACCGGCAGCATGACGGCAGAAGATGTAGTGCTGCGCCACCTCCAGCAAGACATTCGCCAGCCCAAGTTTTGGCAGGCCAGTTTAGACATCGTCGATCGCGCCGTCAGTCGCTTAGAAAGCCTGGTGGTGTAGGCGCAGAAATTTGCTGCCTGGTTGTTGCTGGTCATTAGAGCCTGTGAACTTGGCGAAATTTAGCGATCGCTAAATTTCGCCAAGTTGGCTCATGGATACTCTTCACCGCCAGCTTGCAGGATGAGGAAGGGTTAACCAAAATCGCTGAACACCTACTGATCTCCCTAAACTCCGTAGCAAGTGAAGTCCAGATTAGGACAGTCCAAAACGCCAGGATTCAAGCCGATCGCGCATTTTTAATTTTTCACTCTTCCATCTTTCATTTTTTGCCCTATGTCTATCGCTCACGATCTGTGGATACCCGATATATCCATCCTCGAAAAGATTGTTCGGCCCATCTTGGTCTACGGCTTTTTGCTCATTGCCCTGCGGCTGGGGGGCAAGCGCGAGCTAGGACAGCTGACTGGTTTTGATCTGGTTGTGCTGCTCATGCTCTCCAATGCCGTGCAAAACGCCATCATTGGCGACGACAACTCGGTCTCAGGGGGGCTGATTGGGGCCACTACCCTGCTGATTACCAACTACCTGGTGGTGCGCCTGGCCTATCGCTATCCCCGCATTCAGCAGGTGGTGGAAGGCCGATCGACGCCGCTGCTGGTAGACGGGCAGATGATCTCAAAAAACCTGGCCAAAGAGCTGATTAGCGAAAAAGAGCTGTATACGGTGCTGCGCCGCCAGGGGTTTGAAGACCTGGCGGAAATTAGGGCGGCAATTTTAGAAACCAGTGGCAGCATCACCGTCGAGCGAGCCACCGATTTGCCTACCCCCGTTGAGGCAGAGCTGCTGCACCGGCTAGACCGCATTGAGCAGCGGCTCCAGCGGCTTAGTTGAGATCGCCAAGGCGATTGGGGGGCCAAAACCGAAACACAGCGCGGCCAATCAGGTGGTCGGCCGGCAAAAAGCCCCAAAAGTGGGAATCGAAACTCTTATTGCGGTTGTCGCCCAGCACTAGGTAAGCATCGTCGGGCACCGTCACTGGCCCGTACTGGTAGTCGGGCTTAGCCGCAATGTAGGGTTCTGTTTGGGGCTCGTTGTTGACGTAGAGCTGTCCGTCTTTGACCTCAATTACGTCCCCCGGCAGGCCAATCAGCCGCTTGATGAAGGCCTCGTCTTGGCCCAGGGCGTCGGGGGGACGAAACACCACAATGTCGCCCCGCTGGGGATCGCCAAAGTCGTAGCTGACCTTGTCGATGATCAGGCGATCGTTGATCTCCAGGGTGGGCAACATAGAGCCCGAGGGAATGTAACGGGCCTCGGCCACAAAGGTGCGAATACCCAAGGCCAGCAGCACGCTGAGGCCCAGGGTCTCAACGGTTTCACGCAAAATGCCTTTGCCGCTGGGGGCCGAGGGTTGGGGCGGGGTAGAGCTAGAATCGGTCATGGCTGGCTCACTGGCAAGGGTTGAAAGCTAATGCTCGTTTGGTCGGGGTCGGCATCAACCGCCGGACAGGGCTGATACTGACCGTCATCACTGACACAATGCTAACGGTAAACACTGGCGTAGGTATAGGTACCCCCAAGTATGTTCTGGAGCGGCGGCGATCGCGCCAATTATAAACGATGCAGAAATAGCCAGTATTGCCAACCGGACAGCTCAGCGTCCTGCCACTAAGGCCTAGTCTTAGCTCTAGATTAGGCCTCAGGTATGTCAATGCCGTGGCGTTGCCGTGGCATTGTGACTGATTTAGCCCCGCGCAACAGAGCTGAAACGCCAGCGACACAGCATTGCCACAACCGCTGCTTAAGCTTTGCCTTCAAATGCAAGCCTGTCGCGAGTGGTCCGCTGCGGCTACTACCAGGCAGCATCAACGCTCCCTCACACCAGAAACTCGCTATGAACTCACCGATGATCAACCGGTTGGTCAGCTTTGTGCAAACCGAATTTGGGGTCTCCAACGAAGAAGTGGCTACCGCCTTCCACCACCATGACTCGGCCACTCAACTGCCGATGATTTTCTGGCAGTATGGGTTTATCACCACAAGCCAGCTCGACATGCTCTTTGCCTGGCTAGAACGGGCTAGATTCCGCTCTCTAGATTTCGCTCTCTGGGGAGAAATAATCAACGGCTCGGAGAATACCGTTTTGCCAATATCCCACAGCGGCGGCGTGACCCTGGGCCGTGCCGATTTCCTCGGCTCTTGCCGACAGCAGTGCGTACGCTCTCAGCAGCGGCGGCAAGGGGAATTTGTCTGCCGCAAACAAGTCAAGCTGTCGGCAGCTTCTCAGCATCGTGATACACCTCCTCAAAAATCCGCTTGATAGCCCCCGCCAGGGGCACCGCTAACAGCAGGCCCAAGACCCCCGCCAGCTGAGAGCCCACTAGCAGCAGTAGCAAAATCCAAACCGGGTTTAGCCCAATTAGGTCGCCGAGAATTTTGGGGGCCACAGCGTTATCAATCAGCTGATCGACCAGCAGGGCGACCACTGCCAGCTCGCCCCCCAGCAAAATGCTTTTAAAGCTGACAACAACAGCCGCCGTAAAAATTCCCACAATATCGCCAAACGGAATCAGCGCCATCAGGCCAATGCCGATGCCAAACACCAGCCAGTAGGGAATTTTCAGCAGAAAGAAGACGGTGGTGAGGCTGGTGGCCATGAGCAGGGCGATCGCAGCCTGCCCCACAAAGTAGTTCTTAAACTTTTCCTGAAACGCCAGCCGAATCTGGCCGCCAAAGTCGCCCGGCAGCCAGCGCAGCAGCCCACCCCAAAACTCATGGCCGTGGAGCAGCAGGTACAGGGTCAGCACAGCCGTAATCAGCACTTCCAGCAGGCTGTCGGCCACGCCAACGATGACTTCAAGCAGCTGGTCGGGCAGTTGGGCCACCTCATCGGGCAGCATTTGGGCCAGCTGAGTCACCAGCGCGGTGACATTTAGAGGAATGCGCTGAACCACCAACCAGTCATCCAGCGCCTGAAACTGCTCGCTACCCGACTCTAACCAGTGGGGCAGGCGATTGCCCAAATCTCCCAGCTGCAACAGCAGGGCCGGCACCAGGGTAAAGCCCAAAAGCCCCACCAGCCCAACGGTCAAGAGCAAAATTAGCGCGATACTGATGCCGGGTTTAATGCCCCGCTTTTCGAGCTGCTCAATCGGGTAGCTGAGTAAAAACGACAGCAGCGTGGCGGCAATCAGCATGGTAAAGGCTGCTTGAAAGGTTTGAAAGACCTTGTAAAGCAGCCAAACATTCAGCATGGTCAAGGGCAGGGCAATTTCCCACACCAGCCAACGGGGCAGCTTGTCGAATGCTTGCATGGTTAAGGGCGGGGCCAAACGGGGTGATCTATAAGACTTTAAGGTAGCGTCTTGCGATTGGGGCAAGTGAAGCCCTGAGGTAGAGATTGGCTGATAGCGGCGGCCTTGAGGAGTCTGCCCAAGGTCGCCGCAGGTTGAAAATTTACCTCAGTGAAGCAATGAAATATAAGTGCCCAGAGCTGCGCTCGCAGAGAGCGGTGGGGGAATGCTTAAGGAGCTATTCCTCAAGGTCAGACATGTTTACGCAGAACCGTAAGTTTCGCATTGGCGGTTATCAGCCGGGGCAAAAGCCGGACGACGTTAAGCATCACCAGATTGGGCGGTTTCAGAAAGAGGAATTGCCGCCCCGGGTCGATCTGCGTCACCACATGACCGAGGTAGAGGCGCAGGTGGGCAACAGCTGTGTGGCCAACGCCTTTGTGGGAGCCTATGAGTACTTGGCTAAGCGCGACCTGGGCGATGCCGCCGATGTCAGCCGGTTGTTTGTCTACTACAACGCGCGATCGCAGACCGGCAGCCACAACGAAGACCGCGGCACCCAGATGTACTGTGCGATCGAGACGCTGATGCAGCACGGAGCCTGCGCCGAAGACCTGTGGCCCAACGACGAAGCGCTGATCTTCACTGAGCCCGACACCGGGGCCTACGACCACGCCGCCAACTTTAAAATCATCGAAGCCGAAACCATCGACACCGACCTAGATCTCTGGCGGCACACATTAGCTGAGGGCTACCCGATCGCCTTTGCCCTCAACACCTTTGAATCGTTTGACGAGGCCACCCGCAACAAAGGCCGGGTGCCCCAGCCCAAGCGCTCCGACAACGTGCGCGAAACCCACGGCTGGCACGCCATGCTCTGCGTCGGCTACTCCGACAAAGACCGCTTCTTTATTGTGCGCAACTCCTGGGGGCCAGAGTGGGGCGATCGCGGCTACTGCTACATTCCCTACGACTACGTCATCCACGACGACTATAACGGCCACGACTCCTGGATCATCAAATCCCTCAGCGAACTCGACTTTAGTGCCGAAGTTTGGGAAGACGACGAGTCATTCTTTGCCGACGATTGCTCGCTCTTGCTCTACGACTTTTACATTCACACCGAAGACCCCGAGGGCTTTACCGACGCGATCGCCGCCCTCTGCCTCACCTACGTCGAAAGCGAAGACGACTACTACTTCGACTACGACTATAGCGACGACGAAGGCAGCCCCTACCTGCTAAATATCCTCAACTTTGACCTCAGTGTTGAGGACGGCACCGAGTTTGTCGCGGAGCTAGACGCCCTCTGCCAAGAGTACGCCGTCGATGAATCCTACGGTTTTGGCTACGGCAGCAGCGACGAAGAGGAGACCGAGGAATCCGAGGAAGAGGAGGAATCTGAGGAGGAAGAGTCTGACGAAGACTATTCCGAAGAGGAGGAATCCACAGACGAAGAATCAGAGGAGGAAGAGTCCGAAGACGCGGAAGAGGAATACTCTGAGGAAAACGAGGAGTCTGAAGAAGAGTACACCGAAGATGAAGAATCTGAGGAAGAGTACACCGAAGAAGAATAGCCGACTGGCTGCACCTTGATTTCGATGGCCAATTTCAGCCCTTACCCTCGTTGGCGATCTGCTTGCTCAGCCACAGCACCGGCAGCAGCCCCACCAGAATGATCGCCAGCGCCGGGGCCGAGGCCTCGATCAGTCGCTCGTCGGCGGCGTATTGGTAGACCCGCACCGCCAGGGTGTCAAAGTTAAACGGGCGAATGATCAGCGTGGCGGGCAGCTCTTTCATCACATCCACAAACACCAGCATGGTGGCGGTGAGCAGACTGCTGCCCAGCAGCGGGCGATGAATTTTGAGCAGGGTTTGGTTGGGGCTTTGGCCCAGGCTGCGGGCGGCATCGTCCAGCGAGGGCTTAATTTTGCCCAGGCCCGCCTCGATCGCCCCAAAGCTGACCGCCAAAAACCGCACCAGATAGGCCAACAGCAGCGCAATAATCGTGCCGCTCAGCAGCAGCCCAGTCGAAAAACCAAAGGTCTGCCGCATCCAGGCATCGACGGCATTGTCAAACCGCGCCAGGGGAATCAGCGTGCCCACCGCAATCACCGCGCCGGGGACGGCATAGCCCAGGTTGGCCCCCTGCACCGAGAGCTTGAGAAACGGCGTGCCGTTGAGCCGCAGACCGTAGGCCATCACCAGCGCCAGCAGCACCGCCAGCACCGCCGCCAGCACCGCCAGCACCAAGCTGTTGAGACTGAGCACCACAAAGTCACCATCGAGGGTGTCTTCGGCGTTCCGCACCGTCATCGCCAGCAGCAGCCCGGTGGGGATGATCAGCCCCAGCAGCACGGGGGCGGCACAGACCAGCCAGGCTCCCACGGCCCGCAGCCCACCCAGCCCGTAGCGCGACTGCGAAATCGTGCGAGCCATGCCCTGGTAGTAGCGAGCCCGACGGCGCGATCGCTGTTCCAACACCACCAGGGCAAAGATAAACAGCAGCAGCACCGCCGAGAGCTGCACCGCCGCCGGGCGATCGCCCATGCCAAACCAGGTGCGGTAGATGCCCGTGGTAAAGGTCGAGACGCTGAAGTAGGCCACGGTGCCAAAGTCGTTCAGGGTTTCCATCAGGGCCAGGGCGGTACCAGCGGCGATCGCCGGTCGAGCCATCGGCAGCGCCACCGCCCTAAAGCTGCGCCAGGGGCCACAGCCTAACGAGCGACTCGCCTCCAGCGTGGCGGTTGACTGTTCTAAAAACGCCACCCGCGCCAGCAAATACACGTAGGGGTAGAGCGTCAGGCTAAACAGGAGAATCGCCCCCTCAATGGAGCGAATATTGGGGAACCAGTAGTCGGTCGCTCGCTGCCAGCCAAACAGGCCGCGCAGGGCCGTCTGCACCGGGCCAAAGTACTCCAACGTGTCGGTGTAGACGTAGGCAAGAATATAGGTCGGGGCCGCCAGCGGCAGCAGCAGCAGCCATTCAAACCACCGCCTGCCCCAAAACTGGCAGGTGCTCACCAGCCAGGCGGTGCTCACCCCGATCGCCAGCACCCCCAGGCCCACCCCCACCATCAGCACCAGCGAGTTGCGAATGTACTCGGGCAGCACCGTCGCCGCCAGGTGCCCCCAGGCATCGCTGGTGTTGGTGAATAGGCTGGTAAGAATAATTGCCACCGGCAGCAGCATCACCAGGGCGATCAGCGCCACGCCCAGCGTCCAGCCGTCGAGCCGGGGTAGAAACGCTTTCCGGGAGACGCCGAGGGATTTCATAACCGGTAATTATTGCTACCCATTCCTTTTAACACAGAACGAAACCCCGACCATCAGCCGCTTCAGAATTACAAGTCTCATAGAGCAAAAGAACAAAAATGTAGAAGAGCGACAAATGGAAAGACATGCCCAATGGCTTGAACCCCGGTGTTTTAGGCTGTCCTAACCCAGCCCTCACCTGCCAGATGATCGCCAAGCCATCGTAAGTGAGAACTTTGGGGCTGATTGGGGCCGCACATAGCCCGAGTTTTCGTTACTGAAGTATGCTTTGCAGAGAGTTCCTGCGGGGTCAGTTTGGCCCCCCAAAAGCCACCCTAGGCCAGGGTGCGAATTTCGCCCTTCGCCCTACAGCGCCCACCTGTCCGTTGCCGATCTGACTATGGATATTCTCAACCTCTTAACCCGTCTGCTGCTGTGGCTTGGCATTGGCTACTTTCTGTGGTGGGTGCTCAAAAAATTTATCCCCGCCAACTTCTTGACCTGGTTTGGCGGAGCCATGATTTTGGCGCTGATTGCCGGGGCATTTTTGTTCCCTGAAGACAGCACTATCGGGGTGTTTTGGCAGTTTTTGGTGTTTCCGCTGACGCCCCTAGGGGCGGCCATTACGCTGCTGGCTCTGTCCCTCAGCAACGGCATGAAAAAGGTCAATGGGCGCATGGTGACGGTGGCGCTGCTGATCTTATTTTTCGCCAGTATGCCGCTGATTGCGCGGGCCTTGGTCAACCATTCTGAACAGTCGGTACAGCGGGCCTACGCCAGCCAGCAGCGGCTGTGTAGCGACATCTGCCCTGCGATCGACCAGGTGCCCGTAGACCGGGCCGTGTCGATTGTGGTGATTGGCGAAAACGCTGACGCCTACCGACAGACCAACGCCCTCAGCAGCCGCATTGATGCCGACAACCCCCTCGACCCGGTGCTGGTAGCCCGGCTGAATAGCGCCGCCAACGTCTACAGCCGCATCAGCTTGGCCCGTCCCTACGTGACGGTCACTGCCGGGCCTCGGTTTGGCAGCGGCGAAGAGCAAGAACCCCTGCGGCAGGCGATTCGCCAGCAGCTGGTGGGCCGGGGGGTGCCCTCAGAGGGCATTCGGGTTGAGGCCACGGGCACCGATATTCGCAATACGGTGGTCGATCAAAAGAACTTTTTGATCGAGCAGGGGTTGTTTACCGAGCCGGCCCGCGTGGGCCGCTTTGATACGGCCCGCACCAACCGTGACGCCAACCGAGTAGTGCTGGTGGCCCCCGCGTTAACCATGCGCCGCGCCGCCCTGGCCTTTGAGAATGAGGGCATTCAGGTGGTGGCGGCCCCCACCGAGCTCTACACGACCCTCAACCTAGAAAACCGCGATACCCTGGCCAGCCTGGCCGACCTGGCCCCCAATGTGAATGCCCTGGTGCTGACGACGCGCTACTGGGGCGAGCTGCTGAGCGCGGTTTACTACTACCTGCGGGGCTGGCTGCCCCCCTTCAGCATGCAGTGGGAGCAGGTGGTTGAGACGATTTAGGGAAAGTGTTGGCAGTTGGAAAGTTGGCAGGTTGGCTATGGGGAAGTCTTAAACCCTTTAACTTTCCAACCTTTCAACGTTTGAACCTTCAAACTTTCCAACCTTGAACTTTCTAACCGTTTAACCCTCAAGCCCATGCTCAACCCATCGCCCAGTGCGCTCCTCAAATTCGTCTAGGATAGGGGGGCAATTAGGGCGGATGTTATGGCGCGATCGCAGCTACAAAAACTGGGTACCTACCTCAACCCCCACAGGCGGCAGGCGGCCCTGGGGGTTGCTGCATTATTTATCGTCAACCTGGTCGGCGTGTGGATACCGCTGCTGATTCGCAACGGCATTGACGAATTGCAGGTCACCTTTAGCTTTAACCGGGTAATGTACTATGCCCTGCTGGTGCTGGTACTAGCCTCGGTGATGTGGGTGATTCGCATGGTGTCACGCATTACGCTGTTTGGGGTGGGCCGCCAGGTGGAGTTTGACCTCAAGCAGCGCATCTTTCAACACCTGCTGCGCATGGAGCCCGCCTATTTTGGCCGCAACACCGCCGGAGAGCTGATCAGCCGCGCCACCAGCGATGTCGATAATATTCGCCGCCTGCTGGGGTTTGCCATTTTGAGTTTGGCCAACACGCTGTTTGCCTATGCCCTGACGGTGCCGGTAATGCTCTCGATCAGCGTGCGGCTAACGCTGATTTCGCTGATTGTCTACCCGCTGATGCTGGTGCTGGTGCAAAGCTTTAGCCACCGCCTGCGCAATGAACAACTGACTGTGCAAGAGCGCCTCTCCGACCTCAGCGACCTGATTCAAGAAGACATGAGCGGCATTGCGCTGATCAAAATCTACGCCCAAGAAGAGAACGAGCGCCGTGCCTTCAACCGTCGCAACACCAGTCTGCTCGACGCCAACCTGAAGCTGGCCCGCACCCGCAATACCCTGTTTCCGCTGCTGGGGGGCCTTGCCAGCATTAGCCTGCTGGTGATTTTGGCCACCGGGGCGGGGGCGATCGCCACCGGGGCGCTGTCTGTAGGCGATTTCGTGGCCCTGCTGCTGTATGTGGAGCGGCTGGTGTTTCCCACCGCGCTGCTGGGGTTCACCATTACCGCCTACCAGCGGGGCGAGGTCAGCATCAACCGGGTCGAAGAGATTCTCGATGCCGAGCCCGAGGTGCAGACGGCTTCCACCGCCATCCCCCTGCCCCTAGAGCAGGTGCAGGGTACCTTAGAAGCCCGCCGCCTCAACTACGCCTACCCCGACAGCAAAATTCCGGCCCTAGATGAGGTGAGCTTTAAAATTGTGCCGGGAGAGCAGATCGCGATCGTTGGCCCGATTGGCTCGGGCAAATCGACTTTGGCCAACGCCCTGCCTCGCCTGCTCGACATCGGCCCCGGCCAGCTCTATCTGGATGGCTACGATGTCACCGAGCTGCCCCTGGCGGATCTGCGACGGGCGATCGCCTACGTCCCCCAAGACAGCTTTCTCTTCAGCACCAGCATCAACAACAACATCCGCTACGGCGAACCGCACATGGAGTTTCCCGAGGTGCAGTACGCCGCCAAACAGGCCCAAATGGATGAAGAGATTCAGAACTTTCCCCAGCACTACGACACCATTGTCGGCGAGCGCGGCATTACCCTCTCGGGGGGGCAGCGGCAGCGCACCGCCCTGGCCCGCGCCCTGGTGGTCGATGCCCCCATTCTGGTGCTGGACGACGCCCTCTCCAGCGTGGACAACCGCACCGCCACCGCCATTCTCAACGCCCTCTCGGAGGGCACCCAGCAAAAGACGGTGCTGTTTATCTCCCACCAAATGTCTGCCGCCGCCACCGCCGATCGCATCTTTGTGATGGACAAAGGCCGCATTGTGCAGCAGGGCTGTCATAGCGACCTGGTGAAGCAGCCGGGCCTCTACCGCGATCTGTGGGAGCAGCACCAGCTTGAATCAGCACTGCGGTAGGTTTGGTGGTTAAGACTGCCATGGGTTTTCTGCACCACCAAGCCTGACGCGAGAAGCTCTAAAAGCCTGCATTGCCTATGCCGCCGATCGCGAGCGACGGTTTATGACCGCGCCCCTATCGGCATGAAATTACTTTCTGATGAAAACCTATCGCCCAAACTGCCAAATCGTTATCTGGAATAGACCAGGAAAGATTCCCACCCTCAAAGGTCTGAAGCCGCTAGAATTTCTCTGACCCGGCTGCACAGACGGCGGGCAGCACCCTACTTCGTTAGCGCACTATGGCTACGCTCTCCCTACCCCGATTTCAGTTTCAACCCCTGGGCCATCGGCGATCGCGATGGCTGGGCGCGGTGGGCGGCATGGCGATCGCCCTCACCATTGCGATCGCCGCCCCCGCCCCCGCCGCCCAAAACCCGGTGATTCAGGTGGGCATTGTGCAGCGCTTTGGTGAAAACCTGCAAGACCGCATCACCCTCGAAGCTCTGCCCGGCGAGCAGCTCACCCTCAGCTTCGACACCCAGGGCCAGCCCCAGACCGTCACCACCGGCCGGGTTGTAATCGGTCTAGCCCCTGAGCAACTGCCCGAGGCCACCCTGGGCGAGCGCGTGGTGCTCAGCAACCACCGCAGCTTTGAAACCGCCGAATACAGTGCTCAGCAGTGGCGCGATCGCGGCATTGAGCCCGAGATTGCCCAGCCCGGCAGTTGGGAAGTGTGGGCCAACCGCGAAACCTACAACAGCCCCCTGGTGCGCCGCCTGTTGATTAAGAATCTGCAAGCCCAGGGGTTTACCGAGGTCTTTCTCGACAGCGAGGTGGTGGGCCAAATTCCCCGCGCCTACTTTGAGGCCAACGGCTATCGCTATGGCCGCGACACCCTCGACATTCGCGCCAGCGGCGGGCGGGTGCGGGTCACCCAGCCCGGCGACCCGCCTGTCACCCGCGTCTACGGCGGCACCCTGCGGGTACAGCCCAACACCTACGGCACCTACACCCTGGTCAACAGCGTGCCCATCGAAACCTACCTGCGCGGCGTGGTGCCCCACGAAATTGGCCCCAGCGCTCCGGTACCCGCTATTCAGGCCCAGACGGTGCTGGCCCGCACCTACGCCCTGCGCAACCTGCGCCGCTTCGCCATCGACGACTACGAACTCTGCGCCGACACCCAGTGCCAGGTGTACCGAGGGCTGACCGGCACCGCACCCGTAGCCGACCAGGCCATTCAGGCTACCCAGGGTCAGGTGCTCACCTACCAAAACGAGCTGGTCGATGCGCTGTATTCTTCCACCACGGGCGGCATTACCGCCGCCTTTAGCGATGTGTGGGAGGGGCCAGATCGGCCCTACCTGCGTCCGGTAGTGGATTCGGTCTATGGCCTGTGGAATATCGACCAGTACCCGCTCAACTCCGAGGAGGCAATCCGGCGATTTATTGCCATCGACAAGGGCTTTAACGAAGACACCTGGCAACTGTTTCGCTGGCGCAACGAGGGCACCCTCAGCGAGATTACGGCAGATCTCAAGGGCTATCTAGGGCGGCGGCAGCATCCACTGGCGGGGTTTAGCCAAGTGCGATCGCTGCGCGTTTCAGAACGGGCTAACTCGGGTCGGGTGCAGACCATTGACATCGAAACCGACCTGGGCGTAGTGCAGCTCAAAAAAGATGAAATTGTGCGGGTGCTCACGGCCCCCCGCAGCCTGCTGTTCTATGTCGAGCCTATGTATCAGGCCCCAGCGGCAGGCGGCGCTGCCCCTGCTGCCAGACAGATCACAGGCTACCGCTTTGTGGGCGGTGGCTGGGGCCACGGAGTCGGCATGAGTCAAACGGGGTCGTACCGCCTGGGCAATCTGGGCTGGGCCTATCCTCGCATTCTCCAGTTCTACTACCCCGGCACCACGCTACAGCCGATCGGCGAAAATCTGACCTTCTGGCGCGAGCCGATGTAGGGATGGGTAAATCAGTAGGTGGAGGTAAGGCTGTCTGTCTTTCAGAGCGGCCCTGTCAATGGGGAGCATCCCTAGAGGGGAAAGGGCACATAATGGGGACAATAACCCTGATACTGACCCATGACTCAGGCTACCCAACAGCGCAAGAGACCGTTCTCTAGCTTCACCTATCGGGACGCGTTTAAGCACCTGGAAGTCACCGAACTCAAGCGGTGGACACTTGCCGCCGAACCGGTACCCGTGAGCGACTTCTTTCGCGAGCGGTTAGAGCGACTGCAACGATTTGACTTAGAAAGCCTGGAGGCCTCTAAAACCCTACTCATTGATGCCATTTGTGAAGAAGGCCTAGAGGGCTTTGAGCGGCTGAAGGTTTGGAAAGGAGCCTACCTGGAGGGCGAAACCGTTTGCGGCAATGTGGACTACCTGATCGCTGAGCGGCGAGCTTACCTGGAGGCTCCCTTTGGCTGTGTGATTGAGGCCAAAAAAGACGACTTCGAGCAGGGAGCCGCTCAGTGCCTAGTAGAAATTCAGGCCTGCCAATGGGTCAACCACCAGCTGAGCCGAGCAATGGATATTTACGGCATTGTCACCAACGGTGAAGGCTGGAAGTTTTACCGGCTAACGCTGGATGGCGAGGTATCTGAATCACTGCTGCACGGTATTGGGGAGATGCCGACGCTGCTAGGATTGTTGCGCGTATTTTTTGGGCTGTGTTATGGAAATTTGGCACTCTTCTCTTAACCAGACCAGTCCCTCGTAGTAGGCTGTAAGCAACGCGTCCGCCGGCTAATTTCCGGGAAATAGTCATGGTTTTTAACCTCCGACAGCTTGACAACCTCAACGACGACGATGTCGAGCCACTGCTGTTGTCCAGTACTGAGTTTCGTCCAGAGCGGCACATTTTTAAGGTATCCCTAGGCAAGGCATGGCGGCGCGTTGCCGTAGTTGGCGAAGCTACCTTAGACGACTTAAGCGGCCTGATTCTAGAGTCAATTGAGTTTGATGATCACGACTATCTTCATAAGTTCACTTTCAAAACATCCGCTGGGCGAGTGATGGAGGTTACACATCCCTATGCCTATGGCGATCTATCTACCGACGAGGTCAAGGTTGGTAGCCTGCCGCTGCAAGTGGGTGACACGATAGACTACCTACCTGACCTTGGTGACTGCTGGGAGATTCAGCTCGTTCTAGATGGCATTGAGCCTGAAACTTCGAAAGGGTTTCAGAAAACTAAGATAGCTAAGCGCAAAAAGCCCAAGGTTCTTGGAGAAATTTTGGAAGCCTACGGCGAGGCCCCGGAGCAGTACCCAGATGAAGATTAGTAGGTGTGTTCGCCTACCCCAGCACGTCGCGCAGCATTTGGCGGTGCTGGCTGACCGAGGTCAGGGTGTTGGCGGTCATCAGCCCACAAGCAGCTACCGCTGGTAGGCCAATGCCGGGGAAGGTAGAACCGCCCACGCAGAGCAGCCCCTCCAGCGGGGTCTTTGGCCCTGGGAAGAGGCCATCTTGAACCGAGATGGCGGGGCCGTAGCTGCCCCGGTGGCAGCGCAAAAAACGCTCGTGGGTAAGGGGGGTGCCGACCAATTCCACCTCTACTCGGTGGCGCACATCGGGGATGATGCGCTCTAGGGCACGCCAGAGGGGTGCTGCCCGTTCTGCCTTGAGCTGGGCGTATTCGGGGCTGCGGCGATCGCACCCCTGCCAGAGTTCGTAGGGCTCAGTGGCGGGGGTGTAGACATGGATGGTGTGCTTGCCCGGCGGAGCCAGCAACGGATCGAGCACCGTAGGAATCGACATGACGATGAGATTCTGCGGGGCGTCAATGCCTCGTTCCCAATCCTCCACGGTGATGTAGTGGCAGGCTAGATCGGGCGGCAGTCCTTCACCATCAATGCCCAGGTGCAGGTGCAGAAAGCTGGGGCACTCCGGGGTGGCCTGGCGTTCCTCTACAAACGTCTTTGGCAAGGCTCCATCGGGCACCAGCTTCAGCGTGTCCCAAATGGAGGCGTTGGAGATCACGGTGCCTGCGCTGAGGACTTCTCCCGAGCGTAGAGTTACTCCTGTAGCGCGATCGCCCTCCACCAAAATTTCCTTGACGTGAGCGCCCAGCCGCAGAGTGCCACCATACTTCTCTAGACCGCGCACCAGGGCATTGACTAGAGCCGCGCTGCCGCCAATGGGATAGTCAAGAGTGACGCCCGGACGATACCACTCGGCAAACATAAAGGCCATTTCGGCGGTGCTGGTGCCCTCGGCGGGCAGGCCCGACAACAAAAAGCACAGCATATTCATCCAGTGGCGAATGAAGGGATCGCGGATGGTGCGATCGAGTACGGTGCTGAAGGGCTGGCTGGATTGGGACAGCGCTGGAGCATTGCGTAGGAGTTCCCACGCGTAGGGAGCGACGGTTTGCGCGGCACCCAGATCTAACCTGAGGGCGGCGGGGGGTAGGGCAGTAGCCGCTTTGCCCAGGGGAACCATCGCCTTTTGCAGGCGACGCCATTCTTGTACGGCGGCCTCGCCCCGCAGATTCCGCAGCAGATCGGCGAACTGATCGTTGCCCACGGTGGTGTCAAAGTCACCTTCAGGAATGCGCACACCCCAGGTGTTGTAGTTGGCCCAGGTAACGCTATCCCCTTCGCCTACCGCATCGAGCACGTGGCGCAGCGGATTGGTGGAAGCCCGGTACGACATCCCCGAGTAGAGCGATGGCCCCGAGTCGAAAATGAACCCCTGGCGCTCAAATCCGTGGGCCGCTCCACCAGGGATGGTGTGGCTTTCGCAGACCGTGACGCGATAGCCGTAGCGGGCCAGCAGTGCACCGCAGCATAGGCCACCAATGCCGCTGCCGATCACAACGATATCGGCGGTTTTGATGGACGGCATGGCCCTAGCTCCCCGAATAGCCCTGGATATTCTCGGGGCGAAACTTGCGCAGAATGGGGGTGGCCTGGCGAACCACCGCCTCGGAGCCGCGCACCACCACTAAAAATTTGCCGTCGTTGAGACGGTTGCGGTACGAGACAGCATCGCCACTGCCGAGAATGCCCATACCGCCGCCAATAAAGTAGGCACCCATAGAGCCCCCGATCGCGCCCAGCAGCCCACCAATAATCTGGTTGCCCAATCGCCCCGTAAAGGCAAAGGTATCTAGCCCGGTGATCAGGTTGAAGCTAAACCCGGCGATAAAGCCAAAGGGCACTAGCCACACCATCATCAGGCGAATTTGTTTCCAGGCCTGGTTAGCGGGGTCGATGAGCCCGTACTCGTCGGCGGACTTAAAGCCTTTGCCCAGAATGTCGAAGTTGTCTTTGGGCAGACTGGCTTCTTCAAGGGCGTTGTAGGCTTCTTCGGCTTTGATGCGATTGTCTAAAACGGCGACCAGGTAGTTCATGTACAGGAGGCAATGGGGCAAAGACAGTTGGGTTCGCACCCAATAGTTATTATGCCGTGTTGGTGTTCCTAACCCTATGGGGCTTTGACCGACTAAACCTGCCCTCCGGGACAAACCGTAGACCACTGATCCAGGTTGGCCCTGGCCTGAATGAACCCGGCCAGCTCGCCTCGGTAGGCAATCAGTCGAGCGCGATCGGCGGAGGTGGGCGGCACCAGCACCACCAGGCGATCGACCGAGGCGGCGGCGCAGGCCCAGTCGCTGGCCTCTACAGCGGCAGCTAGGGTGGCCTGGCGCTGCACGATTTCGGCCTGCTTGGCGGCCTCGGCCCGCTCTTGGGCGATGTAGGTCTGCATGTTGCGAATGCCAGCAGTGGCGTAGCGATCGCCTGGTCGATACGTCAGCGCCCGACGAAAGTTGATCAAGGCGGTGTGGTAGTCTCCCCGCTCGGTGGCGGAGTAGCCCGCCAGCATGGCGTAGCGGTAGGACTGCGATCGCGTCTGTTTCAACCGACTTTCCAGCGCCGCTTCTGCCGTAGACGATGCTGATTCCTTCGCCAGAGCAGACCCCAGCCCGCCGCTGAACAGAGTCGCCCCGAGGGCTAAACCCACCGCAATTTTGCCCACAGTCCCCATCGCTGCCATCCTTGTTGCTGCTTACGCTACACGACCGTTTAGGGTAGCGAATTTTTCGCCGGTCGCGGCACCAATCTGCCCTAGGGCTGCGGGGGAGGGTTGAGGGCTTTGTGGGCTAACGACCCGGCAATCATCGCCACCACAAACAGCACCGGATTGGCTGACCCCAGGCCCAGAGCGGCGATCGCAGGCCCAGGACAATACCCGCCTAGCCCCCAGCCAATGCCAAACAGGGCCGCACCCAGCACCAGAGGGCGATCGATATCGCTGCGGTTGGGCACAAAGAATTTGCTGTCCAACAGGGGATGGGGCCGCCGCAGAATGAAGCGAAAGCTAATCAGCGTCACCAGCACCGCTCCGCCCATGACAAAGGCCAGGGTGGCGTCCCAGTTACCAAACAAATCTAAAAAGCCAATCACCCGCTGGGGGTCGATCATCTGCGAAAAGCCTAAGCCCAGGCCAAACAGCAGCCCGGCGGCGAGAGTTACCAGGTTTTGGGCCAGGGTGTTGGGGGTGGATGCGTCTTGAGTTGTCATAGTTAATACCTCAATTAAACCCAGCCCAGCAGATGGCGGGTGATGAATACAGTGACAATGCCAGCAGCCATAAAAGTGAGGACGGCGACGAGCGATCGCCCCGACAGCCGCCCCAGCCCGCAGACTCCATGGCCGCTAGTGCAGCCGTTGCCCATGCGGGTGCCAAAGCCCACCAGCAGCCCGGCCCCAATCATGGTGGCGGGGGCGAAGGGATAGGTCGGCGTGGGCTGAGAGGCCAGGGCGTATTCGTAAATCAGGCCGCCCGCTACTAGGGCCAGCAGAAACAGCCAGCGCCAGCTCTCAGCGGCGGCAAAGGTAATGGCCCCGTTGACCATGCCGCTAATACCCGTAATTCGTCCATTAAAGGCCAGCAGCAGCGTGGCGCTAAGACCAATGAGAATGCCGCCAAACAGCCCATACCACCATTCCATGAGCATGGCTCAACTCCAATTCATTATCTAACGATATAGTAATATGTTTTTGATTTGATTGACATGGTTGGTGCGAATGTGCTCACACACAATTGCTGAGCAGTGGGAAAGCACCCTATGGTTTTTGAACCTGCTGGTCGGTGAGCGTTTTGGCGCGTTTGACGAACGCATTGTCGAAGGTATACAGGGCAGAGCAATGCTGGCTCGTGGCCAGATGCAGGGCTGCGGCAAAATCCAGGCCGTTTTCGTACCACTGCAAAATCTGGGCCGTCAAATTTTCGTTGGCGAGATAGACATTGGGCAGACCAAAGAGTTTTCTTAAGGCGGCGCAAATCTCATTGGCTTTAAAGCCGTAGGCAAAGCGCAACACCCACTCTGTCTCCAGAATCACCGTGTCAGGAATAAAGATGTCTGGTTTTTGAAAGAGTTCTATGCTGGCCCGGTGCTGGGCTTCGTCATCCTGGGTGATGAGTCGCACAATAATATTGGTGTCAACGGCGATCATGCCACTGCTCCCGTACGCCCTGAAGCAGAGCGCAATCCATCTCTTCCAGGCTTTTGGGTGGGCCTGCATACTTCAGGCAGCCCGCCACCTCGGCCAGGGTGGTGGGTTCAAAGGGCTTTTTGGGTTTGAGCAAAATGCCGTCGCCTACATCCACAGCAATCAATTCTTGCCCTGCTTCCCAGTGGTGGGCAACCCGCAGCGCTTTGGGAATAATCACCTGACCTTTGCTTGACAGACGAGTGACTTCCATAGGTGGGTGGACTACTCTGGGTAAGACGTTGGTAAGATTTTAGCATTCTACTTTGCTGTAGGGCAAAGCCTTGGGCCAGGGGTGGCCTTTGTCAGCCCAGTTTCGCTTTGCCGGAACCAGACTCTACAATAGAAAAAAGTGCCAATTTTACGAGTATCCTCGGTTCATGACTGACGCCGCTGTTTCTACCGCCGCCACCTCCGCCGATATTGCCGCAGCGGTAGAGCAACGGCGCAACTTTGCCATCATTTCTCACCCCGACGCTGGTAAAACGACGCTTACCGAAAAGCTGCTGCTCTACGGAGGCGCTATTCAAGAAGCTGGGGCGGTGAAGGCCAAGCGCGCCCAGCGCAGTGCCACCTCCGACTGGATGGAGCTGGAGCAGCAGCGGGGGATTTCAATTACCTCTACGGTGTTGCAGTTTGCCTACGGCGGCTACACCATCAACCTGCTGGATACGCCCGGCCACCAGGACTTTAGCGAAGACACCTACCGCACCCTGGCCGCCGCCGACAACGCGTTGATGCTCGAAGACGCCGCCAAGGGTCTAGAGCCGCAAACCCTGAAACTGTTTGAAGTGTGCCGCATGCGATCGCTGCCCATCTTCACCTTCTTCAACAAGATGGATCGCCCCGCCCGCGAACCCCTGGAGCTGCTGGATGAAATTGAGCAGCGGCTGGGCCTGCAAACCTACGCGGTCAACTGGCCCATCGGCATGGGCGATCGCTTCAAGGGCGTATATGACCGTCGCCACCAGCAGATTCACCTGTTTGAACGCAGCATCCACGGCAAAAAAGCGGCCAAAAACACGGTGCTCGATATTGGCGACCCCCGCATCGAAGACCTGCTCGACCAAGACCTCTACTACCAGTTCAAAGAAGAGCTGGAGGTGATCGAAGAAGTGGGGCCAGAGCTAGATCTCGACGCTGTCCACGCCGGGCAGCAGACCCCGGTATTCTTTGGCAGTGCCATGACCAACTTTGGCGTGCAGCTGTTTCTCGATGCGTTTTTGGACTATGCCCTTAAGCCCTCGGCCCACAACAGTACCCTGGGCGAAATTTCCCCCACCAACGAAGATTTCTCGGGGTTTGTGTTTAAGCTTCAGGCCAATATGGACCCCAAACACCGCGATCGCATCGCCTTTGTGCGGGTGTGCTCGGGCAAGTTTGAGAAAGATATGGTGGTCAGCCACGCCCGCAGCGGCAAGTCGGTGCGGCTGTCGCACCCCCAAAAGCTGTTTGGCCAGGGTCGCGAATCGCTTGAAGAAGCCTACCCCGGCGATGTGATTGGTCTAAATAACCCCGGTGTGTTTGCGATCGGCGACACCATTTACCAGGGCAAGCGGCTGGAGTATGACGGCATTCCCTGTTTTTCGCCAGAGATTTTTGCCTACCTCAAAAACCCCAACCCCTCGAAGTACAAGCAGTTCCAAAAGGGTGTGTCCGAGCTGCGTGAAGAAGGAGCGGTGCAGATCATGTTCTCCGCCGACGAGTCGAAGCGCGACCCGATTCTGGCGGCGGTGGGCCAGCTTCAGCTAGAGGTGGTGCAGTACCGTCTGCAAAACGAGTACAACGTCGAAACCCGCATTGAGCCGCTGCCCTACGCCGTGGCCCGCTGGGTTGACGGCGGCTGGGAGGCCCTCGAAAAAGCGGGCCGACTGTTTAACACCGTTACCGTCAAAGACAGCTGGGATCGCCCTGTTCTGCTGTTTAAAAACGAGTGGAACTGCCAACAGGTGATGACTGACCATCCCGAACTCAAACTCAGTGCGATCGCCCCGGTGGTCTCCGGCAAAGAGCCTGAGAGTCTCTAGATTTCAGCGCCAATGGTCTGCTGTCCCTGAGCCCAGTTGGGGCAGCAGACCAACAACAGGGCAACCGTCTACAGCAGCGGCGTTACGTCTTCGCCGCAGTCATCCGCCAGGTAAGACAGGGCGCGAAACCGCAGCCCCACCAGCTGCTCGTACAGCGGATTGATCTTGCACATGGGCGGAATGTGCATCAGCTTTTTGTTAAATAGCACCACATCGCGCTCAAAGGGGCACTGGGAGGGGATGAGTTTGCAGACAAACCGGGCCAGACGCGGGTCATGCACATCGAGCTGGTCAAGCCACTCGCGGGCGGGCTTGAGAGGGTCGCGCTTGCTGCCAGCAGGGGGGCGCAGCCCGGCAGCAAGCCCAGCATTCTCGGGCTTGAGGCTGTAGAGGGTCGATCGCACCGAGTTGAGCACAGTGTCTTGCAGGTTCAGAGCCTGACACAGCGCCTGGAGCTGGAGGTCTTCTTCTACGGAATACACGCCGTCGGCCAGGGCCACCATTACCGCCATGCGCAAAAAGTTCTCGGCCACCTTGGGGTCGGAGCCGAGCACCCGTGCCACTTCGGCGGGGGTGACGGGTTCAAAATGCTCAAAGTCGAGCTCGGGGGCCAGTTCGTCTTCGGTAATGGCGGTGATTAGCGCCTTTTCGTCGTCGTCAAAATTGCCGTCGGCCCAGGCCAGGGTGAGCAGCCCCCGGAGCCAGACCTTGATCTGCTCCTGGGTATAGGGAGACTCGGTAACTGCGGGCATAGATCCTCCTCAATGGTCAGTGCGATGGTCGTAGCGCAAGCGAAACCTTGAGACAGCCCTAGACCAATCGCGGGATGAACAGCCATCAATATCGGGTAAACAGGCTGTAGCGCTTTAATCTTAACGTCGCCAATTTAAGACTGCCCTGGCGAGGAATGATTTTCAGCATTGCTAATCACAAGCAGGGGATCGGGCCGCCAAACTCGCCCAATCCCCTGCTCTTATGGGTTCCTTATCGTTTTTGCTTACCCTCAAGGTGCTGAGTAGTTTAGTATCCACGTTATATAGCGCGTCCTCCACGAGGTAAACCATGAGCGATTACACAACCGCAGAGCTGCAAACCCTGGTTAAAGCGCCGATGATGACCGGGCTTTCGGTGGCCATGGTTGACATGGGCATTGTCTCTACGGCTATTGAAGCCGCGGCCATGTCGAAGCAAATTGCCGGGGCGGCCCAAAAGTACCCGGCCAACTCCATCATTCAGGCGGGCTTCTCGGAGGCGACCCTGAAGAGTGGCGATGTCAAACTTGACAAGCCCGACATCAAGCCCGAAGACGTTAAGTCTGGGGCGATGCTCGACAGCGCGATCGCCGACATCAGCGCCGCCCTCACCCTGGTTGAAGGCAAAGCCTCCGCTGAAGAAGTCGCCGAGTACAAGCAGTTCATCTACGACTGCGGGGCCGCCGTCGCTGCAGCGGCGGGCGAAGGGCTGTTTGGCACGGGTAGCAACAAGGTCAGCGCTGCGGAAGCCGCTGCTCTGGCCAAGGTTAAGGTGGCCCTGGGCCTCTAGCTGGGGCGCGATCGCATCGAAAACTAGCCCTAGGAGAGATGGTGTGGATCGGCCTGAGGGGTCATGGTCAGAGATGCGTTAATTCCGTAAGCCAGATCGAATGCCACAGTACTCTTTTGTGAAAGATAATTTTTGCTTACGCAAGCTTTATGTTTCTGTGCCAGGGTCAACGATAATCCTGAAGTAGCCCTAGACATCTTTAGGGTCTTAGCCATTTGCCTGTTTAAGGAGAGAGTTATGAGTTTTACCCGCTGGTTGAGGCGGCTAGCGCCCCTGATGGTTTGCCTGGTACTGCTGGTTAGCGCCTGTTCGTCAGCCCCCTCTAAATACGACCAGGTGCAAAAAGACACCACTGGTTTCGGATCCCCTGCGGCGGTCGATAAAAAAGCTGAGAAGGGCGGCACCTTTAACGCCTTTTTCCCAGGAGATCAGGGGGGCTACAACGTCATTCCCTACCAGGAGAAGAAGGGCTTTGCCGAGTACAAGCTGGAGCAGGATGGCAAAACTCTGGCCATGCTCACCATTAGCGACACCACCAGTGTGCCGGGCTCAGCCGAGAAATATAGCACCGCCACCCAGTCTGTCAGCGGCTTTCCGACCGTAGAGCAGGGCAGCACCGCCACCGGAGTGCTGGTGAACGATCGCTACCAGGTCAAGGTGCTCTCCCGCGACCCTTCCTTTACCCAAGAAGACCGGGTGGCCTGGCTACAAAAATTTGACCTCAGGGGCCTAGCCCAGCTCAAGGGGGCGATTAACCCCGTCGCCAAACCCGCCGCCGCACTGCCCCCGGCCCCCACCGCCGCCCCATCCTCTGCCCCGGCTCGGCCTAAAGATGGGTTTAAGTTACCCAGGGTGAAGCTGCCGAGCCTGTCTCCCAGTCTTCAGCCTGCCTCCTAGGGAGTCAGCAATGCAAACGGCAATAACGGCGATACCGAAACCAGGGCAGACCTAAGGAGTAAGTTGTGAGCAAAAAAATCTACGAAATTGTCGATAAGCTCCCCACCGGGGGCCTAACCGTGCGGGCACTCAAGACCCTTGACACCTTTGTCCCCGGCCAGTGGAACAACCTGGTCGGCTTTGACAACACCATCAAAACCGTCACAGGCGAAACCGACGAGGCTATGGTGCAGGCCATTGGCGAACGGGCGATCGCCCTCTTCAACGACAAAAAGCAGGGCTACCAGAGCGCCCTCTGGCTCTACGAAACCGTAGACTCGGCTTCCGGGCTGCTAGGGGCGGCGGCGCTAGCCAACCGCATTGGCCAAGACACCTTCTTGGGCTTTCTCAAAAATCTCTCCCCCAAGCCCGAAAAAGCCCAAACCATCGACCTGGTGGTGAAGCTGGTGGCTGAGGTGGTGGCCTTCTGCAAAATCAGCGGCATCCCCGGCGACAGCCTAGGCGACTTTCTCGCCGCCCTGGGCGACTACAGCAGCGAGTCGCTGGTGCGCATGGCCGCCCTGGTCAGTTTCGACGGCATCATTCCCCTGGGGGCCGACTTTTCGACCAAGGCACTCAGCGCTATCAAGGGTATGGGCTCCAGCGATCTGGAGGGCAACCAAACCTTCAAGGGCATCAAAGACGAAATTCCTGGCGGCAACGACAAGGCCAAGCTGTCGTTTATGACCGAGAGCTTTGAGTCTACCAAGGGCTGGATGGATCGCTTTGTAACCGACCACAACATCACCCAGAGTGGCCTGGTTGACAACCTGGGCGGCTTCATCGAAGGCTCTAAGGGCAAGCTCGACTACCTGGGCGCATTCCTCGATATGTCGGTGAAGTACTACGAGCACACCGGCACCCAAACCCTGGCCCGCCGACTGATCGAGCGCGCCGTGGCAGAAATCTAGCCCTCTGTCATGACCCTACTTAGAGAACCCTAGGCCTGTAGAAATAGAGGCCTAGACCCGCTCCTTAGCTCTCCTCCTAGTGCTACCCGATGGGGCTGTCAACGTTGGGAATTAAGATCTTGAGCTGCCCTAGGAGGATGTTTGAAAAGTCATCCTTACTTGTAGCAAAAGTGAAGATCCCCCTACCCCCTTAAAAAGGGGGACGTTTACCCCCCTTTTTAAGGGGGGCAGGGGGGATCGGCCGGTGACTAGAGCTACAGCAACTCGCTTTTCAAACCCCCTTTAAGGCTGGGGCGCAGATCTTCCGCTTCCTGCTGTACCTAACCCCTCTGGAGATTGTATGAATCCTCAACTCAAAGCCTTCAGTCGCTTGGTGGGCGGCTGTCTTGCGGTTCTGCTGGTCTTTACACTGGTATTTGGGGGTGGCGAGGCCCGAGCGCTTACGCTTGACGAAGACCTGACCTCGGCGGGCAAGAGCTATCTCTCATCGGTGCTCAAAGACTACGCCAAGGAGGCCCAAGACACCTACGGCAGTTCGCTAAAGCAGGCCCAAAAGCTGGTGAACGGCCTGGCCGAAGACCTGGAAGAAGCGGCGGATCCTGATACGAAAATTGGCGATCGCGCCGCCATCCTCACCAGCATCAATACCTCAAAAGCCGCCCTTACCGACCTGGCGGCTTCCTTCAGCGGCCTGGCCACCGAAACCGCAACCTTCGACAGCCAGCTTCAGGCCTCGGTGGAAGATCTACTCAAGCTGGTGAAGGGTGACGTGCGCACCCAGCTTACCCAAAACGAAGACAACTTCAAAAAAATTGCCGACACCCTCACGGCCCTGGCCAACGATGCAGGTAAGATCGATGATGCCAACCTGTCCAACCTGCTGGGCAGCGTGGGCGACCATATCACCGCGCTCAACACCGCTTTTGATGTGGGTGGCAAAGCCCTCAAAGCCTCCGCATCGCTGACCAAGTGAGCGCAAAAATCTGCTCCTGAAGCCCGGCTGAAATCTCTCAGCCGGGCTTTTTTGTGCATATAGACAAAAACCACATCTGTACGCAGGATATATGAACCTATTGATACATCGACTACCGAATGGTAAATTAATACAAATGTATTAGTATTGAGCTATGACACTTCTCCCTTCAGAGCGTCGCCTGCACGATTGTTTAAGGTTGTGGATCAATCTCCTCGGCTACGCCCCCACCATTCGAGAGATCAAAACAGCGCTGCAAGAATCGTCCACATCCTTTGTTCAAGACTTGTTGGATAGATTGCAGCAGAAGGGATTTATCGCTAGAGGCCATGGTCGGGCACGGGCGATTTGCATCTTGTATGGTGAGTTGCCGTTAAAGGGGATAATCCAAGCGGGCTATCTCACGGAGCATCCCATCTGCTGCGATCGCATCCGCCTGGATGGTAAGCGCTATCGAGAGGGCGACTACGCTCTCACGGTCAGCGGTGACAGCATGGTGAATGCCCAGATTCTCGATGGCGACATTGTAGTCATTCATCCTACGGACGATCTCTGGGATATTCGTCTCGGCAAAATTGGCGTGGTTTGGATTGCAGGGGAAGGCCCAACCCTCAAGCACGTTCACTATTGTGAGGGTGAAAACCAGGTTACGCTCAAACCGGCTAATCCCGCCCATCCACCGCGCACCCTAGAACGTCACCAGGTTGAAGTTCAGGGAGTTATGGTGGGCCACCACCGACATGATGATGGCCTTTGGGTTACTGTAGCCGATTGAGATTCCTGAATTTTCTCGCCTGACTTCAGCCTCACCTATTTCCCCAATTGACCGTTGGGCAGTTCTAGCGGTTGGAGGCGCTCATTGAGGGGGTTAATCAACTGCTGATTCACCTCGGCACCCGCATTCACCATAAATAGACGAGAGGGTTCGCCCTGGCTGAGGTAGCTGTCGTAGCCCGATCGCAGATACAATCCGTACTCGGGTCGGCGAGCCACGTAGCGACCGACAAAGGCCAGGCCCAGGGCATTCATATAGCGATCGATCACCTCCGGTTCGGCGAAGGTGAGCCCTGGCAAGGTAGACAGCAGGCGCGACAGACCCGCATCGAGGGCCGAGAAGTCGATGTGGGCCTGCCCTTCGATCAGCGCCAGAGAACGATTCTCGGTGGTGTACCACGGGAAGGTGCGAAACTGCTCAAATACCGCTGGGGTAGCGGGGTCATAGCTGCCCGCAATCACCATCACTGGCACCGTTACCGCCGCTAGCCCCTCGCGGCCAAAGACGCTGCTGTTAACCGGGTTGACCAGCAGCACCGAGTTAACTCTTGGATCACGAAAATTGTAAGTCTCCCGAGGCAGCTCTAGGGCCTGACACTGCAATAGCAGCGACATGTTGAGGTAAATGAAGTTGCGATTGCACACCTCTTGTAAATGGTCAAAGTTAAGCTCTGCCCCAGCCACCGCTAGAGCCGTGTAGCCTCCCAGCGAGTGCCCCCCCACCCCCACCTGATCGAGCTTAAGCCGCCCCTCAAACTCCGTGGGGTTGAGCCGCTCTAGCTCGTTGAGCACAAAGGTAATGTCGAGGGGGCGATCGATAAACTCCTGCACCTCAAACACGTCGCTGCTGAGGCCTGCCTGAAAGTCAGCCACCTGCTGAGCATCGCTGCCGGGGTGCTGGGGCAGCACCACCACAATGCCGTGGGAGGCCAGGTGAGAAGCCCACTGATGCCGCGCCTCAGGGCTAGAGGTCAACCCGTGGGAAAACACCATTACCGGAGCCTGGCCGCGCCACGATCGGGGCCGCACCACATCCACATAGAGCTGGCGGTCGCGCTGGGTATCGGTCAACTCAAACCGCTGAATTTGCACCCTCGCTGGGCCGGGAACGGTTAAATCGGCCAGGCTGGCGTAGTCGATGGCGGGCTGCTGGGCGGCCTGGCTCACCGTGATCTGCTCCAGCTGGGCAACCGATTCTGTAGTGGCGTTAACAATACGCTCGACGGCACTGGCTACCGCTTGGGCGTCGTTGATGTCAATTTGCATGTCGGTGGGCAGCGATCGCACCACGTTAATGGCCGACAGCCCCTCCGGTGAAGTTGCCGCCTGAATTAGCGCTGCCCGCAGCGACAGCTTGCCATTGCCCCCCGCTCGGGTTTTGAGAATTACCCCCACCTGGTCAAGCAACTCTTCGCCCAGGCTGGTGTAGAGAAAACGCGATAGCAGCACCCCGTCCACCTCTAGGGGGCGATCGAGGTTTTGGCGCAGTTGGGCCACATCGGCCTCGCTCAGCCCCACCAAATTGACGTAGAAAGCCAGGTCGTCGGTGAGTTCCCCCGACTCAAGCAGGGTTTCGAGGGAGCTGGTGCTCACCGATCGCTCCACCGGGCCATAGCTGAAGAAAATCGCCTCCGCCGCCTGCACCGGCAGCCCGCTCAGCAGGGTCAACCCCAGACTCAGCCCGCCCAGAGCCCACCCCCGCGATCGCCACCATCCCCCGACAGCTTGCCAGGTCATACCGTCACTCCAACAACGTGTTTAAAAGCGCCCTGGTTAATTTTCACTCAAGACCTCATCCCTTTAACTCAGCCCTTCGACTCATCCCCTTCGACTCCGCTCAGGAGACGAGTCCACCGGCCCCCTTACTGCGATCGCCAATCCGCATCCACCGAACGCAGCCGCCGCAGAATCACCATGTTTGACCCCACCACCGGGTTGCGGGCTACCACAACCCCCTCGGGGTCGCGCAGTTGTAGGGTGCCAAACTTGAGCCCCTGGGCCTGGGTGTAGATATCTTGGGCAATTTCGTTTTGCTGGTCGCCGAGCAGCCCGTACCAGGCTTCGGCCACATTCACCCCCAGGGTATTGCCCGGCAGGTTCACCTCTACCGACTGAATCAGCCCCGCCCCGTAGGAGCGGCTAATGCGGCTGACCCGGTTTTGAATGTCGGTGATGAAGCTCTGCTCGGGGGTCGGCTCAACCACGGGTGCGGGGGCCGAAACTGTGGGCTGCTCTGCGGTGGGGACGGGGGCCTCCAATAGGTCATCCCCATCGGGTGCCGTCATCTGAGGCGGCGGTTCTGAGACCACAACCGGTTCGCCCCGATCTGCCCCCAGGGGGTTCCAAAGGGCCAACAGCAGCATCAGCAGGCCGAGGGCAATGGCGGTAAGCATGCCGTCCGAGAGCTTGCGCTGGAGGTCGGGGGGCAGCTGCGATCGCACCCACCGCAAGCCCTTCTTCCAGAGGGTTGCCCCCTCGGCCAGCAGCAGCAGCAGTTGGTCAACCACGCCTAGCTCCTTCGGTTGATAGGGAATTCCGGTATCGGCCCAACCATCCTCGGCCGGAGCCGCAGGCCGCGCACTTTTGTAGGGCGCATCAGGCATTTGGCGGCGGTCGATGTAGGTGGGCTCGGGCTCAGGGGTGGGTACCGGCAGCGGGTCTTCGACGGCTTGCAGGTCACTGTCGGTCCAGGGCTCTGGGTCGGGGGTGTAGGGGCGACCGTTATTTAAAGCGGTAGGATGGGGCGCAGCACCGGGGCTTTGGCGGTTGGGGCGATCGGTAAAATCTGGCTCCGCTGGGGCATCTTCTCGGCCCAGAGCCTGTCTACCCAGTTCTTCGATGCTACCGTCAGCAGGGTTCAGGGGTACAGCCTCTTCCTCCACAGCCTCGGTGCTGGCGTCTACGCGGGACAATAACTCATCTCCTGATTCTGCTTCATCGGTGTTGCGCGGGGGCGGAATGGGGGGAATTTCTTCGGGAAAGTTGGGATCTTGAGGTCTCATGGGTTAGCCCACCTGGCCACGGTTACCGGCATACGCTGAAGAACGGCCCCGAGGGGCACATCCCTCTCAATACTGCCACGTTTCCCAGAAATCTTAGGGCAGAAATCCGCCGCCGACCCATTCAGCCCCGCGCCGCAGAACTCTGGTGCAAAATCAGCCGATTGCCGTCAGGATCGTAGGCATAGATCTCGCGCCCGTGGGAGGCCGTAAGCCCAGGGCCAGGGGGCGCATAGCCCAGTTGGGTCAGGTGGGCGATCGCCCTCTCCAAATCCGTCACCTCCAAACACAGGCTCATCGCGCCGCTGCTAGGGGCGGCAAATTGACTGGTCTGGTCAGGGTTGGGCTTAAAAATCGCCAGCCTCAGCCCCGGCAGCCGGAACTCGGCGTAGCGATCGCGCTGGTAGGGCTGGGCTGGTTGATTGAGCAGGTCACTGTAGAAGCTGACTAGCCTGTCAAAATTTACGCTGGCCAGAGCCACAAAAGCACTGGTGCAGCCTACCGATGCATGGGCCAAAGCCTTCTCCGCCAGGATGGTCTAGATATTGCGGGTCTGGTGTGCGTAGGGATGCGATCGGTAAGGCGATCGCCGTATTTCTCCACATTTGAGGGAATTGCGAGAAGCCAAAGCAATGGTGGGCATTGCCCACCCTACCCATCCACTCACCCATCTACCTCTTCAGTCCAACTCCCACTCGGCGGCATACTGCAACATCAGCGGCGGCAGGTGCAAGTCCTTCGGCGTCTTACAGCGGGCCTCAAAGACGCCCAAAATATCCTTCACGCTGGGCTTTCCCTTGCTGCTGCCGGTAATGCCGCTGGCAATAATGACCGCACAAGAGCCGTTACACGCTTTCTGCCAGGTGTCCCAGCGCTCCAGCAGGCGGCGATCGGTGCTGCCATTGGTCTCGTATTCGGCAAACAGGTGCAGCTCGCCGTCGCCGGTTTGCAGCAGGCCCAGCTCAAAGGCCTCGCCGCTAAAGGGGTCGCTGCCGGGGTTAAAGCACACCGCCTGTACGCCCTCGGCCCGTTGCAGCTGCTGAATTAGGGTCTTGGCCTTGGGGCGCGAAGTTTGAATCAGCACCACCGGCAGGTCGGGGCGATCGGCGGTGCCGTTGTGGGCCCATTTGCCCTCCAGTTGCTGAAAGGCGATCGCCGGATCTTGCTGCAGCGTATTCAGCACCTGCTGCTGAAACTGAGTGAGGATGATGATCGCCCCTTCGGGCACGTAGTCATCGCGCAGCACCGGAGAATTGACCAGACCGGTCAGGCTGACGTCATCGCCTAGGGCCTCCTCGGTTTCGGCGTTGAGTTCTGCGGTGACCTCAGGCAGCGTTTTAACCGTAATCTTTAGCGGCGACGAGCCACCGTTTTTCTCGGGGTTTGGAATTTTGTAGCTGCCCTGAAGCGTCTTGAGGGGAGGCTTTTCGAGCTGAGCCCGGTAGCGAGTGACAAAGCGCTTTAGCGCCTCCATCGCCACCAAAAACGTGGCCCCTTCTTCGTCGGCTAGCTGGCTGCGCATGCCCTCCAGGGGATGAATGCTGCCGAAGTCGGGCTGCACCGCTTCGGGAGCCGAGGCCAGCCAGCTCGCGGGCTGGGGCACGTTGGGAAAGGGTTCGTCGTCAAACAGCTCGAAGTTGAGGTAGAGACAGTCTTGCTCTAGAAAAGCCTCCTGCATCTGCTTGGGTGACTGCTGCCCCATCAGCACTCGCTGGCGAAACTGTTTGAGCGAATCCAGCGATCGATACATCAGCAGTCCGTACTCGACACCGCCCATGCCCAGCATCGACACGTAGAGGGTGTCGAGATCCCAGGCGTTGAGCTCGACGGCCAGCACCTGCTGCTCGTTGAGGGTGTTCCAGGGGGCGAGTTCCCAAATCTCCATGGCCTTGTCGAGCATGGCCTCGGCGTAGCGGGGGGGCAGCTCGGCCTCGGTCATTTCGGCAGACTGCTGGAGGGCGTTAAACAGCTCGTCGATCAGGGGCAGCTCGGGGGCATAGTCGATCGCAATATCGAGCCCCTGGAGCGCTCCCCGCAGATAAAACTGAATTTCGCGATCGCTAACTACAATTTTTTGCGGCCTGGCTGGGGCTAGGTTGCCCTGGGGCGACTCAATCGCCTGTAAGAGGGTGCGTACCACCGGTTCGTAGCCGCAGGTGGTGGGCACCATGGTCAGCCCCCGCACCGCGCCGTGGCTGCTATCGACCCAGAGAATGCAGTCGCTGGTTTCGGTGTGGCGCTGGCGCAACCCCGTATCGTCATCCATTAAACCGCCCACCGAACGGCGATCGCCCTCCCACACGCTGGCCACACGGGGCAGCCGCTTGAGGCGATCGATGGTAATGCGGTTCAATCGGGTCATGGGCTAACAGTAACGACGGACAGAACAGAATGGTCAGACTACCGCTGATTCGAGGCACAGCTTTGGTCAGCATAGCCAAGTTTAATCACGAACTGCCCACAGCAGCTTAGCCGCGCGTCCCGCAGTCGGCCCCAGAGGGAAGAACTGCAACTCGGCTGACACCCTTCACAGAGCGGGCCAGCGCCCAGAACGGCTGCTATAAACTATAGAAATTCTTGGCGGCAACAGCTAAGGCTAGGCTACCAAAGTGTTAGATTTCAAAACAATTTAGGCCGTCTCCGGCTTCGGTTGGGGCGAGTCTGTTTATGATAGTAGAAGCTGTACTTACATCGAAAGGTTGCAATGGCTCAAGCCACCGAACAAACCCAAGGCATTTTGATGTCTGAAACGGCCCTTCGGCACGTTAAGGCTCTTCAAGTATCCCAGGGCAACAAAGAACTCTGTCTGCGCGTGGGGGTACGCCAGGGCGGCTGCTCAGGCATGTCCTACACCATGGATTTTGAAGACCCGGCCAACATCAACGAGCACGACGAAGTCTACGACTACGACGGCTTCCGGGTAATCTGCGACAAGAAAAGCTTGCTCTATCTTTACGGCCTCATGCTCGACTACAGCGACGCGCTGATCGGCGGCGGTTTTCAGTTCACCAACCCCAACGCCGTCCAGACCTGCGGCTGCGGTAAATCCTTCGGGGCGTAGGGATACCCTACGGGGCTACAATCTGTGCTTTGCTGGATATCGCGTTAGATAGTTCATAGACCATGACTCAAACCGTAGAAACCCTGTTCGATGAGGGCATCGAGCGCTACAAGGCGGGCGAAGATCCCGCCGAGCTAATTCCTGTATTTAAAGAGGTGTGCGATCGCGCCCCCAAGAGCGCTGCCGCCTGGGCCTGTCTGGCCTGGCTCTACCTGCTCACCGACAAGCCCAACGCCGGCCTCAAAGCCGCCCAAAAAGCCGTCAAGCTCAACCCCCAAGACCCCCAGGGGCGCGTGAATCTGGCGGTGGCGATGCTCGACGCAGGCAAACCCGGCGTGCGTGAGCATGTCGAAATCGCGGGTCAAGTGATGACCGTCGCCGACGACCTGAAAAAGGAAGTCATGGACAGCATCAATGACGGCCTGGTTCGCAAGCCCGACTGGAAGAGCCTATCGCGCGTTAAGCAGTGGCTTGAGTAGAGTGTTTGCCGCAGTGTTTTGATGTAGGGCACTACCCACCAAAAGCGAAAGCGTTTCCGTAGTAATCCGCGGAAGCGCTTTCGCTTTTGTCATTCCTAAGCTCGTTTATCGTTCCTATGCTCTGCGTGGGAATGCCTCCGACGGCTCTAGCGCCTTAACAGAGGACGCTGGAGCGTCTGGGGCGGTGTGTCAACGCTGGAGCGTTGACACGATGAATAAATAGAGCCTACTGCCCGTACCACGACTGCCGCCACTGCGTCATCTGGTCGATTTCGGCTTGTTGAGAGGTAATGATCTCATCGGCTAGGGTCAGCAACTCAGGTCGGCTGCTCTTGCCCTTTAAATCTTCCGCCATGGCCACGGCCCCCTCGTGGTGGGGGATCATCGCGTTGATAAAGCGTAGGTCGAACTCCTCATCGGCCCCGCCCAGATCCATATCCATCCGCATGGCTGAGATCATCTCCTCGCTCATCGCCATATCGTGCTTCATTTCGGCGTGGTACATCATTGGCTCCACGGGGGCGTCGGGGTACCAGGCGGCCCGCCAATCCTGCATCTGGGCAATCTCCACCTGCTGGGCCGTAATAATCTCCTCAGCCAGCTGGCGAATTTCGGGCCGCTGAGAGTTTTCTAGCGCCGCCTCTGCCATCACCAGGGCTCCCTCGTGGTGGGGGATCATGCCGTCAACAAAACGCAGGTCGTAGGTGGCGTCGGCAGGGCCAAGATCCATTGCGTGCCCGGCTCCGGTGCCGTTCACCATGGCATCGCCAGAACTCTCCTGAATACCGCCTGAACCTTCGTGCATTGACTCCATGGTGCCGCAGGCAGCCAATGGCACTAGGGCGGTCAGGGCTAACACCATAGCCAAGGGGCGATTCAACGACATATCCGATCTCCAAAAGAGCTTTTAACCTAAGGGTACACATTCCAGCCCGCTAGAGAGTCAAGGCACTGACCCAGGTAAATTATTTATCTCGTCAGAGTTTATTTAATGTTTTGTTACAGGAATGAGAGAGGCGATCGCAAAGCATTGTAAGTTTTGTAAACAAAGTCGAGCCTGATTTATTGCAAATTGTGTCACCTAAACTCCCCTAAGCCTTATTGAATAAGGTTTTCTGGTACAAACAGGAGAGACACGTTCGTTTTTGCTTTCGTTACGAAATATTTCCTGTAGAGTCTGATGCAGCTGTCTACGGGTCGAATCAATCCCTCTGACTCGACCGGTTGGCTACAGCCCCTCAACACCCCAGCCCACGAAAGGAGTTTTACTGCATGTTCACCCACGTCAAGCCCACTGTGCGCCACATTGCCCCCGATGACCTCAACGGGCGGCGTCTGGTCAAAGTGGTCTATGTGGTTCTAGAGCCTCAATACCAGAGCTCGCTGTCCTCGGCCATCCGGTCGATCAATGCCAGCAACTCTCAAGTGGCCTTCGAAGTCAACGGCTACCTGATCGAAGAACTGCGCGACGCCAACAACTACGCGGCGTTTAAGCAGGATGTGGCCGAGGCCAACGTGTTCATCGCTTCGCTGATCTTCATCGAAGACCTGGCCGATAAGGTGGTCGAGGCCGTCGCCCCCGTGCGCGACCAGCTCGACGTGGCCGTGTGCTTCCCCTCCATGCCCCAGGTGATGCGCCTCAACAAGATGGGCAGCTTCTCCATGGCCCAGCTCGGTCAGTCGAAGAGCATGATCGCCTCCTTCATGAAAAAGCGGAAGGAGAAGTCAGGCGCGGGCTTCCAAGACGCCATGCTGAAGCTACTGCGCACCCTACCCACGGTGCTCAAGTACCTGCCCGTCGAAAAAGCCCAGGACGCCCGCAACTTCATGCTCAGCTTCCAGTACTGGCTGGGCGGTTCTCCCGAGAACCTGGAAAACTTCTTTCTCATGCTGGCCGATCGCTACGTGATCACCGACAGCCAGATCGAGGGTGCCCCCCAGGCCGAAAGCCTGGAGTACGAAGAGCCCGTCACCTACCCCGACATGGGCATCTGGCACCCCATGGCCCCGCACATGTTTGAGGACATCAAGGAATACCTCAACTGGCACGCCTCCCGCCGCGACATTTCCGAGGATCTGAAGGATCCCCTGGCCCCCACCATTGGTCTGGTGCTGCAGCGCACCCACCTGGTGACCGGCGACGAAGCCCATTACGTCGCCATGGTGCAGGAATTTGAATACCTGGGCGCGAAGGTGATCCCCGTATTTGCGGGCGGCCTGGACTTTTCCAAGCCCGTAGACGCCTACTTCTTTGACCCGGTCGACAACACCAAAACCATCGTTGATGCTGTGGTTTCTCTCACCGGCTTTGCCCTGGTGGGTGGCCCCGCTCGCCAAGATCACCCTAAGGCGATCGAAACCCTCAAGCGCCTCAACCGTCCCTACATGGTGGCGCTGCCCTTGGTCTTCCAAACCACCGAAGAGTGGGAAGACAGCGACCTGGGCCTGCACCCGATCCAGGTGGCGCTGCAAATGGCGATCCCTGAGCTGGACGGGGCGATCGAACCGATCGTGCTCTCGGGCCGCGATGGATTAACTGGGCGGGCGATTTCGCTCCAGGACCGGATCGAATCCATCACCCAGCGGGCAATGAAGTGGGCCAACCTGCGCCGCAAGCCCAAGCTCGACAAAAAGCTGGCCATCACCGTCTTCAGCTTCCCCCCCGACAAGGGTAACGTCGGTACGGCGGCCTACCTGGACGTATTCGGCTCCATCTATAAAGTGCTGGAGGCCATGAAGCAAAACGGCTACGATGTGCAAGATCTGCCCGAGTCGCCAGAAGCGCTGCTCCAGGAAGTCATCCACGACGCCCAGGCCCAGTACGCCAGCCCTGAGCTGAATATCGCCTACCGCATGCCGGTGCGCGAGTACCAGGCCCTCACTCCCTACGCCGAACGGCTCGAAGAAAACTGGGGGCCACCGCCGGGCAACCTGAATACCGACGGCGAGAACATGCTGGTCTACGGCAAGGCCTTTGGCAATGTGTTCATCGGCGTGCAGCCCACCTTTGGCTACGAGGGCGACCCCATGCGGCTATTGTTCTCCCGCTCCGCCAGCCCTCACCACGGCTTTGCCGCCTACTACACCTTCCTCAACAAAATCTGGGGTGCCGACGCGGTGCTGCACTTTGGCACCCACGGGTCTTTGGAATTCATGCCCGGTAAGCAGATGGGCATGTCGGGCACCTGCTACCCCGACAACCTGATCGGCAGCATTCCCAACCTCTACTACTACGCGGCGAATAATCCTTCGGAAGCCACGATCGCCAAGCGTCGAGGTTATGCCGAAACCATCAGCTACCTGACGCCCCCCGCCGAAAATGCGGGCCTATATAAAGGACTCAAGGAGCTGAGCGAGCTGATCGGCTCCTACCAGGGCAACAAAGAGAGCGGTCGGGCGGTACAGATCGTCAACGCCATCATCGAAACCGCGCGGATCTGCAACCTCGATCGCGATGTGGCCCTGCCCGAAGGCGACACCGGGGAGCTTTCTAACGACGAGCGCGACAACCTGGTGGGCAAGATCTACATCAAGCTGATGGAGATTGAGTCGCGCCTGCTGCCCTGCGGTCTGCATGTGGTGGGCAAGCCGCCTACCGCTGAAGAGGCGATCGCCACCCTAGTCAACATCGGCAGCCTCGATCGCGAAGAAGACGGCATCAAGAGCCTCCAGCGGATCATCGCGGAGAGCATTGGCCGGGATATCGATGATATCTACGGGAATAGCGATCGCGGCCACCTCGCCGATGTGCAGCTGCTCTACGACATCAACCAGGGGGTTCGGGCCGCTATCTCCGCCCTCGTCCATGAGCAGATCGACGCCGAAGGGCGCGTCTCCATGGTGTCGCGGCTCAATTTCCTCAACATTGGCCGTAAAGAACCCTGGATTCGTGCCCTCCACGAGGCGGGCTACAAGAATGTGGACGCCGATGCCATCAAGCCCCTGATGGAGTACCTGGAGTTCTGCCTGGAGCAGGTCTGCGCCGACAACGAGCTGGGTGCCCTGCTGCAAGCCCTGGAAGGTGAATACCTGCTCCCCGGCCCCGGCGGCGACCCCATCCGCAACCCCGATGTGCTGCCCACCGGCAAAAACATCCACGCCCTCGATCCCCAGTCGATTCCCACCACCGCCGCAGTGCAGTCGGCCAAGATTGTGGTGGATAGATTACTGGAGCGCCAGCGGCAAGAAAACGGCGGAGCCTATCCCGAGACCATTGCTACCGTGCTCTGGGGCACCGACAACATCAAAACCTACGGCGAATCCCTCGCTCAGATGATGTGGTTTGTCGGCGTCAAGCCCGTACCCGACTCCCTGGGCCGGGTGAACAAGCTGGAGCTGCTCTCCCTTGAAGAGCTGGGTCGCCCTCGGGTAGATATTGTGGTCAACTGCTCTGGGGTGTTTCGGGATCTGTTCATCAACCAGATGGCCCTGCTCGATCGCGCCGTCAAAATGGCCGCCGAAGCCGACGAGCCCCTGGAGATGAACTTCGTCCGCAAGCACGCCCTGGAGCAGGCGGCAGAAATGGGCATTGGGGTACGCGAAGCCGCCACCCGGATCTTCTCCAACGCCTCCGGCTCCTACTCGTCGAACATCAACCTGGCGGTGGAAAACAGCACCTGGGACAACGAGGCCGAACTCCAGGAGATGTACCTGAAGCGCAAGTCCTTTGCCTTCAACTCCGACAATCCCGGCGTGATGGACAGCAACCGTGGCCTGTTTGAGTCAGCTTTGAAGACGGCGGACGCCACCTTCCAAAACCTCGATTCATCGGAGATTTCCCTCACCGACGTATCGCACTACTTTGACTCTGACCCCACCAAACTGGTGGCGTCCCTGCGCGAAGACGGCAAGGCTCCGGCAGCTTACATTGCCGACACCACCACCGCCAATGCCCAGGTGCGAACCCTGTCGGAGACGGTAAGACTGGATGCCCGCACCAAGATGCTTAACCCCAAGTGGTATGAGGGCATGCTCTCCCACGGCTATGAGGGGGTACGCGAGCTGTCGAAGCGCCTTGTGAATACCATGGGTTGGTCGGCTACCGCCGGGGCCGTCGATAACTGGGTCTACGAAGATGTCAACACCACCTTCATTCAAGACCCGGAGATGTGCAAGCGCCTGATGGATCTCAACCCCAACTCCTTCCGCCGCATGGTCTCGACCCTGCTGGAAGTGAACGGGCGCGGCTACTGGGAAACCAGCGACGAAAATCTGGAGAAGCTCCAAGAGCTCTACCAGGAAGTTGAAGACCGCATCGAAGGGGTGGAGTAATCCCTGTTAGCTAGCTGACACCTTCTGCGAAGCCAGGGTTCTTGGAGAACCCTGGCTTTTCCTTGAGAACCTTTTTTATTTTTTCTCAGGGCTTTTGTCAACCTCAGCTGGGTCTGACACTATGAATAGAGTTGTCCCGTGAAGTTTCGCCCCGCCGCTAACTATGCTTGACCAATCGCTCCAGTTCCTCACCCCTGAAGAATCGGCGGAAGTCGATAGGGCGCTGCTGTCGTCCCCGGAGAAATTTTTGGCCCGGCTGACTATCTCAACGGCTAAGCTACTCCGGGTGATTGCCGCTGATGCCGAGACCCCCATCGAGGCCCTGACGGCGGTGCAGATTACCCAGTGGTTTGAAAAAGACGCCAAGCTCAAACGTGAACAGGGGGTAAATGCGTCGGTGCTAAAGTGGCAGGCGGAGGAGTTGGATTAAACTAGAAAAGACCATCGCAACACCATAGATTAAGGAAGCAGCACGTCATGGGGTTATTTGATCGCGTTAGCCGAGTGGTTCGCTCTAACCTAAATGCGGCGGTGAGTTCGGCGGAGAATCCAGAGAAGATTCTGGATCAGGCCATCATTGATATGCAGGAAGACCTGGTACAGATGCGTCAGGCGGTGGCGGGCGCGATCGCCAGCCAGAAGCGAGTGCAGCAGCAGTACGAGCGGGCTAGCAGTGAGGCCAACACCTGGCAGCAGCGGGCTCAGCTAGCCCTACAAAAAGGCGACGAAGAGCTGGCGAAACAAGCCCTACTGCGCAAGAAAACCCAGGCCGAAACCGCCGTTGCCCTGAAAACCCAGCTCGACGGTCAAAGCACTACTGTAGACCAGCTCAAGCGCAACCTGATTGGCCTAGAGAGCAAGCTATCTGAGGCCAAGACCAAAAAAGACATGCTCAAGGCAAGGGCCAGCGCCGCCAAGGCCAACGAGCAGCTGCAAAGTACCACCAGCAGCCTCAACACCAGCAGCGCCATGGCGGCCTTTGAGCGCATGGAAGAAAAAGTACTGCAGATGGAGGCTACCTCCCAGGCGGCGGCAGAGCTGGCTGGAGCCGACCTGGAGAGCCAGTTTGCCTCCCTCGAAGCTGGCGGCGATGTGGATCTGGAACTGGCGGCGATGAAGGCCCAGCTCTCGGGCGGCAGCGTAGACCAGGGGCAACTGCCCGCCGCTGAGACAGCGATCCCGGCCACTGAGTCCACTGAAGTTGATGCTGAGCTTGAAGAACTCAGATCGCAGATTGATAAGCTCGACTAAAGTTTTGAATCGGGGGTAGAGGTTGGGAGAAATCATGACTCACAACCTCTACCCTCGCCAGTTCTCAACCAGGGATAGCCAGAGATTGCGGGGTACTCAGCGCCAGTGAACCTGAGTTCATGACTGATGGCGCGATCGCGCCTAGAATCCCTAACTCAGCGCTGTGCCCTATTTACCAGGGTTTCTAGGGATCCTGATCAAAGGTTTTATAATGGGTGTTCTCTGGTTGAGGCATTCTTGCTAATTCTGTTTCGCCACCGGCAGACTGATCTAACTCCCCTGTCACCATGCAAATTGCCCAGCGGATGAGGCCCTTACAGGCCAACGTATTTGCCGATATGGATCGGGCCAAGGCAGCGGCCCGAGCGGCGGGTAAATCGATTGTCGATCTGTCACTGGGGTCGTCAGATTTGCCCACGCCACCCCACGTGCTTGAGGCGATCGCTGCTGCCCTGCACGACCCCAGCACCCACGGCTACTGTCTGTTTTCGGGCACTCAGGCATTCCGCGAAGCCGCCGCTCGCTGGTATACCGATAAGTTTGATGTCGCGGTCAATCCTGAAACCGAGGTACTGCTGCTGATCGGTTCCCAGGAGGGTACCGCCCACCTGCCCCTGGCCATTCTCAACCCCGGCGACTTTGCCCTGTTGATGGATCCTGGCTACCCCTCCCACGTCGGGGGGGTATACCTGGCCAACGGGCAAATTTATCCCATGCCCCTGCACCCCGAGGATGGCTTTTTGCCCCGCTTTGCCGACATTCCCCCGGCGGTGCTAGAGCAGTCGCGGCTGATGGTGTTGAGCTACCCCCACAACCCCACCACCGCCACGGCGTCGCTAGAATTTTGGCGAGAGGCGGTGGCCTTTTGCCAGCGGCACAACCTGGTGCTGGCCCACGACTTTCCCTACGCTGACCTGACCTTTACGGGCAAACCGGCGATCTCTGCGCTGCAGGCCGATCCTGAAAAAACCTGCACCGTCGAATTTTTCACCATGTCGAAGTCGTACAACATGGGCGGCTTTCGGGTGGGGTATGCGATCGGCAATGCCGAGATTGTCAATGCCCTGCGCCAGGTCAAGGCCAATGTTGACTTTAACCAGTATCCCGGCATTCAGCGGGGGGCGATCGCCGCCCTCACCGGCCCCCAAGACACCGTGCACAACATGGTCGCCACCTTTCGCCAGCGGCGCGATACGGCGGTGGCGGCGTTAAATCGCATCGGCTGGGCGGTGCCCAAGCCCGAGGCCACCATGTACCTGTGGGCCAAGCTGCCCGACCCGTGGGGTGAGCGATCTAAGGAGTTTTGCCTGCGCCTGGTCGAGCAGACCGGGGTGGCCCTGGCCCCCGGCGTGGGCTTTGGTAAGGCCGGTGAGGGCTATGTGCGCATCGCCCTGGTGCATCCGCCAGATGTGCTGGAGGGGGCAATCGCCCGCATCGCTGAGTTCTTGCCCAATAGCGCTAGCAAAATTTTCTAAGGCAAGATAGGTGGCCACAATGGGTGCCCAAGGCCAGAGCGCTGCTGTAAATAAATCCGCAGAAGTCGTTACAGCAATTAAAGCCGCAATAAAGCACCGATTAAGATGGAGTAATCGAGATAAGGATTGCATTAACTTGCCCAGTCTTGACCTCATGCTGGGCCACGCCATTAATTAGTATCCAGGGTGCACTCATTGGGTGATCAGACCGACTCGCGGTTCTGATGGGTCCAGTTCTCAGATCAGGATCTAAGGGTAATGGTGACATCTCCATCCAGCACCGCTGATGGTCAGCCCCGGATTGTCGTTGTAGAAGACGATAGGGGCAACCGTCTGTTTTTTGCTGACTACCTCACCTATTCTGGGTTCAGGGTGCTGGCACTGCCCCACGGGCTAGACCTACAGCAGCATCTCAAGGAATTTCAGCCCCACCTGCTGCTTCTAGATCTGGGGCTGCCCGAAATTGACGGCTACACGCTTCTCAAACAGCTGCGCGCCTCGGCACTGTGGCAGCACCTGCCGGTGATCATTGTGTCGGGCTACGCCTTTGCCGAAGATCAGCAGCGCGCCCTAGCGCTGGGGGCGCAGCAGTACCTGGTCAAGCCAATTGCCCTTCAGCAGCTCACCCAGGCCATCTATACCGTTTTGCGATCGCCCGAGGCAGAGTAGGGGTTCCGCGACGATCAAGGTTTGGAAGACGTGGGGCGCTGGCGTTCTGACCGGCGGGTGGGCAAGTTTGCACCTGCCCACTCTGCGCTGGGTCGCTTAGATGCCGTTTTCAACCCAAACTGCCGCTACGACAGACTGCCGTCCTCCGACCCCGACCGCTGTTCGGCTAAAAAACTCTCTACATCTCGGCTTAAGACCTGGACGGCTTCGCCAATATCGACAATGGTGTGCTCAAGCTGAGACGATGTTGCTATAGCCGACTGGAGCCGGTTGAGAATATCTCTGATTTGCTCGCGATAGCGGGTTTCGAACTCTTGGGTGGTCATATGGGCAGGATCTCGTGACGGTAACGATCAGGAACAGGATGTAATACTAACTACATCAAGGCCGAGAGGTTTCCAGAAGAAATGGCTGAGAAAATCAATCTTTATAGTTCTAGGCGCGATCGCAAGCCCCTATGAAGCAGGACACATAAATCACCAGGCCATCTACGCATAAATACTGAATTGGCTAACGTGCTCACCGGCCACCCGAACATATCACCCCTTCTTACGGCGGAAAACCGTCTGCTCAGGAGAATTTTGCCGGACAAATTTGCCGCTATCCTGGTTAGTACAAAGGTTTAGCCCCCAGCGTTCCCTGTGACTTCGGTTCAACCCATCACCCTAATCAACGACCCCGATCGCCTAGAGGCGCGTCTCAAAGAGATCCCGAAGGAACCGGGAGTCTACTTTATGAAAGATGGCCGCGACCAGACGCTCTACATCGGCAAGTCGAAATGTCTGCGCACGCGGGTGCGATCGTACTTTCGCGACTTTCACGGCCACATGCCCCGCATCACTGTGATGGTGATGCAGATTGTCGAGATCGAGTTTATCGTCACCGACACCGAGGCCGAAGCCTTGGCGCTGGAAGCCAACCTGATCAAGCAGAACCAGCCCCACTTCAACGTGCTGCTGAAGGATGACAAGAAGTACCCTTACCTCTGCGTCACCTGGTCAGAAGACTACCCCCGGATTTTTATCACCCGCAAGCGGCGCAAGAGTCTGAAGGATCGCTATTACGGCCCCTACGTCGATGTGGGTCTGCTGCGCAGCACCCTGCACTTGGTGAAGCGGATATTCCCATTGAGGCAGCGGCCCCAGCCGGTACACCGCGATCGCCCCTGCCTCAACTACGACATTGGCCGCTGCCCCGGTGTCTGCCAGCAGCTGATCTCGCCGGAGGACTACCACAAGACTCTTCAACGCGTCGTCATGGTCTTCCAGGGCCGCACTACCGAGCTAGTAGACATTCTCACCGCCCAAATGGAGAAGGCGGCAGAAGACCTCAAGTTTGAGCTGGCGGCCCGGCTGCGGGATCAAATCCGGGGTTTAGAGCGCCTCTGTGCTGACCAAAAAGTCGCCTTGCCCGACGATACAGTGTCAAGGGATGCGATCGCCCTAGCAGCCGACGACAAACACGCCTGCGTGCAGATCTTCCAGGTGCGAGCCGGTCGTCTGGTGGGTCGCCTGGGCTTCACCGCCGATGCCGAGTCGGGCACGCCGGGCGAAATTCTCCAGCGGGTGCTGGAAGATCACTACCAAACCGTGGAAGCGGTCGAGATTCCGGCGCTGATACTCGCCCAGCACGAGCTGCCCGAAGGCGATATGCTGGCTCAATACCTCACCCAGCGCCGGGGCCGCAAGGTGGCGGTGGAAGTACCCCAGCGCCAGACCAAGGCCGACCTGATCGACATGGTCGAGCGCAACGCCCAGTACGAGCTGGCCCGCACCCAGGCCGCCGCCGATCGCAACATTCAGGCATTGCAAGATCTGGCGATCGCGATCGACCTGCCCGACCTACCCAAGCGCATCGAAGGCTACGACATCTCCCACATCCAGGGTTCCGATGCCGTCGCCTCCCAGGTGGTGTTTGTCGATGGCATGCCCGCCAAGCAGCACTACCGCCACTACAAAATCAAAAACCCCGACGTGAAGCCCGGCCACTCCGACGACTTCGCCAGCATGGCCGAAGTGATTCGCCGCCGCTTTCGCCGCTACGCCACCGACCCCACCAAACAGCGCCTGGGCAACCCCGACTGGCCCGACCTGGTGATGATTGACGGCGGCAAAGGCCAACTCTCGGCGGTAGTCGAAGTGCTGCGGGAACTCAACCTGATGCAAGACCTCAACGTTGTTAGCCTGGCCAAAAAGCGCGAGGAGATCTTTCTGCCCGGCGAATCGATCCCGCTTCCTACCGAAGCCGACCAGCCTGGCGTGCAACTGCTGCGCCGCTTGCGCGACGAGGCCCACCGCTTTGCCATCAGCTTTCACCGCAAGAAAAGGACGGATCGGATGCGGCGATCGCGCCTCTCCGAAATTCCCGGCCTCGGCCAGCACCGCCAGAAAGAGCTGCTCGCCGCCTTCCGCTCCATCGACTACATCCGCGAAGCCAGCCCCGAACAGCTCGCCACCGTCCCCGGCATTGGCCCTCAGCTGGCGCAGCAGATCTACGAGTACTTCCATCCTCAGGCGGAAGAGATTGAGGAGATGGTGTAGGGGAGTAATGGGACAAGGGAGTGATGGGGTAGGGGAGTGTTGAGGAAGGTGGGGGAGATAGGGAAGGTGGGAAAGAGGGAGTGAGGTTGAGGGCTATAACCGCAGGATCTAAGGTTCCTCACAGACCCATTTGCAAAACAGAGGTTTAAACCGATGATCGGTCCCTCCTTTCCGTTGGGTCCAGGGCGGCGGCACGGCCCTGGTCGAAGGGGGTCTGGGGCCAGCGAAATGGCCCCAGCAGCAAATCTGGCTTTGTTCCCAAGTTCACTGCCCTCTGCCCGATCCTGGTGGGCAGTGCCCACCCTACCCATCGCAAGTCCCCCAGATCAAGTGGATGGTGCATTGCTGCGCGGTTGGCGGAGCCGCGCCTGAGCGCTGTGCACCCTACGGGAACTGTTTACACTGGGTAAAGTCCCCTAAATCAATCCTCCCCCTATGACCGTCGATGCCAACCTGCTAGAGCTGCTGTTTAGCGGTGCCAACTTTTTCGTGCTGCCCTTTTGGACCCTAATGGTGCTGGTGCCTAACACCAAACTTACCCGCACCGTCATGGGTTCCCTGCTCCCCTTTGCGGCCCTGGCTGGGCTATACCTCTTTCTCTTCGTTACCAGCTTTACCAACGTCGAAGGCATCGAAGCCCTCTCCGACCCTAACCTCAGCCTGAGCGACCTGGCAGCCATCTTCGCCCAACCCCACGTTACCGCCACCGGATGGGTACACTTTCTCGCCTTCGATCTCTTTGTCGGTCGCTGGATCTACTGGCAAGGCCAGGAAAGCGGCGTCTTCACCCGCCATTCTCTCGCTTTGTGCCTGTTTGCAGGCCCCCTAGGTCTGCTGTCGCACCTAATCACAGATGCGGTGTGGAATCGGTTTGCCGGTGGCAAGGTAGAAGAGGTGGTGAGTGGGTAGTGAGAAGTAAAGTTTTGAATTTTGAATTCCAAATCAAATTCAAAACTCAAAACTACACCCTCAAATCTTTCCCCACCCAATTCCCCCACTCCCCCTAGTCCCCAAAGGGTGATACAACTATCCCAGTGTTGGCCAGTTAGTTAGATAAAACCTGATGAGTTCTTTGGTGTCGTGGATGGGTAAAGGCAACGGAATTTGGGTACGGCAGCCCTGGCGGCGGGTAGTGCAGTTTGTCGGGCTGTTTGGGCTGGTGTTTGCGATCGCCCTGGGCTGCGCTGGCAACAACCAGCCCGCTGCCGACGCCCCCGCTGACAGTGGCGATGGCCGCATTACCATTGGCACCACCCTCACCGCCCGCACCCTCGACCCCGCCGACGCCTACGAGACCTTTCCCGGCATTTTGCTGTATAACTTGGGCGATCGCCTCTACACCTACGAGCCCGGCACCACCAACCTGGTGCCCCAGCTCGCCACCGAGCTACCCACCGTCAGCGACGACGGCCTGACCTACACTATTCCCCTGCGGGACGACGTCACTCTCCACGACGGCACCCCCTTTAATGCCGAGGTGATGGCCTTTTCCATCCAGCGATTTATGGAAAATGGCGGTCGCCCCGCCTACCTGCTGTCTGACAAAATCGCCACCGCCGAGGCCACGGGAGACTACGAACTCACCCTCACCCTCAAGACTCCCTTTGCGGCGTTTCCGGCCTTACTGAGTTTTTCGGGCGTCACCCCGGTTTCGCCTGAGAGCTACGAAATTGGCACCGGCAGCTTTAAGCCCGATAGCTTTGTCGGCACTGGCCCCTACAAGCTATCGGGCTTCACCAGCGACTCGATTAAGCTCGACGTCAATCCCGAATACTGGGGCGATGCCCCCGCCAACCAGGGCATCGACATTCAAATCTTTACCAGCCCCGCCAACCTCTACAACACCTTTAGAACGGGCGGTCTTGACATTGCCTACCAAACCCTCGACCCCGAGCAGGTGGCGGCCCTAGAGCGTGAAGAAAGCTCCGGCGGCTGGCAGGTGATCGAGGCAGGCACCAACGTGATCAACTACATGGCGCTCAACCAAAAGATTGCGCCGCTAGACGATGTCAAGGTACGACAGGCGATCGCCGCCATGGTCGATCGCCCCCTGCTCAACGAGCGCGTCTTCCAGGGCCAGGCCGAACCCCTCTACAGCCTGATTCCCGCCAGCTTTGACATCGCTGAGCCGGTGTTCAAAGACGCCTACGGCGACGGCGACTTTGACAAAGCCAAAACCCTGCTCACCGAGGCCGGGTTCTCAGAAGCTAATCCACTAACCCTGGAGATCTGGTATCCCTCAGCCTCAACCACTCGCAGCATTGTCGCCAACACCCTCAAAGAATCGATCGAGGCGGGTCTGCCGGGGCTGGTGACGGTGAGCGTGCAAAATACCGAAGGGGCTACCCTCTGGGAAAACGTGGGCAAAGGCATTTACCCCATCATTCTGGCCAACTGGTACCCCGATTACTACGACCCCGACACCTTCATTCAGCCCTTTATGAGCTGCGAAACAGGCAGCAACAACCTCTGCAAAGAAGGCCCTTCCCAGGCCAACGGCTCGTTTTACTACAGCCCTGAAGCCAATCAGCTCGTGGCCAAACAGCAGGCCGAGCAAGACCCCGATGCCCGCCAGCAGGTGATCGCCGACCTTCAGCAGATGATGGTCGATGATGTGCCCTACGTGCCCCTTTGGCAAAACAAGGACTACGTCTTTGCCCAAGACGGCATAGAAGGTGTGGCTGTGGAGCCGACGCAGCAGTTTTTGCTGTGGCAGATCAGCCGGGGATAGGGAGAGATGAGAAAGGGGGGAAGATGAGGAGATGGACGAATTCAAAATTGAGAATTCAAAATTTTGAACTTTGCACTTCCCCTTCCCCACTGCCGCCTTGCGGGAAGCCGTTCCGCGGCTGCATATCCCTCACTCCTCCACCTAGCCTACCCTCCTCACCCTCTCCCCATGTCTTCCCGCTCTGCCGCCCTGCGCTACTACATCTTCACTCGGCTGCTGCTGGCCCCGCTGATGATTTTGACCATCACGACGGTGGTGTTTTTGCTGCTGCGGGCGACACCGGGCGACCCGGTAGATGCACTGCTAGGGGCGCGGGCTCCGGCGGCGGCAAAGGATGCGCTCAGATCGCAGCTCGGCCTGGATCAGCCCTTGTTTATTCAATACTTAAGCTACCTGGGTGATCTGCTGCGGCTGGATCTGGGGTCTTCTCTGGCCACCCAGGGACAGACGGTGTGGCAAATTATTCGGGCGCACTTTCCGGCTACGGTGGAGCTGACGGTGTGCGGCATGATTGTGGCCACGGTAGTGGGGGTCGGCGTTGGTGCCCTGGCTGCCTCGCGCCCCAACTCGCCGCTAGATGCGGGGGGACGGCTGTTTGGCATTGTTACCTACGCCATTCCGATGTACTGGTTTGGCATGATTTTGCAGCTCATTTTTGCGGTGCAGCTGCGCTGGTTTCCTATCGGCACCCGCTACCCGCTGCGGGCCTCGCCCCCGGCTGGGCCGACTGGGCTATACCTGCTCGACAGCCTGCTGACGCTGGATTTTGGCGCATTTTTTACCACCCTGTATTACCTGGCTTTGCCCAGCCTCACCCTGGGGATTTTAATTAGCGGCGTGTTTGAGCGCATGGTGCGGGTCAACCTAAAGCAAACCCTGGCGGCAGACTACGTGGAGGCGGCGCGGGCGCGGGGCATTCCTGAACGGCGCATTGTGCTGGTGCACGCGCTGAAGAATGCGATGATTCCGGTGATTACGATTTTGGGGCTGACCTTTGCCTCCATGCTGGGGGGCGCGGTGCTCACGGAGGTAACATTTTCGTGGCCGGGGCTAGCCAACCGTCTCTACGAAGCGATTTCCCAGCGCGACTACCCGGTGGTGCAGGGGCTGATGGTGTTTTTTGCCATGATTGTGGCGGTGATCAGCATTGCGATCGATATTTTGAATGCCTATATTGACCCGCGTATTCGCTATTAAACCGGCTAGCAATACCTGCTGAGGTAGGGCACTACCTGTCTAGCCCCTACACTACAGCACCCTGCCCCCCATGATAGCGACGGGCTACTGCCCTCACATGAGCCACCTCGGCGAAACAATTCAGCGGATTAAGAGCTAACTAGAGGCGGGATGCGATGGATGGAAAAACCCTGGTTAGACGCTATGGTGAGGGCAAACGCGACTTTAGCTGGGCCGACCTACGCGCCGCCGACTTAGCTCAGGCGCAGCTGTCGAATATTAATCTATACCGAGCCAATTTGGCGGGAGCCAACCTAGTGGGCGTCAATTTGCGCCAGGCAAACCTCTTTAAGGCAAACCTGACCAGGGCTGACCTGACCGGGGCTGACTTAACCGGAGCCAATCTGCGCCGGGCCGATCTCACCGCAACCCATCTCAATCCAACTCAGTTGCAAGCAGCAGCAGATTTGCGCGGAGCAGTTGGGATAGCCCCCGTCACTATAGACTCAGCTGGGGTTGTCACGGACGATACGGACGAGATTGAGCAGTCAGTAAATCTGCCCTTTGACGAGCCCTCCTGCCCGCCATCTGCCCCAAGTGCCCAACCTTTGGTGGCCACTCCTCAGCCCGCTATAACTCCATTAGATCGGCGAGAAACCGTAATTTCTCTGGCCATACTGGGAATAGGCTATCTTTTCTACGGCATTCTTTTGGGGGCAGAGCAGGTAGCTTTTGGGTTTTGGCTGTTGGTGTGGCTACCCGTTTGCCTCGGCCTTTGGCAAGAGGAGCTACTTTGGTTTGGGCCAATGCTAGGGGCGATCGCAGTGGTGGCCTCGCTGGGTATATCGGCAGGGGTGCTGCTGTTTTTTCTGCCCGTGGCGATGGGCCTGGGCATATCGTTGGCAATCTGCGGCAGCATTATGGGCTGGGGCTGGGGCCAGAGTTTCAAGACCACCCTCTGGTTTAGCGGCCTAGCCTTCTTGGCTATGCACAGCGTCATTTGGCTGTTTGATGGCAGCAACGCTTACGGGGGCGGGGGCATTGTGCTGAATTTAAGCACCCTGCACATCGCGCTGCTGCTGGGGCTAGGGTTGCTGGCCGTAGTTCGCGGAGCTCTAGCCTACGGCCAGTTGGCCTTGCTGCGCGTACCAAAATCTCGCCAATGGCTTTACATCGGTAGCAGTGCGGCGGCGGGGCTGCTGGTAGGAGTAGTGGTGGGTAGTTAACAATTTGCGGAGGCAACCTAGCCTATGCTCTAACCCAGGCGTCACAGCCCAGCCCGCAGGCCCAGCGCCCAACTGATATACTGAACGTCCAACCGTTACAAAAAGCAAAGCGCACGCCTGCCCGCCCACGGAGATTATGCAGCCAACCGATCCAGATCAGTTTACCGCCAAAGCTTGGGACGCCATCGTTGAGGCCCAGGATGTGGCCCGCCGCTGCAAACATCAATATATGGAGGTTGAGCACGTCATCATCGCCCTGCTCGACCAGGAGGAAGACGGGCTGTCCCACAAAATTTTGACCAAGGCTGGCCTTGACAGCGACCAGATTCTCGATGAGCTAGAGACTTTTGCCAAGCGCCAGGCGCGGGTGCGGCCCGGTCTCGACAGCAATTTATATCTGGGTCAAAGCCTCGATCGCATGCTCGATCAGGCCGAGGCGGCGCGGCAGACTCTCAAAGATAAATTTATCTCCGTCGAGCACCTGCTGCTGGGTTTTCAAGAAGACGAGCGCATTGGTCGCAGGTTACTGCGTGGCTTCAATGTGGAAGGCCCCGAGCTGATGGCGGCGGTGCAGGCGGTGCGCGGTAGCCAAAAAGTCACCGACCAAAACCCCGAGCAGCAGTACGACGCGCTCGAAAAATTTGGCATCGACCTCACTCAGCTAGCCCGCGACGGCAAGCTCGACCCGGTGATTGGCCGCGACGACGAGATTCGCCGCGTGATTCAGGTGTTGTCGCGGCGCACGAAAAATAACCCGGTGGTGATTGGCGAACCGGGGGTGGGCAAAACGGCGATCGCCGAAGCCCTGGCCCAGCGCATTATCAACGGCGAGGTGCCCGAATCGCTCAAGGGCCGCACGCTAATTTCCCTAGACATCGGCGGGCTGATCGCCGGGGCCAAGTTTCGCGGCGAGTTTGAAGAACGGCTGCGGCTGGTGCTCAAGGAAGTCACCGACTCCGCCGGACAGGTGGTGCTGTTTATCGACGAGCTGCACACCGTGGTCGGCGCCGGAGCGGGCCAGGGCACTATGGATGCCAGCAACCTGCTCAAGCCGATGCTGGCGCGGGGCGAACTGCGCTGCATTGGGGCCACCACCCTCGACGAATACCGCAAGCACATTGAGAAAGACGCTGCTCTAGAGCGCCGCTTTCAGCAGGTGTACGTGGGCCAGCCCAGCGCCGAAGACACCATCTCCATTCTGCGGGGGCTGAAAAAGCGCTACGAGTCTTACCACGGCGTCGATATTGCCGACAGCGCTCTGGTGGCGGCGGCGGTGCTCTCCGATCGCTACATTGCCGATCGCTTTTTGCCCGACAAGGCCATCGACCTGGTGGATGAAGCCGCCGCCAAGCTCAAAATGGAGATCACCTCCAAGCCCGAAGAGCTAGAGGGCATTGAGCGCCGCCTGATGCAGCTGGAGATGGAAAAGCTTTCCCTAGAAGCCGAGAACGGCACCGCGACCAAAGCCTCGCGATCGCGACTCAGCCGCATTGAGACCGAAATCGCCGAACTCCAGAGTAAACAGAGCGAGTTTAGCGGCCAGTGGCAGAGCGAAAAGCAGGCCCTCGACGCCATCCACGCCCTCAAAGAAGAAGAAGATCAGATTCGCCTGCAAATTGAGCAGGCCGAGCGCGCCTACGACCTCAACAAGGCCGCCAAACTCAAGTACGACAGTCTGGAGAAGATTCAGCGCGATCGCGAGACCCTAGAGGCCCAGCTAATCGAAGTGCAGGCCCAGGGCAACACCCTGCTGCGCGAGCAGGTCACCGAGGCCGACATCGCCGAAATTGTTGCCAAGTGGACGGGCATCCCGGTCAACCGGCTGATGGAGTCAGAGCGGCAAAAGCTGCTCCAGCTCGAAGGCCACCTGCACGAGCGGGTGATCGGCCAAGATGAAGCGGTGGAGGCCGTCGCCGCCGCCATTCGTCGCGCCCGCGCTGGCATGAACGACCAGGGCCGTCCCCTGGGTTCCTTCCTATTTATGGGGCCGACCGGGGTCGGCAAAACCGAGCTGGCCCGCGCCCTGGCCGAGTTTCTTTTCGACACCGAAGACGCGTTGATTCGCATCGACATGTCGGAGTACATGGAGAAAAACGCCGTATCGCGGCTGGTAGGGGCACCCCCCGGCTACGTCGGCTACGAAGACGGCGGTCAGCTTTCCGAGGCGGTGCGCCGCCACCCCTACTCAGTGGTGTTGCTCGACGAGGTGGAAAAGGCCCACCCTGACGTGTTCAATATTTTGCTCCAGGTGCTGGACGATGGCCGTATTACCGATTCCCAGGGCCACCGGGTCGATTTCCGCAACACCGTGGTGATCATGACCAGTAACCTGGGCAGCGACCACATTCTAGAGTTGGCGGGCGATGACGATCGCTACGACGAAATGCGTACCCAGGTGCTCAAGGCGCTGCAAAAGCAGTTTCGCCCTGAGTTTCTCAACCGGGTGGATGACCTGATTCTCTTCCACTCGCTGCGCAAGAGCGAGCTGCGCAAGATTGTGGCCCTGCAAATTCGTCGGGTGCAGCGCCGCCTGGCCGATCAAACCATTGGCCTGGAGATTGCCGACCCGGCCATCGACTTCATTGCCGAGAGCGGCTACGACCCGGTGTACGGTGCCCGTCCTCTCAAGCGGGCGATCCAGCGGCTGCTCGAAAACCCGATCGCCACCAAGATTCTAGAGACCACCTTCGCCCAGGGGGCCACCATCGTCGCCGGTTTTGAAGATGAGAAGCTAGTGTTTAGCCACCGCGAGCCTGAGGTTCCCGAGGCCCCAGCCGCCGCAGAGGCTGAGGTAGAAGACGCTGAAGATACTAAGGTTGAGTCGGTGGTCGGCAGTTAGAAGGCGGCAGCGGCTTTTGCAGCAGAATCACGTCTTGGCCCAGAATGGAAAGCTCAGCCTGCCAGCGGGCCGCCAGCCAGGCAAAGGTCTGCACTGAGAAAAAGCAGATGTGGGTGCGATCGCTCTTGTAGTGCCACCCAGCAAAGGCCGCATCGTCGCGGGAAAGTTTGGTCATTATTCCTAAGATGCCGCCGGGTTTAAGGCAGCTCCAAAGACGATCGAGTTCCATCCGAGGCTGGCGCAGGTGTTCGACGACTTCGGTAGCGGTGATGAAATCGTACATTTGAGCAAAAACTGCGCCATCGTCGGCATAGAACGGATCGTAGAGGACGACGCAGTGACCGGCTGCTTCGAGCATGAGCGAGAGGGTTGGCCCAGGGCCAGAACCAAAGTCGAGCCCTTGGCTACCGGGGGCTAAACAATTCAGCAAAGGAATCCCTAAGCGACTCAGAAACCGACGGTAGCCCAGGTCTTGAGCGCAGTTTTGGTGCAGGTCATACTCAGCTTTTTCGGCCTGGAAGGAGAGAAAGCTCGCGGGAAGCACAAAGATTAGATTGCAGCGATCGCAGCGGTAGTAGGCGCGACGATGGCGCATTTCTGGGCGATCGCGGTAGATCTCCTGCCCTTGAACTTCCTCGCAAAGTGGGCACTGCTGTCTGGTCATGGCCTAGTCCTAAGCTCAGTCTTGCTGACTATGGCCATCACTTCAGACCGTTTGTAGGTGCATGCAGCCTACCACTTCAGCCCGCCTCCGTAGACGAGGCATTGGCTAACCCAGCCTGTCAGGAACATCCTTCGCTCCCCGCTCTTCAAATTTCATTTGCGTGGGAGGCGGGCTGCGCTTTATCTAGTCGCTGCGGCAGAAATGATCCTACTGTTCAGAATGCTTGAAATACCTGTGCTCTAAGGATTTTTTACTTTGAATTTTGCATTTTGAACTCCGCGTAGCGGTACTAGAGACTCAAAATTTCTCTCAAGGCATGTGAAAAAACTTCTGTAACAAATTTGTCAATTTAATTCTTATATCAGGACTTCTTAACGTAGTAAGGCCATAATTCTTGTCAACCCTGTAGTGCATTGGTTACGTCCTCGCTTAAATTCACCCCTTAACAAAAGGATTTTCACTATGCGACTACGTTTTCTTGGTGCCGAATACAATTGCCAGTGGTCTAGCGTTGAGACCCGCGACGGTGAAGTGACGGGTAAATATCGGGGAGTCGCCTGGAGCGCCAAACAGCACAGCGCCACCGTGGCCGCGACTACGCCCGTCACCCTGCGCTTTATGGGCCGCGCTTACCAGACTCAGGTCTAGCCCACTAGAGCTACAGCTTTTTGCCACTATTTAGGTTTAAAATGCCGGCGTGTCAGCCGGTTTTTTTTGCCTAGATCTGGGGCCTACATCTAGGCCGAACGACGCAGGTTTAGCTCGCCCGACGGGCAACCGAGGCCGGTCAGTGAACACTCTAGGGACAGTTCCTGATTTTTTGGCGTCAATGGTCACTTCCCAATTCCCTATTCCCATTCGTATCGGTCTATTGCACTCGCTGACCGGCACCATGGCCCTCAGCGAAACCCCTCTGGTAGATGCCGCTCTGATGGCGATCGCAGAAATTAACCAGGCGGGCGGCGTGCTGGGTTGCCCCCTTGAGCCAGTGATTCGCGACGGCGGCTCAGACCCAGCGCAGTTTGCGGCTATGGCCCAGGCGCTGATTGAGGTTGACCAGGTGGCAACGGTGTTTGGCGGCTGGACATCCCTCAGCCGCAAAGCAGTGATGCCGGTGTTTGAGGCCCACCGAATGCTGCTGTGGTACCCCATCCAGTACGAAGGGCTAGAGCAGTCGCCCTGGATTTTCTACAGTGGCTCTTGCCCCAACCAGCAGGTTGAACCGGCCCTAGAGTGGCTGTTAGGTCAAGGCAAGCGGCGCATCTACCTGCTGGGGTCAGACTATGTGTTTCCTCGAGTGGCCAACAAAATTCTCAAGGGCCAGCTGCACCACCACCAAGGCGAACTTGTCGGGGAAGCTTATGTACCCCTGGGGGCCACTGAGTTTGAAACCGTTATGCAAGACCTGGGGCAGGTGCGCCCCGACGCGGTGTTTAGCACCCTCAACGGCGACAGCAACTTGGCCTTTTATCAGCAGTTTGCGGCGGCGGGGCTCACCCCCGATCAGATGCCCGTTATGGCCATGAGCGTGGCCGAGGCCGAGCTTCAGCGCATTGGCCACGCTGCCGCCGGGCACTACGCCTGCTGGAGCTATTTTCAGAGCCTAGATACGCCCGTTAACCAGCGGTTTGTGGCCGAGTTCAAACGGCGCTATGGGGCCGATCGCGTCACCAGCGACCCGATTCAGACCGCCTATACCCAGGTTTACCTATGGCGGCAAGCGGTGGAGCAGGCTCAGACAGTAACCAGCGAGGCCGTACGAGCGGCGGCCTATGGGCAGTGCTGGCGATCGCCCAGCGGCGAGGTGTGTTGCGAAACCAACCACCATCTGCAAAAAGAATGCCACATTGGCCAGGCCCAGGCCGATGGTCAGTTTCGGGTTGTGCACTCCAGTCCGGAGCGGCTGCACCCGCTGCCCTGGCTGGGGGTAGAAGCTGAGTCTTTTCCCGCTGCCGATGTGGTGGTCGAAATGCTGGGGGAGGTCTCGCGCTGCGTGCAGTACAGCTGGGAGCTAGAGCAGCAGTCGCGCCGTCTAGAGCAAACCCTGGCCCAGCTGCGCCTAGAGGTGGCCCAGCGCCAGCAGGCCGAGGCCGCCCTGACCGCCGCCAACGCCGAAATCAACACCCTCAACCAGGCCCTTGAGATCGACAACAGCCGCATGAGCGCCGAGCTAAGCGTGGCCCGCCAGCTCCAGCAGATGATTTTGCCCAAGCCCGAGGAACTGTCGGCGATCGCCCACCTCGACATTGCCGGATTCATGGAGGCCGCCGAGGAGGTAGGGGGCGACTACTACGACATTCTGCAAGACAGCGGCAGTCTGGTGACCATTGGCATTGGCGATGTGACGGGCCACGGCCTCGAAAGCGGCGTGCTGATGATCATGGCCCAGACGGCGGTGCGCATGCTGCGGGCGCTGAACCAAACCGATCCCCTAATCTGCTTCAACGCCCTCAACGAGGTGGTTTACCAAAACCGCCTGCGCATGAGTTCTTTTCGCAACCTGTCGCTGGCGCTGATTGACTATCGCGACGGCAAGCTCTCCATTAGCGGCCAGCATGAGGAGGTGATTGTGGTGCGCGCCAGCGGCACCGTCGAACGCATCGACACCTTCGATCTGGGCTACCCGGTGGGCATGGTGGCCGATATCTCGGCGTTTGTTGCCCAGCACCAGATTGAGCTGGGCGTGGGCGACACGATTGTGCTCTACACCGACGGCATTACCGAGGCGGAGAACTGCGATCGCCAGTTCTACGGTCTAGACCGCCTCACCCAGGTGGCGCAGCAGCACTCGGCCCAATCGGCCCAGGAGATGCGGGTCGCCATCATGGCCGACGTGCATGCCCACATTGGCGACCACACCATCTACGACGACATTACCCTGGTGGTACTCAAACGCAGACTCTAACCCGATGAGCGCGGCTCATGATTGCCCCTAGCCGCGCTCCTGAACCAGGTAGCCGCAGCGGTGTTCGCCTTTGACCAGCCAGTGGGTGCGCTGCACTGTGCAGTCGGTCAGCGCCACCTGAAACATCTCTAGCTCGTGGCCGCACACGCTGGGGAATGACTCTGCGATGTGGGAAATGGCGCAGTTGTATTCCGTAATGACGTAGCCGGGGCCAGTCTGGCGAATATCGCCGTCGCTGACCTCGTGCCACTCAGACATATAGCCCTCGGCCTGGCGCAGCTGCACCAGCCGCGCCACCCGTTCAGCTAAACTGCCAGTGCCGACGCGATCGCGATACTCCAGCGCCTTGCGCTCCCACTGTTTGCGCAGCACAGTGCCCACCTGGTCTTGGCTCAGGGTGGCTGCCAGGGTGTCGAGCAGCGAAATGGCGAATTCGTCGTACTTGGCGGGGAAGCGATCGCGCCCCTTAGCACTGATCTGATACAGATGGTTGGGTCGCCCCATGCCCTCCTGCACCGCCCGATGCTCAATCAGCGCCTCGGCTTCCAAATCTTTTAGGTGACGGCGAATGGCCTGGGCACTCATCTCAAAGTGCTCTGCCAGGTCATGGGCTGTCGCTTCGCCCTGCCGGAGCAGGTGCATCAAAATGTCGTCTTTTGTAGAGGTGGAGGGTTGCTGCACAGAGGTCATGGCGTTGGCCCACAGTAAGACTTATAGAGGACATGGCCACAGCAGACTATACCTACCCAGACCAGGTCAATCCCAGTCCATCGGACGATAATCTACTTTGACAACCTTTATGTTGCTAAACTAGTCTAAGATCTAGTTAGACAACTTAAATGTTGCTTTAATTGTATAAAATTATTGGGCTGTGTAGCGTACCGATCCCGTAATGACTGACCCCAAAACCACCCAGGCCACCGACAAGAACCTAGAGCTCATGCGCAATTTTGCCCAGAGCTACGCCAAGCGCACTGGCACCTACTTCTGCTCCGACGCTGGTGTAACGGCGGTGGTGCTTGAAGGCTTAGCTAAACACAAAGATGATCTCGGCGCACCCCTGTGCCCCTGTCGCCACTACGAAGACAAAGGGGCGGAGGTCAAAGCCATCTACTGGAACTGCCCCTGCATTCCCATGCAGGAGCGTAAAGAGTGCCACTGCATGCTCTTTCTCACACCCGACAACCCCTTTGCGGGCGAACAACAAGACATCTCCTTCGACACCATTCGTGCTGAAACCAACAAGTTTTAGGCACTGGGTTCCGGGTTTTTACCCGCACCGTATCTGCCTCGTCCCTAGCCCGTTCAATAGAGTCGCGTCATGACTGCTTCTGTTCAAACCCTCGTCAGCCAGCCCTATAAGTACGGCTTCACCACCGACATTGAGGCCGACGCCATTCCTCGCGGCCTCAGCGAAGACGTGGTCAGGATGATTTCGGCCAAAAAGAATGAGCCCGCCTTCATGCTGGAGTTTCGGCTGAAGGCCTACCGCAAGTGGCTGACCATGAAAGAGCCCACCTGGCCCAACGTCAAATATCCGCCCATCGACTACCAAAACATCGTCTACTACTCAGCTCCCAAGACTCAGGCCAAGAAGCTGGGCAGCCTCGATGAAGTCGATCCGACGATGCTCGAAACCTTTGAGAAGCTGGGTATTCCCCTCTCGGAGCAAAAGCGGCTGGCCAACGTGGCTGTAGATGCCATCTTTGACAGCGTTTCGATCGCAACCACCTACAAAGAAAAGCTGGCAGAATCCGGCGTGATCTTCTGCTCGATCTCCGAGGCGCTGCAAGAGCACCCCGACCTGGTAGAGAAGTACCTAGGCACCGTTATCCCCATTGGCGACAACTATTTTGCGGCGCTGAACTCGGCGGTGTTTAGCGATGGGTCGTTCGTCTATATTCCCAAAGACACCAAGTGTCCGATGGATTTGTCTACCTACTTCCGCATCAACAATGGCGACTCAGGCCAGTTTGAGCGCACGCTGATTGTGGCGGAAGCGGGCAGCTCGGTGACGTATTTGGAGGGCTGCACGGCCCCCATGTACGACAGCAACCAGCTCCACGCGGCGATCGTTGAACTGGTGGCTATGGATGATGCCAGCATCAACTACTCAACCGTGCAGAACTGGTACGCGGGCGATGAAAACGGCAAGGGCGGCATCTACAACTTCGTCACCAAGCGCGGCCTCTGCGCCGGCAAAAACTCTAAAATCTCCTGGACTCAGGTAGAAACCGGCTCGGCCATCACCTGGAAGTACCCCAGCTGTGTGCTGGTGGGCGACAACTCCGTGGGCGAGTTCTACTCGGTGGCGCTGACCAACAACATGCAGCAGGCCGACACCGGCACCAAAATGGTACACGTGGGCAAAAACACTCGCAGCACCATTATCTCTAAGGGCATTTCGGCGGCAAATTCAAAGAACAGCTACCGGGGCCTGGTGAAGATTGGGCCGAAGGCTACGGGGGCGCGCAATTACTCCCAGTGCGACTCGATGCTGATTGGTGACACTTCCAGCGCCAACACCTTCCCCTACATTCAGGTGCAGAACAGCACCGCCCAGGTCGAGCACGAAGCCTCAACCTCCAAAATTGGGGAAGACCAGCTGTTCTACTTTGCCCAGCGGGGCATTTCGCCGGAGGATGCGGTGTCGATGATCATTAGCGGGTTCTGCCGCGATGTATTCAACAAGCTACCCATGGAGTTTGCCGCCGAAGCGGACAAGCTGCTGGCCCTGAAGCTAGAGAATACCGTGGGGTAGATGGGCGGATGTGGCCCTCCCTCACCCCCAACTCCTCTCCTTGGGGGAAAGGGGAGCAGGAGTTCCCGGTAGAATGGGCACTGCCCACCACTTGAGAATTTCTACAAGCGGGAAATTCGCCAACACAGAATCTCTAACGTTGACAGAGGTGGATGGTAGGCAGTGCCCACCCTACGAAGACAAAAAATCAAAATTTCATCGCGCAGGAGCATGGTGGGCGGTGCCCACCCTACGGGAAAAGAACCATGATTAACGACAACAGCGAAATCATTCTCTCGGTGCGCGACCTCCGCGCCACCGTAGACGGCACCGAAATTATCAAGGGCCTCACCTTGGAGGTGAGGGCCGGGGAGATTCACGCCATTATGGGCCTCAACGGCTCGGGCAAGAGCACGTTTTCGAAGGTGCTGGCGGGCCACCCCGACTATGAGGTGACGGCGGGAGAGATCCACTTCAAAGGGCAAGATCTTCTAGAGCTAGACCCCCACGATCGCGCCACCGCCGGTATTTTTCTCGCCTTTCAGTATCCACTCGAAATTCCCGGCGTCAGCAACCGCGACTTTTTGCGGGTGGCCTTTAATGCCCACCGCAAGGCTCGGGGCGAAGATGAAATTGATGTGTTCGACTTTGACGACCTGATCGAAGAAAAGCTGGACGTGGTCAAAATGGATGCGTCTTTCTTAGATCGCAGCGTCAACGAGGGCTTCTCGGGCGGCGAGAAAAAGCGCAACGAAATTTTGCAGATGGCGCTGCTAGAGCCGGTGCTGAGCGTTCTTGACGAAACCGACTCGGGTCTAGATATTGACGCGCTAAAGACCGTAGCGGGTGGGGTCAACCAGCTGGCTAACGCCGACAACGCCGTGGTGCTGATTACCCACTACCAGCGGCTGCTCGACTACATCATTCCTGACTTTGTGCATGTGATGGCCGATGGGCGCATTGTTACCACGGGCGGCAAAGACCTGGCTAAGCAGCTAGAGTCACGCGGCTACGAATGGGTGCTGGAGGAATTTCGGACGGGGGTGACGGCGTAATGACCAGTTCCGTATCCGAAGTGAGCGTGTTGGGGACAGTCAACCAGCGCGATGCCTACCTGAAGAGGCTGGTGCAGACAGTGCAGGCGGCGGTGCCTGAGGACCTGGGGCTGGGGGAGGTGCGATCGCGCGCCGCCTCCTTCCTCAATGAGCAAACCTGGCCCTCGACCCGCCAAGAAGACTGGCGCTTCACTGACCTGTCGGCCATGTTAGCTATCGACTTTGCCACCCCTGGGGAAGCGGCTGTCACTGAGGCCGATGTTGCCGAGCTGCGCCTGCCAGAAACCGCTGGCGCTCAGGTGGTAGTCGTCAACGGACGGGTGAGCCGCGAGCTGTCTCAGCTCAGTGGATTGCCCGAGGGGGCGATTGTCGGTTCGCTGGGCGATCGCCCCGAACTCCAGAGCCAGCTGCGCGATCGCCTCGCCCAGGCCAGCGGCAGTCACGAAGTTTTCACCGCCCTCAACACCGTCGGCTTTGTGGATGCTGTGGTGGTCTGGCTGCCTCGCAACCTAGTGATCGAGACACCGCTACAGATTATCTATGTATCTCAGACCGGGGAAAAGCCTCTCGTCGCCCAGCCCCGCTGCCTAGTGGTGGCTGAGTCGGGTAGCGCTCTTACCCTGATAGAAGATTTCTGGGGCGAGTCCACCGCCGCTCACTTCACCAATGCTGTTACCGAGCTGTGGCTCGACGCCAACGCCCAGATTACCCACAGCCGCATCGAGCGAGAGGGGGCAGGCACCACCCACATTGGCAAAACCGCCGTCACCCAGGCCCGCGATAGCCAGTACGTTGGTGTCGCCGCTGGGTTTGGGGCCAAACTGGCCCGCCACCACTGGGAAATCTACCAAACCGGCGAACAGACCACCACCAAGCTCTACGGTTTAGCGGCCATCACCAATACTCAGCACGCTGACACCCACAGCCTGGTAGCCCTGAGCCATCCCCACGGCATCGTGGCACAAGAGCACAAGGCGATTGTCGATGGCCGAGCCCACAGCGTTTTTAACGGACGCATGGCCGTGGCCCAGAAGGCCCAGCTTACCAGCGCCAGCCAGCTCAACCGCAACCTGCTGCTGTCGGATACCGCTCGGGTAGACACCAAGCCCCAGCTCGAAATCGTGGCCGATAACGTGAAGTGCGCCCACGGAGCCACTGTCAGCCAGCTCCAGGCCGACGAAATCTTCTACCTGCAAAGTCGCGGCATTAGTGCCCCCCAAGCCCAGCGATTGCTGATCTATGGATTCGCCATGGAGATTTTAGACAGAATACCGGTTGAGACGTTGCGATCGCGCCTCGCCCAAACCATCGCCCAGTGGCCCTGACCCCCTACCCATCCAACCCCCTCACCCCTATGACCGTCGCCCAGGAACTCACCCTCGCCGCCAAGGTTCGTGCCGACTTCCCGATTCTGCATCAGGAGGTGAATGGGCATCCGCTGGTGTATATCGACAACGCTGCTACTTCGCAGAAGCCTAAGGCGGTGCTGGATGCGCTTCAGCACTACTATCAGTACGACAACGCCAACGTGCATCGGGGGGTGCACAACCTCAGCGCTCGGGCCACCGAGTCCTACGAGGGTGCGAGGGATAAGGTTGCCGCCTTTGTGAAGGCCACCAGCCGCGACGAGATTGTCTTTACCCGCAACGCCAGCGAAGCCATTAACCTGGTGGCCTACGCTTGGGGCATGAGTACGCTCAAAGCCGGGGATGAAATCATTCTCTCGGTGATGGAGCACCACAGTAATCTGGTGCCCTGGCAGTTCGTGGCCCAACGAACCGGGGCGGTGCTCAAATTTGTGGGGCTCACCGCCGATCAATCCTTTGACCTCGACCAATACCGTGCGCTGGTCAGCGACAAGACTCGCCTGGTGGCGGTCAACCATGTTTCTAACACCCTGGGCTGCATCAACCCGGTGGAGGAAATTATTGCGATCGCCCACCGCCACGGGGCCAAAGTGCTGATCGACGGCTGCCAAAGTGCGCCTCACCTGCCGCTCAACTTGCCCGCCCTGGGCTGCGACTGGTTTGTTGCCTCGGGCCATAAGATGTGTGCTCCCACTGGCATCGGGTTTCTCTACGGCAAGCTGGATGTGCTGGAGGCCATGCCCCCGTTTATGGGCGGCGGCGAAATGATCGCCGATGTGTTTCTCGATCACTCCACCTATGCAGAGCTGCCCCACAAGTTTGAGGCGGGCACTCCGGCGATCGCAGAAGCGATCGCCCTGGGGGCAGCGGTAGACTACCTCTCGGCCCTGGGCATGGACAACATCGCTGCCTATGAACACGAGCTGACGGCCTACCTCTACCAGCAGATGCAGACCATTCCCGAAGTCACCCTCTACGGCCCGCTTCCCCAGGCCGACGGCAGCGGACGGGCGGCTCTGGCAACCTTCACCGTTGAGGGGGTGCACGCACAAGATCTCTCGACTCTGCTCGATCAGTCGGGCATTGCGATTCGCTCGGGACACCACTGTACCCAGCCGCTGCACCGCATTTTGGGCGTTGACTCCACCGCGCGGGCTAGTCTGTATTTCTACAACACTAGGGACGAGATCGACAGCTTTATTGCTGCACTCAAAGATACTATCGAGTTCTTTAAAGGCGTGTTTGAAGACGACGACTAAGATCTGTCCTGGTCACTGCTGTTAAAGCTAGCTTGCGGCGACCAAGGCGATGTTCACATCGATTTAACAGGAACCTGAAGATATTCGTCAGGGGTCTCGGTGTGGTTGCGAATGGCAAAAAACTGCTTCTCAATGTCTTTGAGCGCTTCAGCTCTGTAATAGACCGTGCCGCAATCGCTACAAATTTCTACAGGGGTGTTGGGGACAATCAAATACTGCCCCTGGTGGCTATACAGATAAGTGATGCGGCGTTCTTCGTACTCGGTGCTGCCGCAGGTATTACATCTAATATCTTGCATTGGTTAAGCCCTCATCTGTGGATTGATGAACTTGGGTGGCCCAGGGATATAGACGGTGATAATGGCAATTCGCTCGCCTCGCCAGCCGCAAACAATATGGATGGGTAGAGTGCCGGAATAGCCCAAAATAAGGCAACTTTCGCCACGACCTGTATCGAGATACTGCTCTAAAATGTCGCCACTCAGCAGAGCTTCTTCAACCTGCATCAGGGTTAGGTCGTCGGCTTTGCGCTCATATCAGCATGGGATGTGTAGAGATACTTGTCAGCTCGAATTTTGTCTTTAATCTCATCAAGATTCATTCTGACACCTCATCCCCCCATCACCCACTTACGTATCCCCTCTTCTAGAGCCACAGCGCACCTACCTGGCGCATGGCAGCTATGACACCGCACAGATCTGCAAATACCGTTTTGAGCAACGGTAACAATTCTTACTTGCGTCCGGTGCGCGATTGGATTAGATTACTGAGCTAAGGCTGTGTGAGTGCAGTCTGAACATCCCAAAAATTTGGTCTAACGCCACTGGAAGGTGCGTCAACACCAACCAGCGGCTAACCCCGTCGACAGGGTCTAGCTGTCTCGGAGGCTAAGGTGATTTTACCTGGCCGTCCTGAACTGCAACATGTCTGGGGCGGCCAAGTTTTTGGGTTTCTTACCCGTCGTTACATTCGGAAGGAACCCGATTATGTTGTGTTTGCCATATTTGGTGTCGTCGGCCCAGAACCGGGAGGCGACGAGTCCGCTGTTGTTGACGAATCCGGTCGCCCAGCCGGGGCGCGAGCGATTGCGCCATTTGGTGATTGGCTCAACCGAGGGGGTGCAGGGGGCCATTAATCACCTACATCTACTGAACTACGCCGAGCGCCTGGAGTGGAGCCGCCTGTTTACCATCCCCGCCTCTGGGATTTTGATCACCCCAGAGCAGGGTGAGGTGTTTAGCTACCTGCTGCGATATCGACAGTTGAATTAGCGGCAAATCAGATCCCTGGGTTCTTGCAGAACCCAGGGATCTTCTCTATAGGCATTAGGTATCCTAGGGGCAGGCTCTCTTAGAGACGACGCCTAATGACCCTACCAGAGTCAATACAAGAGGCTCAGCGTACAAGGGATTGGCAAAACCTATGATCGCAAAGCTCAATGTCACTCCAATGGCTCCCGAGGAGTACCTGGAATGGGAATCTACCCAGGACGTTAAATACGCCTATGTGAACGGGGAAGTCTTTGCCATGACGGGGGGGACGATTCCCCACAATCAAATTGCGCTGAATTTAGCCTCTGCACTCAAAGCCCATCTGCGAGGCAAGGGCTGTCTGGTGGTGATGGCCGATGTCAAGGTGGAGGTCTCTCAAAACGGGCCTTACCATTACCCTGATGTAATGGTGAGCTGTGATGAGCGCGTTGGCGCAGCCTGTCCAGAGGACATTCGCAATGCGATTAAACTCATTCGCTACCCCAGTTTAATTGTGGAGGTGCTGTCGCCAAGCACTGCCGACTATGACCGGGGCGACAAGTTTACGCACTATCGCCCAATACCCACCCTGCAAGAATATGTTTTGATCAGTGCTGACCAAATTAGTGTTGATCGCTATCGTCGTATCTCGTCTCGCCATTGGGATTTGCAAACCTACATAGAGACAGAAACCCTGAGCCTCGCCAGTGTGGATTGGCAAGCCCCGATCGAATTGCTCTATGAGGAGGTGCGGTTTGCTGAAAATGCGGAAGAGGGGTAGAGATTGCGGTTAAGCCAAAGGTGCGATCGCACCCCTAGCGTTTTCTGATTGCGAGATTGCTGTGCGGGAGTTTGTGCGATCGGGAGAACCACAATAGAGAAAGGGCGCTTGATGCTGACCACTGCCATAATTAGGGCAACAGGGACTTAACTCGCCCCGACGGGAGTATTGCCGACCATGAGCCACTGCCGCAAAACCTTCAGCTACCAGGGATTGGCCGGACTGTTCGCGCTCACCCTGACGTTATCGGTCATCTACGGTTCTTATCTTCCCGGTTATTCCCAATCTTCGCCCTTGCCCCCTCGGGAAGCGCTAGAAGCCCAAATTCGTAATGATGTGAAGCGCCACCTAGACATTCGAGAAGAGCCACTGAGTCATAGCGATATTGAAAGAAGCTATTCTGAGGCCGCCGAGGCCGCCGAGATAAGCTACAGCGCGTTGATTCAGCTCTATGAAGAAGAATATGCCGAACAGAAAGCTGCTATAAAGCCTAGCCCTTGGGAACAGTTTTTCCCTAACGCGGGTTGGTTTTTTGGATTTCTTGCCCTTGGTATTGCAGCCTATGTAACAGTTCTTAAGAAGTGGCTGGAGGCGCGCTATCAGGCTATCGGTAATTGGGTTTACCAGCGGCTGTCCGGTACGCGCTTATTTCGGAATGTAGCCTTACGGAAATATCGGGCCGCTCTGGTGCAGAACTATCAGCACTTGCCCATGCCCTTTCTCAAAAACCGAGACCCGCTGAACATGAGCGAGGTCTATGTACCGCTTAAGGTTTCGGATATTAGGCAGGGTAAACAGCCTGATTTAGACGGCATAGACACCAAGCATGAGTCTACAGATGCCTTAAAGGCCATAGCAAACCACCGTCGCTTAATGGTGATTGGCGAACCGGGTTCAGGCAAGTCGGTGCTACTGAAATATTTGGCCTGGGCCTACGGCTTGGGTGAGTTAGATACCTTGGCCGAGCGCCCCACAGTGGTTTTGCTAGAGTTGTATCGCCTCAGCGATGCCAGCCTCAACGAAACTAAGCTCATACAAGCTCTGGTAGACACCTTTGATCGTAACCAGCTCCCCAATGCGCAAAACCTCGTACGCCAAGGGCTGGACTCTGGCACATTGATGCTGTTGCTAGATGGCCTAGACGAGGTAAACAGCGGTGTGCGGCCCCATGTGGTGGGTGTGATTCGCGATTTGTTAAGAAAGTTTGGTCAGTGCCAGGCAGTGATTACCTGCCGTACACAAGTCTATGAAGACGAGTTTTCAGACATTGTTGACCATAAGCTAGAGGTGGTGGAATTTACCGACCAGCAAATGCGGCGCTTTCTCAAAGCCTGGGAGCCAGAAATGGAGCAGGCGAGAAAGTCTATTAACCAAATGATGGCGGCTCTACGAGAACGGCCTCTAATTTTAAAGTTAGCTCGCAACCCCCTGTTGCTAACGCTCATTGCCTATTTATATACCGAACCGGCTTTTGTGCTGCCCCGCTCTCGGGCGGAGTTTTACGACAAATCTACCGGCATTCTGCTAGAGCAGCGGGAATATAAAGGCGATGATGATTACAAGCACAACCGCTACGAACCCAATGAAAAACGACGGGTGCTGCAACATCTAGCCCTTTACACCCAGGACCACAGTGCCGAACTGCAAGACCGTCGCAGTCTAAAAGCAGAGATCGTCCGTGAGCAAGTCAGACAAGTCTTACCCAGCCTAGACATTCCCGAAGAAAAAGCCAAAGACATTTTGGATGAGATTGCCGAGCGCAGCGGCTTATTTATGAAAATTGATGGGGGAGAGCGCTATCTATTTCCCCACCTGACGATTCAAGAATATTTTGCTGCTGCTGCCCTAAACGATCGAGAACCTGAGTTGGTCAGCCGCTTTGTATCTGACCCAACGGCCTGGCGGGAGGTAGTTAAGCTTTGGTGCAGCTTGGCCAACGACAGTTCTTCTCTAGTAGCGGCGGTGTATCGCCAAGACCCCATTACCAGCTTAGAGTGCCTAGCCGAGGCCCGCCAAGTAGACCAGGCCCTAGCCAGCCAAATTATTGATCACTTTCAGAAAGAGCTAGACCAACCCCAGGCTGATGACACCCTGTCTCGCGCCTTTGGGGCCGTTGCCGCCAACGACCGCTCACGCGGAAAGGCGGTATTTGTCTTCTTAGAAGACACTTTGCTTAACCCACAAGCCTCAGATGGTCGTCGAGCCTTTGCCGCAGAAGCCCTATCGAGAACCAATTTGCCTAAGGCAGCGACAGTACTGATTCATTGGGATCAAGATAGCCAACCTATTGTGCGCATGGGCGACCTGGCAGTACCAGGGCTTTCGAAACTAGCTCAAAAGGGTGTCTTGAAAGCGCTAGATGATCTCTACGCTATTGCAACACCGGATGCCGCTACTGCTCTGGTGCCTTTGCTTTGGAGTGAGCATGATGTAGTGAAAGGTCGGGCAGCTTGGTATCTAAGTGGGTTGCTGACGCAGCCTGATATAGAGGAAACACTGAGAGACTATCTTCTAACATCCCAGCAGAGACAATCTGAAACGCTGAGCTGGATTTGGCAACCTTTTGGTGAACCAGCCACCTCAGCCTTACCTATTATTGCCGGAAGAATTGCCTATGCCCTTCAGCTCTCTCAACAAAACCTATCTAAAACCATACCAAACATTGATCCCACGCTAGATCCTCGATTGATAGTACCTCTTTGTACCATTGTATTAAAGCCAAGCCAACTACCAGATGCATTTCCTTTAGAGGCCACGGCACTTCTAGAGCAACCAGGTCAAACACCTGAACTCGCGATTCAATGCAGCACAATAGTTCGCCAATTACTGAACACATTGCACCATGCTGATGGACAGTGGGAATTACTCGTAAGTAGGCTAAACCCGATTACTGAACAGTGGGAATCACTACTAAGTAGGCTAAATCCAAAACTGCAACTTGATTTATTAAGCCGCCTCATAGGTCAAAACCCACCCACCCGTAACCACTGGCGCAGCCTGTTTGAAGTAGTTGACTATGACCTAAGGACCAGCTGGCATTACCGAGGCACATTACTCATCGCTACTATGCTATCAATCATTGCTGTAGCCAATTTGGGGGTTAAGGCGTATACCCATCCTGAAGACGCACTAAATGTGGGCTCGTTTGGCTTTACAACTACAATTATTCTGGTTTTTTGGCTAGCGCTTTGGCAAGGAATAGAAGTCTCCCTAGAACCCACTTTATTTTCTGAATTCGGTTTTTGGGGGGGGACTACATTTGTCCGTCAAGTCACTCAAGGACTCAGTAAGCACATCATTTGGCCTGGTATTGAGTCTATTTATGAAGCTCTGACAAGCAAAGCTGTCGTTGGCGCTGTCGCTGTCGCTGTCACTTTCGCTGGCTTTGTCTCTATTGCTGTCGCTGGCTTTGTCACTGTCACTGTCGTTGGCTTTGTCGCTATTGCTGTCGCTGTCACTTTCGCTTTCGCTGGCGCTTTCGCTGGCGCTGGCGCTGTCTCTGGCGCTGGAGCTTTCATTTTCGCTGCCTTTGTCACTGCCTTTGTCACTGTCTTTGTCACTGTCTCTGGTGCTTTCGCTTTCGCTGGCGCTTTCTTTGTCGCTATCGTCAGCGCTATCTCTGGTGCTGGTATTGGCACCTGGTCTCAACTCAAGTCTAACTCTGACAAAGGGTATCCAAAGTTTTTGACTGTACTAGCGTTTCCCTGGTTTTGTTGGTTGCCTATTGTCTCTGTTCTTAGCACTTGGGCACTCTACGACTACCTCAGCCAATTTTCTCCGATAGGCCGCTTTCCTATCTGGCTACAAACGGCTCTGGGCGTTGCCATTGTTGCTGGGGTGTGGGCTGCACTCTGGCATCGTGGTCAGTGGCTCGATGCCAGAGCAAGAAATCCGTTTCATGGGGGTGCTTTGGGCGCAGCCCTAGGGGTCAAGCGTTTGAGCCCTAAAAAACTTTACCAACTTTAGAAAAACTGCGCCCACCACCAGCCCCGCCAATTTTTCAACCCTATTGAAGCAGGAGAATCTTGTCATGTTTGGCTTTGATCGCATCACCTTCGACCCTAAAATTATGGCAGGGCAAGCCTGCATTCGCGGCATGCGAGTGCCCGTCTCACTAATTTTAAACCTGGTTGCTAATGGTCAGACACCAGAAGCAATCATGGAAGACTACCCCTACCTAGAGCCTGAAGATATTCAGCAATCGCTTCAGTACGCTGCCTGGCTGGCCTCCGATCGCATCTACTGGGCTGCGGGTGCTTAATGCGATTTCTAGCCGACATGGGCATCTCACCCCGTACCGTTGAATGGCTGCGACAACAGGGCTATGACTCAGTTCATCTAGTCGATGAAGGGCTAAACCGCCTCTCAGACGAAGGCATTATCGACAAAGCCAGAACTGAAAATCGAATCGTACTAACAATTGATCTCGATTTTGGCTACCTCCTAGCCATTAGCCAAGCCAAACTGCCCAGTGTTGTTATCTTTCGTTTAGGCAACGCTAGCCGCAGTGTAGTTCAAACCAGGCTGTCAGAAGTCTTAAATCTGTGCTCAGAAGACTTACTCTCTGGAGCCTTGATTTCTGTTAACGAGAAGAATATTAGAGTTCGTCAACTACCCCTATAAAACCTAGCGTGGCGTAACGTCTATCCAAAGCTGGGGCTTCATCCGATGCCCCCGAGGGCAGACACTACCCAAATGGAAGACAGCCCAAAAATCTGGCCGTGCGATACTTTAAGGGCAGGCTAGCCCCAGTTGCGGCCTCATAGGTATTCAAGGAGACCGCCGTGGCCAGCCAAATTATTGACAAAAAGCTCCACGCCTACCGCGACGACCTCGATCGCTTGCTAGAGCGCGTGCAGGCCCTGGCCACCGCCATCAACAACCCCAACTTGCAGCGCACCACCCACAACCTGCGTCGCAACATCAACGAGCCATTTTTGTTTGTGGTCGTGGGCGAGGTCAAGGCGGGCAAAAGCAGCTTTGTCAACTCTCTGCTCGACGCCGAGGTGTGCGCCACTGATATTGAGCCCTGTACCGACTCAATTCAGCAGATTGTCTACGCCGAGCAAGAGTTTGTCGAGCAGGTAGAGCCAAGCCTGCGCAAGATCGGGCGACCGATCCCCATTCTGCAAGACATCTCGATTGTGGATACGCCGGGCACCAACACGATGGTGGCCGAGCACCAGATCATCACCGAGCGCTACATACCCAACAGCGACCTGACGTTTTTTGTGCTGTTTGCCAAAAACCCCTATCAAAAGAGCGCCTGGGATTTTCTCGATTTTGTCAGCGCTGAGTGGCGCAAAAAGGTGGTGTTTATTCTTCAGCAGGCCGACCTGCTGCGCCCCGCCGACCTGCAAACCAACATCGAGCGGGTGAAAGAATACGCCTACCAAAAGCAGATCAAAGCGCCGATCATCTTTCCCACTTCGGCGGCGCTGGAGCAGGAGGGCGATACGGCCAACAGCGGCTTTGAGCCGGTGCGGCAGTACATTCAGGCGATGGTGTCGTCGGGGGAGAGCTACAAAATTAAGCTGCGCTCCGTCAGCCAGACCACCCAGCAGATTATCGACCTGCTCAATGGCGATGTGGAGGGGCTAAACCGTCAGCTAGCGATCGATCGCGCCACCGCCCAAAGCATTCGCGGCAAAATTGATGCCGGGAGGGCGCGATCGCGCTACGAGGTCAACACCCTGGCCGATCGCCTGGCCGCCCGCTACGAGGTGATTTCGGCCCGCATTAAGCGCGACTTTCGCGAGAGCCTGACGGTGCCCATGGTGGTGCGGCGATCGTTCGTTGGTATTTTTAACCAAGACGCCTCCATGAAGGCCTGGATTGACGACTTTCAGGAGCGGTGCGCTCGCGACCTGCGCACATCGCTCGAAGAAGTCTCCCAGGAGGGGGCGCAGCACTTTGTCGACGGCATTCGCCAGCTCTTCGACGGGCTCAACCAAGATCTGGAGAGCGTGAAGACCCACCGGGTGGAGAGCAGCCACATTTCACTCAAGGTGCTAGAGCGCCGCCAGGAGGTGATCGACAGCGTGCGGGCCAAGGTTAACAACCTGATGGCCGACCAGGGCTTTGGCGATGTGCTGGTCACTCAGGCGGGTGATATGGCCAACGAAATTGTCGGCGGGGCGGTGATGGCAGTGGCGGGCACCATTCTGCACATTATTGAGTTTGCGGTAGCCGAGGCGATCTTGAGCGCGATCGGCATTGCCTTTGCCGGGGTAGGGGTGATCGTGCTGGCGATCGGCATGCTCTGGCAGCGCAGCCGCATTATCGCCAAGTTTGAGCACGCCCTCGACAGCGAGAAAGACCGCTTTCAAGAAGAAATTGCCACCCGCCTCAACGAAAAGCTAGGGATTATCTACGAAGAAGTAGAGCGCATTTTTACCCAGTTTTACGATTATGTGGAACGCGAAGAGGCGGCAGTGCAGCCGGTGATCGACCAGTACACCGCGATTCAGCAGGAGGCGGAGGGGCTGTTTAGCTCGAATATATTGGGCGGGGCTGGGGCCGAAAAGCAATAGGCAAAGGGGCTAGGCGAATACATAAATGTGCCAGCCAGACTGGGTCAGCTTCCGAGCGTGGCGGCCATAGTTCTTGGAACTGTAATCCCCAGTGATGCAGATGGCCAGGGGAGATGAGATTCTGGGAATGTACCTTACTGCTGGGCACAGCAATATGAATAGAGAAACGCCTGGGGCTGTGGATTACACTGCCTATGTAGAGGCCATGTCAGCAGCTCTGGATCTCCCTATCCCCGATGAGATTAAGGCGGGGGTGGTGGCGAATGTGGAGCATATTTTTGCGATCGCCCAGCCCGTGCTCACCTTCCCGCTACCCGACACCGTAGAAAGCGCCGCCACCTTTGAGCCATGACCCAATTGCCCGACGCCCTGGCCCTGGCTGCGGCCATCAAAGCCGGGAGCCTATCTGCTGTGACTGTGCTGGAGGCAACCCTGGCGGACATTGCCGATCGCAATCCAGCGCTCAACTGTTTTACAGCGGTGACGGCGGAACGGGCGCGATCGCATGCCCAAACCATCGACAGCGCGATCTCCCTTGGCGAAGACCCCGGCCCCCTGGCCGGGGTTCCCTTTGCGGTCAAGAACCTGTTCGACGTTGAGGGCATCACGACCGTTGCTGGGGCCAAGCTCAACCAGGGCAATCCCCCAGCGGCGCAAGATGCCACGGTCGTCACTCACCTGCAACAGGCCGGGGCCGTGCTGGTTGGCGCGCTGAATATGGATGAGTACGCCTACGGCTTTGTCACCATCAACGCCCACTACGGCACCACCCCCAACCCCCACGACCCCACCCGGATGTCGGGCGGGTCTTCTGGTGGATCGGCGGCGGCGATCGCAGCGGGCCTAGTTCCCTTCACCCTAGGTTCCGACACCAATGGTTCGATTCGGGTGCCCGCTTCGCTGTGCGGCGTGTACGGGCTGAAGCCCACCTACGGGCGGCTGTCGCGGGCGGGGGCGTTTTTATTTTCGAGCAGTTTAGACCACGTGGGGCCGCTGGCGCGATCGCTCCCCGACCTCGCCACAATCTACGACATCATGCAGGGGCCAGACCTAATTGACCCCGCCTGTACCCAACGTCCCCCAGAACTTGTGGCACCTTCTCTTGCCCAAGGAATTGAAGGGCTGCGGATTGCTCAACTCGGCGGCCATTTTGAACGCGGCATGGAACCACTGGTGCGAGACGTTCTGGCTGAGGTGCTTCAGGCATTGAGTGTTTCTGAGGTGGTGGAGTTTCCTGAAACCCACCGAGCCAGGGCGGCGGCCTACATCATCACCGCCTGCGAGGGCAGTCAGCTCCATCTCGATCGCCTGCGGCAGAGCCCGATGGAGTTTGACCCAGCAACGCGCGATCGCTTTTTGGCCGGGGCGATGATTCCCTCCGCCTGGTACGTGCAGGCGCAAAGGCTGCGGCGGTGGTACCGCGATCGCGTCCGCGAAATCTTCCAGCACTACGACGTGCTGATTGCCCCCACGACCCCCTGCGTCGCCCCACCCCTCGACCAGACAACGCTAGAAATCGATGGCGAAACCTATCCCCTGCGCCCCCACCTAGGTTTCTACACCCAGCCCCTCTCGTTTATAGGGTTGCCCGTGCTCTCCATCCCCATCCATCGTCCCGGCAATCTTCCCGTAGGCATTCAGCTGATCGCCGCACCGTATCAGGAGGTGAAGTTGTTTCGAGTGGCAGCCTGGCTGGAGGGAAAGGGAATGGTGAGGAGATGAGGAAAATGAGGTGGTGAGGAAGGGGAAGTTCAAAGCTCAAAGTGCAAAATTGAAAGTTCAAAATTTTGAACTTTCAATTTTGAATTCATCTATCCCAGCCTTCAGAAAGCCGCTTCACGTCTACATCCCCTTACCCTTATCCTTCTACTCTTCGCTTTCCAACATCACCCGCGCCTCCTGTAGCCGCTCTAAATGGTTGTCCTCCAGTACGGGGTAGGTCAGGTCTAGGGATGCCAGCTTTTGTTCGATCAGACTGGCTACTGCCAGGCGAGTAAACCACTTGTGGTCGGCTGGAATCACGTGCCAGGGTGCCCAGTCGGTGCTGGTGTGGGTGAGGGCGGCTTCGTAGGCGAGGCGGTAGTCGTTCCAGTGGCCGCGCTCTTTGGCGTCGGCGACGGAAAATTTCCAGTTTTTCTCGGGCCGATCGATGCGGCTCAAAAATCGTTCTTTCTGCTCTTCCTTTGACACATTGAGAAAGAACTTCATCACCACAATGCCGTTGTGGGTCAGGTACTTTTCAAAGTTATTGATGTCTTCAAACCGCTGCTTCCAGATGTGTTCGCCCCTGGCGCTGGCGGGCAGTTGTTGCCGGTCAAGGATGGCAGGATGCACCCGCGCGATCAGCACTTCTTCGTAGTAGGAGCGGTTGAAGACGCCAATTTTGCCCCGCTCAGGCAGGGCTTTGCTGGCTCGCCACAGGTAGTCGTGGTCGAGTTCTTCGCTGGAAGGCTGCTTAAAACTCACCACATGGCAACCCTGGGGGTTGACGCCCGACATCACGTGTTTGATGGTGCTGTCTTTGCCCGCCGCATCCATCGCCTGAAAGATCACCAGCAGGGCGTAGGTATTTTGGGCGTAGAGCACGTCCTGATGGCGAGCCATCTGCTTGACGGTTTTCTTCAGCAGCTTTTTGGCGTTCTGTTTTTCAAAGTCGCCGGTAAAGTCGGGGTCAAAGGTGGCGAGGTTGGCTTTGGTGCGAGGCTCAACCCGCATAGCATCTGGATTCAGGGCCTCCAGAAGAGATTCAAAATTCATAGGATGGTTAGATAGGGCATCCCTTTCAGGTAAACGCGTTTTAGGGTGACTTCCCCGAGGCTTAATAAACGTTTAGGGTGAAGGGGATTGTTGTTGGGCGGGGCTAGGGATGCATGGCGGGGGCTTACTTTACTGGGTGTGCGGTGTGGGCGTTTAAGGAATGGGTGGGGGATTTTTACCCCAAAGGCAGCAAGGCGGGGGATTTTTTGCGGCTGTACGGCGATCGCATGACCGCCGTCGAGGGCAACACCACCTTCTACTCCATGCCCGACGCCAAAACCATCGATCGCTGGGCCGCCACCATGCCCCCCGGCTTTCGCTTTTGCCCCAAACTGCCCCGAGCCTTCTCCCACCAGGGCAAGCTGGTGCCCTTCATCGAAGAATCTCACCGCTTTCTGCAAACCCTAATGCCCTTGGGAGACCGACTGGGGCCGCTGTTCATTCAGCTGCCGCCCACCTACAGCCCCGAGCAGATTAGCGATTTGAGGGAATTTCTCGCCCGGTGGCCTCGGCAAACTCATGCGATCGCGGTAGAAGTGCGCCACCTGGAATGGTTTGCCGAACCCCACGCCACGCGCCTAAACCAGATGCTCACCAGCCTGGGCGTAGGCCGCGTTCTGCTGGATACGCGCCCCATCTACGACTGCATCAACACCCCCGACGATGACCCGCAAATTGGCTCCGAACGCAAGAAACCCAGGGTGCCGCTTCAGCCTGAAGTGACCGCCCCCTTTACGATCATTCGCTACATCAGCCATCCCGACTTGGCCTACAACCGGCCCTATTTCGACGAATGGGTGCCCCGACTACACCAGTGGCTTGAGGCCGGTACCGACGTGTACTTTTTTGCCCACTGCCCTCAGGAGGCCAAGTCGCCAGCGGTGGCCCGGGAGGTGTACCACCAACTTCAGCAAGTCGGAGTCACCCTGCCCGAGCTGCTGTGGGATGTGGCCGAACAACAAAAAGCCGAAGAAGACAACTCCTCGGCTCAGCTCAGTTTGTTTGGATAAATCTGTTTGTATGAATAGTTGGCCCTGATTGGGCGATGACCTCAACTATGACTAGTCATTTTCCCAATCTTCGCGGCCCATGAGGTCGCCGACGCGATCGCGCAACAAAAATCCCGAAGACTCTAGCTCGGTCTCCACCAGCACCCACTCACGGGCGGGGATGTGGCGGCAAAGGGTATAAATCGGCTGCTGACGGCTGACTACACCCTTTTGAACCAGCTGTCGAGCTTCGTCACGGATGATGTCAATTGAGTAGTGAAGAGACTGAAGCATAGCTAAACCCAGTAACAACGAGGAGCTGCGAAGGCAAAAGTCAAGTAAGCCAGACAAGAATCTTTAGATTCCGTATCCCAGTTTACTGATACTTTTTAGGATTTGGCTAGCAGCTCTCGCTTATTCTCGCTTTAATCTTTGGGCGGTGCCATTAACAAATGATGTAATTTTATCCGTTACCACACTCTCGAATGTAACAGTTCTGCAACATGCAACTCTAGCTCAAACCCATGCGGTCACTGCATAGCAGGTTGCCAGGCGGCCCCAAAAGCCTGCGGATAGCCTTAGATTAAGGGGCAAGGGCAGGAGTTTGACATTGCGGCCTTTAATTTTTTCGGCATCGTCGGGCGTGGTTGGGTAGTCTAGACCTAAGGGCCGACGCTGGCGCTGTCTGGGTTAGCGGCTGGCCCACTCCTTTAGCTTTAACCTCAGTCGTTGCTGGTGCCAACCTGCGCCATCCACCCCCTACAGGGAGAATAGGTCATGAGCGTGACCGACGAGCTCTTTCACCGGGCCAACGATTTATGCCGCCGCCGGGCCTACGAACAGTGGCACCGCAAGCAGAGCAAGCAGCAGATTTTGCGATCGCAGGTCGGCTTCCAATCCCTGCCGCCGACTCGTCCCCAACCCTGCCAGGGCTGCGCCAACTACCACGGCATCGCCTACGGCACCAGTCGCGCCAAGCGCTGTACGCTGGTGTGCGCGATCCATCCCCAGGGGTGGCAAGGGGGTGGGGAGTGTCCGGATTGGCGGGGGGAGTAGATAGGTGGGTAGGGAAATGGATAAATTCAAAATTTTGAATTTTGAACTCCCCCTTCCCCACTCCACTACTCCCTACTCCCTACTCCCTACTCCCTACTCCCTACTCCCTACTCCCTACTCCCTACTCCCTACTCCCTACTCCCTACTCCCTACTCCCTACTCCCTACTCCCTCAAAACTCCCCGCAGCCGCTGACTCACCGCGTCTACCCCAAAGGTCAGCACCACGAAAACGCCTAGGGTGATCGTCACGCCGCTGTAGTCGAAGCTGCTGATCTGCTCGGTGAGCAGGCGACCTAGCCCTCCGGCCCCCACCAGGCCGACGATCACGGTTTCGCGCAGGCAGACTTCCCAGCGGTAGAGAATGTAGGCCAGAAAGCGGCCCAGGTTCTGGGGCAAGATGCCGTAGGCCACGACGGCGCTGGGGCTGGCCCCCAGGGTGCTGAGGGCGCGGACGGGGCGGTCGTCCAGGTTTTCATTTACCTCGGCCATGAGGCGACCCAGGATGCCGAAGTTGTGCAGGGCGAGGGCCAGCGCCCCTGGCAGCACGCCGGGAAACAGCATATAGAGCAGCACCAGCGCCCAGATGGGGGCGGGGATGGCGCGGCTGACTAGCAGCACCATCCGGCTCAGGCCCAGTAGAGTGTAGGCCACCCAGGCGGAACCTTCCCGCTGACCAATGGGACGCAGCAGGCCGCCCGGCAGCAGAAAGTTTTGGGCGGCGGGCAGTGAGAAGAGTATGCCGCCGAGACCAGCTAGGGCGATCGCCACCATTGACATTGCCACCGTTAGCCAGGAGAGCCGGGCTAAATTCACCAGCTCAGACCAACTCGGCAGGGGTGGCCAACCGGTGCCCAGCAGTTCCCCCAAGAGGCGCTGGGTACGGGCCGACCACAGTGCTCCTACATCTAGCCGCAGCCACCACCAGCTCAGGGGGATAGCCAGGGCGGCTCCCATCCATGACAGCCGCAGAAACCAATCTTGGCTAGGCGCTTTGATAGCGGGGCGAGACGAGGTATCGCCTGGTTTGCGGTTGATGTCGAGGCGGCTGGTAAAGCCCATGCGGCGGCGCACCACCGCGCTCCAGGCATCCACTGCGCCGTTGAGCACAATCAGCGCGTAGAACCCCGTCCACAACTGCTCGTAGCGCAGGGATTGCAGACTGAGAAAAATCTCGTAACCCAGGCCCCCGGCCCCGATAATTCCTAAAACGGCAGAGGCTCTGAGGGAACATTCAAAGCGGTAAAAGGTGTAGGAGAGCAGATTGGGCAGCGCCTGGGGCAGCAGCCCGTAGACAAAGGCGGCGAGGGGCGGCGTACCGGCGTTGAGCAGGGCGTGGAGCGGTTCGGGGGGTGTCTCATCTAAAATTTCTGAGAAGACTTTGGCGACGATCGCCCCAAAGGGAATCGCGATCGCCAGCACCCCCACCAGCGGGTTTAGCCCCAGCACTTGCAGCAGCACCAGCCCCCAGATCAACTCGTGGATGGCGCGGGGAAAGGCCAGCAGCCCCCGCACCCCCAGCCAGAGACTGCGGCGCAGGCCCGAGGCATTGCCAGGCAAAACCGTCTGCCACCACACCGCTGAGGAAAGCAGCCCACCTACTATCCCTAGCCCCACACTCAGGGCCGTACCCAGCACCGCATAGGCCAGGGTGACTAGGGCGGCGCGGCCCATGAGAGCGACAAACTCGGGGCTAAGATCGGGGCGCAGGCTGGCGACCAAAAACTCGCGCAGCTGGGGCCACCCGCCCAGATTTATTAGGTCTACCCCAGGTCGCCCCAGGCCCGCCTGGTAGGCCGCTAACCCCAGGGCCGCCAAAACCGCTAGAGCACTGACGGTTTTTGGGTTCCAGAGGCTCGGTCGCAGCGGTATGGTGATAGTCTGTTGGGTGTTAACCATGCTCAGGTCGTCACCCCGCTATGGATGTCATGCTCCAGACCCACGGTTTTCTTTCGCAAGATGCTTCTTTGCCCTCTTTAGACCAGTTGCTGCGCCCCATTACCCTGGGCGACGGCGACAGTTTCAGCGGCTATTTTACCGGAGTTGAGCTACCTGCCGTGGCCGGAGTGGCCGAATTTACGGTAGATACCGAGGCGCTATCCCCAGTGCTGGCCCAGCAGTTTGACCAAGACATTTTGGGGGATATGGTCGAAATCTGGAACAATTTTGTTGAGTCAGGACAGTTGTGGGCGCTGCTCTTCGGTATTGTGCTGGGATATTTCATCCGCAACCTGACCGCCTTTTAACCAGACTGCACAACAATGCAAACGTCCTCTCCCCAAACCTGGAGTCAGCGCTTTGAAACAGCGCTGCATCCTGCGATCGCGCTCTTCAACGCCAGCATCGGCTTCGACATTCAGCTGATTGAGTACGACCTCACCGGCTCTGAGGCCCACGCCAAAATGTTGGTCAAAACAGAGATCATTAGCCCCGAGGAGGGCGAGGTGATCGTCACCGGGCTCGAAACCATTCGCCAGGAGTACCGCCGGGGCGAGTTCAATCCTGGGGTTGAAGCGGAGGATGTACACTTTGCCGTAGAGCGGCGGCTGACGGAGCTGATTGGTGATGTGGGCAAAAAGCTGCACACCGCCCGCAGCCGCAACGACCAGGTGGGCACCGACCTGCGCCTCTACCTGCGCGCCCAAATCGAAGCCATCCAGACCTTGCTGCGTCAGTATCAGCAGACCCTGCTGAGCCTCGCCGAAGAGCATGTGGAAACCCTGATTCCCGGCTATACCCACCTTCAGCGAGCTCAGCCGTTGAGTTTGGCCCACCACCTGCTGGCCTACTTCGACATGGCCCAGCGCGACTGGGAGCGCCTCCACGACCTGCAAAAGCGGGTAAATATTTCGCCCCTGGGCTGCGGTGCCCTGGCGGGAACGACGTTCCCCATCGATCGCCAGTATGCTGCCGAGCTGCTGGGGTTTGAGAAGGTCTACGGCAACAGTTTGGACGGGGTGAGCGATCGCGACTTTGCGATCGAGTTTGCCTGCGCCGCCAGCCTGATCATGGTGCACCTGTCGCGCCTGTCCGAAGAGATGATTCTCTGGGCGTCGGAGGAGTTTAGCTTTGTCACCCTCAACGACAGCTGTTCCACCGGCTCCAGCATTATGCCCCAGAAGAAAAACCCCGATGTGCCCGAGCTGGTGCGGGGCAAAACCGGGCGCGTGTTTGGCCACCTGCAAGGCCTGCTGGTGATGATGAAGGGCCTGCCTTTAGCCTATAACAAAGACCTGCAAGAGGACAAAGAGGCGATCTTCGACACGGTCAACACCGTGCGCGGCTGCGTGGAAGCCATGACCATTCTGCTTTCTGAAGGGGTCAACTTCCGGGTGCCGCGCCTGCGCCAGGCGGTGAACGAAGACTATTCCAACGCCACCGATGTGGCTGACTACCTGGCCACCAAAGGGGTACCCTTCCGCGAGGCCTACAATCTGGTGGGCAAGGTGGTGAAGACTTCCCTGGCGGCGGGCAAGCTGCTGCGAGAGCTGACTTTAGAAGAATGGCAGGCCATTCACCCTGCCTTTGAGGACGACATCTATGCGGCGATCGCGCCCCAGCAGGTGGTCTCGGCCCGCAATAGCTACGGCGGCACCGGCTTTGAGCAGGTGCGCCAGGCGATCGCGCGGGCACAGCAGACCCTAGGAGAAGGCTGATGATTAGCCTCTGCATGATTGTGAAGGACGAGGCCGTTACCCTGGCTCGCACGCTTGAGTCGGTGCAGGGTGTGGTGGACGAAATCGTGGTAGTCGATACGGGGTCGGTGGATGACACTGTAGCGATCGCCCAATCCTACGGGGCCAAAGTCCACAGCTTCGACTGGGAAAACGATTTCGCCGCCGCCCGCAACGAATCCCTGCGCCACGCCACAGGCGACTGGGTACTGGTGCTCGACGCCGACGAGGTGCTGCTGCCGGAGACGGCCCAGGTGCTGCAACAGCTCGACGCAGGAAAACCCCTGGGGGATGTCGCCGCCGAGGACGTGCTGGCCGTGAACCTGTTGCGCCTAGAGTTGGGTGCTCCCCAGGCTCCCTACACGCTGATTACCCGCTGCTTTCGCCGCCTGCCCGAGATCACCTTCAACCGCCCCTACCACGAAACCGTGGACGACAGCGTGGCGGCGCTACAGGCCCAGAATGCTCGCTGGCAAGTGATTACCCTGGGCGAAGTCGCCTTACACCACACCGGCTACGACCCCGCTGTCGTTGTAAAGCGCGGCAAGTTCGATCGCGCCCGCACCGCCATGGAAGGCTACCTGGCAGAGCACCCGAATGATGCCTATCTGCTGAACAAACTTGCGGCCCTGTACGTCGAGTCGGATCAGGCTGAAAAGGCTCTGCCACTGCTCGATCGCGCCCTCGAACAGGCCGATACCTTAGACGAGCTGACCTGCTACGAGCTGCACTACCACCGCGCCCTGGCTCAAGTTGACCACCCCGCCCAGGCCGCCCTCGACTACGAAGCTGCCCTGGCCGGGGCCGTGCCCCCCATGCTCAAGCTGGGCGCTTGGATCAACTACGGCAGCCTCAAAAAGGCCCGGGGCGATCTGGAGGGCGCGATCGCCCTCTTTCAGCAGGCGATCGAGGCTGACCCAACTCTGGCGATCGCCCACTACAACCTGGGCACCGCCCACCGCGCTAGAGGTTATCTGGATGAGGCGATCGCCGCCTACCGTCAGGCGATCGCCCTCAACCCCAGCTACGCTGAAGCGCACCAAAACTTGGGGGTAGCCCTGTTTAAGCTGGGGCAGCTGCCCGAGGCGCTGCGGGCGTTTCAGCGGGCGATCGCCCTCTACGAAGCCACTGACCCAGACATCGCCAACAGCCTACGCAAGGGCGTCAGCTCCCTAGGCATCTCACCGCTGCTGCTGGCCCAGACAGGTTTTGTGTAGGCGGGCAGCACCTCAAAACATCAGCGGAATGAGGCACCGGGAGATGCAACAATTTCCAGGCTAGATTTACTCCTGTACGTAGGATGAGCAAGGGCGAGGCCCTTTGCCCATCCTTAGACATTTCATTTGATGGGCACGCTAGCTTTGCCGATCCTACGGGGATAGCCAGAAATCATCTGAAACGTCCAGTTCACCAATCGCCTGTTTCAGGCCACCGCTACTTAGAATAGCGGTTGTCGTTCCAGTCAAAATTAGAGCTTGACGGGGCTGAGCTAGGATTGTGGTTTTTCTTCCACGAGACCTCAGAGCCGTAGGTGCCCGGTCGCCAGTAGTGACCGTGATCGGGATCAGCTTGCTCGGCATTGGTCATATCAGGGGCCTCGCCGCGGTAGCGAGTGCGGTGTGATGCCTCTTGGGCCGGAGCCGTGGGCGGTTGGTCGCCGCGACGGCCAAGCAGGGATCGCAGGCGGTTGATAGCTCCATCCCAATTGAGGTCGGGCTGCTTAAGCAGATCGCGCAGGGCACTGAGGGCCACGCTGGCCGCGTCGTCTTGCTGGCTGCGCAGCGGCTCAGACGCCCGAATCGGATCGACCTGCACAGCGGCAAAGGCCTGGCGCACCGCGCTCTTAATTTGGTTGTGGAGTTCTCGCTTGGCCTTTTCGTATTGGTGCTGCCACCCCTTCTCGCTAGAGGCGTAGAGCGAAGGCAAACGGTTGAGGGCGTAGGTCTCGACTTCTACCCGCTTGAGATACTTCAGCATGCGGGGCTGCATGGTTTTGACCTGCTTTTCTACCTCTTCAGAAACGAGCAGTTCCATTACATTCATGTAGGCCTGTCTTGGAACGCCGTGATCGATTTTCATAGGGAACCCCACTTGATATTGAACGAATCGGCGTACTCCGGAGAACTCCCGGCTCGCCACTAAGATGCTCCTGATTGGTCACTCACTGCCGAAACCACAAAATCAAAAAATGAAATCAGGGGTGAACGGATAACGGCTACATTGACCAGCACGCCCATTAGCAACAGCTTGCCCAAATAGATTCCGCAAACCTACGGAAAAATATCCGTGCTTCCATACTAACGCTGCCAGTAAAAATGCCCATGCAGCTATATTGCCAAACCCCCCAGAGCCCTGCAACCGTAGCCGTTTAAAATGCCCTAGCTTGTTTCAAAGGTTCATATCCCAGGGAAAGGGAAGTGCCGCTTTCCCTAGGAATTAAGCGGTTTATACCGTCAGCAGGTCGGCGTTAAGCCGTTTGAAGGCTAAACGCTCGTTTTCAACATCCACCACAATGGTGTCGCCCTCGCCAAACTCACCCCGCAAAATGGATTTGGCAATCTGGGTTTCCAGCTCGCGCTGGATCGCTCGCTTCAGCGGACGCGCCCCATAGACCGGGTCGTAGCCAACCTCGGCCAAAAAGTCGAGGGCCGATTCGCTGAGTTTGACCGCCATCTTGCGGTCGGCCAGGCGCGCTTCGAGGCGGGCCACTTGCAGTTTGACAATTTCCCGCAGCTGCGACTTGAGCAGCCCGTGGAAGATGATCATTTCATCCACCCGGTTGAGAAACTCGGGGCGGAAGTTGCCCCGCAGGGCATCCATCACCCGCGATTTCATTTCGTCGTACTGGGCGTCGTCGCCCGCCACGTCGAGAATGAACTGGGAGCCGATGTTGCTGGTCATGATGATGATGGCGTTTTTGAAGTCCACCGTGCGGCCCTGGGCGTCGGTGACGCGACCATCGTCCAGAATTTGCAGCATGACGTTAAACACATCGGGGTGGGCCTTCTCGATCTCGTCGAAGAGAATCACCGCAAAGGGGCGACGGCGAATCGCCTCGGTGAGCTGGCCGCCCTCGTCGTAGCCCACATAGCCCGGAGGCGCACCGATCAGGCGCGAGACGGCGTGCTTCTCCATGTATTCCGACATGTCGATGCGCACCAGGGCCTCTTCGGTGTCGAACAGGTAGGCGGCCAGAGCCTTGGCCAGCTCGGTTTTACCCACCCCGGTGGGGCCGAGGAAGATAAAGCTGGCGATCGGACGGTTGGGGTCAGCGAGGCCAGCGCGCGATCGCTGAATCGCATCGGCCACCGCCGTCACTGCTTCCTCCTGGCCAATCACTCGCTGGTGCAGTTCGTCTTCGAGCAGCAGCAGTTTCTGCATTTCCGACTGCACCAGCTTGCTGACCGGAATGCCCGTCCACTTGGAGATGATTTCGGCGATATCTTCTTCAGTCACCTCTTCGCGCAGCAGGGTTTTGCCAGTGGTCTGGGTGTCTGCAAGCTGAGTTTCGGCGGTTTCGAGCTGGCGCTGAAGTTCGGTGAGCTTGCCGTACTTCAGCTCGGCGGCCCGATTCAAGTCGTAGTCGCGCTCGGCCTGCTGAATCTCGATGTTGACGCGATCGATGTCTTCTTTGATCGACTGGATGTGGTCGATGGTGTCTTTTTCAGACTGCCACTGGGCATTCAGGGCGCTTTGCTGCTCTTTGAGGTCGGCCAGCTCGCGCTCGATGCGCTCCAGACGCTCTACGGAGGCGGCGTCCACTTCTTTTTTCAGCGACAGGCGCTCCATTTCGAGCTGAAGAATCTTGCGATCGACTTCATCCAGCTCCTCAGGCTTGGAGGTGATCTCCATTTTGAGCTTAGCGGCGGCTTCATCCACCAGATCGATGGCCTTGTCGGGCAGGAAGCGATCCGAAATGTACCGGGTAGACAGCGTCGCCGCCGCCACCAGGGCGCTATCGGAAATTTTCACCCCGTGGTGCGTTTCGTAGCGATCTTTGAGGCCGCGCAGAATGGAAACCGTGTCTTCCACACTGGGCTGATCCACATAGACCTGCTGGAAACGGCGCTCCAGAGCGGCGTCTTTCTCGATGTATTTGCGGTACTCGTCTAGCGTCGTTGCGCCAATGCAGCGCAGCTCGCCGCGGGCCAGCATGGGCTTCAGCAGGTTGCCCGCATCCATCGCCCCCTGGGTCGCGCCCGCGCCAACCACAGTGTGAATTTCGTCGATAAAGAGCACGATCTGCCCTTCGGAGTCGGTGACTTCTTTGAGCACGGCTTTGAGGCGCTCTTCGAACTCACCGCGGTATTTGGCCCCGGCAATCAGCGCGCCCATGTCGAGGGCGATCAACTGGCGGTCTTTGAGCGATTGGGGCACGTCGCCGTTGACAATGCGCTGGGCCAGACCCTCGGCAATCGCAGTCTTACCCACCCCCGGCTCGCCGATCAGCACCGGATTATTTTTGGTGCGCCGCGAAAGAATCTGGATGGTGCGGCGAATCTCATCGTCGCGGCCAATCACCGGGTCGAGCTTGCCCCGGCGGGCGGCATCGGTAAGGTCGCGCCCATATTTTTCGAGGGATTGATACTTGCCTTCGGGGTTTTGATCGGTCACTTTTTGGGTGCCTCGAATATCTTGAATTGCCTGCTTGAGCTTGGCTTCGCTCAGACCTAGCTCTTGAAACAGCGCCTTCCCAAAGCGGGTGTCGCCAGGGTAAGCCAAGATCAGGTGCTCGATGGAAATGTATTCGTCACCATAGTCTTTTTTGTAGCGGTCGGCCCGGTCGAGCAGAGTATCGAGGGATTTGCCCAGGTACACTGACGAGCCTGACCCAGAAACCTTGGGCTGGCTGTTGATAAAGGCTTCGGTGCGATCGCGCAGCACCTGCCCATTGACGCCCAGCTTGGCAAAAATGCTGCTGGCCAGACCATCCTGGTCGAGCAGCGCCAGCATTAAGTGGTCGCTCTCGATCTGCTGCTGCTGCGACTGCTTGGCAATATCCTGCGATCGCACAATGGCATCCCAGGCTTTCTCAGTAAATTGGCTTTGGGTGGGTTGCATAGGCTCCGCTCTCCCGTGGTTACTCCATAAAATCTCTGTATGGTTGCATTGTAGGAAGACTGGCCTGCTTAGCAGGATCGGTGTTCACGATTGTTCTCAGGCGGGTTGCCGTCTTTGCCTTAAATTTCGGCTTCTAAAACCTGTGAACCCCACTGCTTGAGAACTTGCAGCACCGAGTAGAGTTCATTGTTGGGGTTCAGCAAAGAAAACAATCGAGAATTAGCGTACTGGGCCACTGGCTGCCGAGTCGCCTTGAGAAACAAAAACTCATTGCCGTTGGTAATTAACCCAAAGGTTGGTTTCACCAGATTGGGGTTGCTCAGCATATAGGCCAGCGCCTGGGGAATCGCCCGCGCTACGGCGAAATCACTGCGCTTAGACTCAATTACCAGTAGCCAAAACTGTTCTTTTAAGACCAAGACGTCAATACGTCCTCGAATGACAATACCGTCGTCTTCTAGCTCTAAATCGATGCTGGTTTCAGTTTCGATCCGAAAGGGTTTGCGGTAAAATCCAGCCAAATCAAGCAGGGGAGATAGAACCACCATTTTGACGCTGTTTTCTAGCATTGGTGGATCTTCCATCAATGCCATGAAATTTGCTTTGACGCGATCGAGTAGGAGCTGTTCCGCTTCGCTTAGTACAACTTTTTCTGCCTGCCACTCGGGGAAAAACTTTGGATCTAGGGATTGCTCTAGCCCCAAAGCCTGTTTGAGGTCGCGCAGGGTTGCTGTAGTTGCTGCAATCGTTTGCACCATAGTTCAAACCCTAAGTCTCGATTTCTAATTTTATACGTAGGCCGACGGGTTCCCAAAAACATACAGGGTTCAGGATCGCTCAAAATCCTGAACCCTGCTGATGGGTATCGCTCAAGGGCGACTGCTTTGGTTCACAGCTGGCGCGATCGCCCTACCAAGGCCGCCAGTTGCCCCAGTCTTCGTTGAAGATCGAGGTGTTCGGAAACTGCACCGGGTTGCCGCTGCCCTGTAGCTCGGCCCGCAGCTGGTCGAGCAGCGGTTCGTAGCTGGGCAGCTCATCCACTAGCTCGTAGGGCAGCACCCCGTTGCGCAGCGAGAAGTCAATGGAGTGGGCCGCTGCCGCCCCCACCGACCACTCAAAGGAATGCACTCGATAGGCGGCGGCGGCGCTGTAGCTGGCGGCAATGCTCTTGCTGGCCACCAGCATGTTGTCAATCCGCTGGGGAATCATCGCCCGTAGGGGAATTTGGGCGGGGTAGGCCTGGCCATGGGCCTGACGCACGCCCGGCCGCTCGATGTTGCCGGGGGCCTCGGCAGGGTAGTCGCGCATGCAGGGGTGAAAGTCGATCGCATATTGGGCAATGCCCACAGTGTCGGGGTAAAGGCGCGATCGCATCCGAATGGGGAAAGTATTGGGGTCGGCATCGGGGTCAAAGGTGCTAACCGTACCTAGCCCCGCCAGGTAGCGCCGCAGCGATGTGTAGGTTTCCTCATCCAGATTTTGCTGGTAGTACTCCGAGGTAAAATCGTTCCACGAAAAGTCGATTTCGCTAATCATGAACCCATTTTCGTAGCCATAGGCGGGCCGACCGATGATCCGCCGCGCCTCGCGAATGTAGGGATACTTCGACAGGCCGTGGGCCGTATTCATCGGCGAATCTAGCCCCTGCATGTAGACGTTGTAGGGCTCGGGCTCTTTCCACGAGTTGTCGATCTGCGAGTCGGTGGTGCCGGTAGTGAGCCAGTAGAAAAAGCCGATCGCATTTTCTTCCCCCTTGCGCAGGGTGTCGGTGCGCAGCCCCCCCAGCCAGCCCCCTGGCTCTAGCTGTCCGCTGGCTGCTAGCTGATCTTCAGTGAGAATCAAGTTATCCAGCTCGGTGCCGGGGCGGTAGTCGTTGCCCCAGGTCCAGTTCTGCATTGAGATATCGCCAACACTGGGGCGAGACACGCCAGCAATGGTGCCCTCCGCCTGGGGCGAGGCATTCCACAGGCGGCGATAGGTAAACACAAAGTCGAAGTGGTCTTGGGCAGTTTTCAGCGAGTCGCGCTCGCGCTCCCAACTGTAGTAGGGCTGGTAGGTGCTGTAAAACTCAGGGATGTCGTAGGTCTGGGGTTCGGCGGTGCGCTCCATGGCAAAGGTGTAGGTAAAGCCCTGAGTGCAGTAGGGGTCGCGCTCCAGCACGGGCGACGAGGGGTTGAGGGGCGATCTTGGGTCGAGGCCCAGCTCGTAGGGCACATCGGCCAGGGCAATCAGCTCGCCGGTTTCGGTGGCCTCGACCACAAACCAGTCCACCCGGCTATTGGGGGCGTTCTCTACCCGCTCTAGCTCAATGCCTGCGGGCACAAACTGAATAACTTCCTTCGACAGGCGGGCGGAGTCGTCGTAGGTATAGACGTCTTCGATAATTTCGGAGAGAAAGTCGGTGTTGAGGGGGGCGGTGCCCGGTGCGGGGCTGTGGCGAATGGCGACCACCTCTTCAATCTGGGTGCCATCGGCGCTCAGGCTCAGGTCTTTGACCACCGTATTGGGAAACCACTTGAGTTCGCCGCCGCCCTCGCGCTCGGCCTCGGCCAGCATCTCCATGAGAATAGCGTTGGCATCGGCGGGCAAAAAACAGGAGGCGCTCACCCAGCAGTCGCCGGGGTTGAGCTCGCCGTACTTGGCTTCGACGCGATCGCGCAGTTCCTTATACCCCCGTGAGTAAAACAGCTGCCGTCGCTGCTCCCGCGACTCATCTAGCGCCGTGGTGCCCTGGGAAGAGATTTGACCCCCCACCCAGTCGGTCAGTTCGGTCATGCAGACAGTGTGGCCCATTCTCAGGCTTTCGTAAGCGGTGGCGGTACCGGCGAGGCCGCCGCCGACAATCAGCAGCTCACACTCCACGACCTGGTCGGGAGTCTGGGGCACCTGGGCCACGCGGGGCGACACCGACTCCTGGGCCTGGGCGTTACCAATGGGGAGCGGTATGGAACCGGCAAACAGCGTGGAGGCTAAGAGGGGAGCAGTGAGGGCGCGAAAGAAGCGTTTCATAGCGAACCAAGGGACCATATCGATTGCACCCTCTAGCTTATCGGCTGTTTGTAAGGTTCTGCTATGTTGGGCGAAAGGTTATAGGGCTATGGGTACCGAGTAACTATCTGCCGCAGGTTGGGCGCAATGGATGCGATCGGCCACCGTTGTGGAGTTGGCCAGGGGTATAGAGAACGGCAGTATTCCCTAATGGCGCGAAGACCAGCAGCCCAAATAAGCTTTGAATTGGCATTCCCAGAAATCACAACAATTTTGCTTTATTAAAATATTGTTTCACCATTCTTCGGAATACTTTAAAATAGCTTAAAAATACCATTATTGCCATTAACAAATAGATCACAGCATGGGTGGCATTGGAATTCAGCAAGACTACAAATGGTACACAGGTAACCGCCAAGGCAGAAATTGCTGCAAATGCTCCAAATGTCAAACGAAAAGTCTTAATGAACTTCGTTTCTTTTTCAAGATTTAGACAAAAAATCTGTGCATCTCCCGCTTCGTTAAGTATTTTTCTGATTTCTTTTTCAAATCCCTGGAGGTTAGAGACACAGAATAGTACATAGGATTGTTTGACCAGATTCATGAAGCCAATTATGGCCACAGTTAAGAGCAGGCTTAGGAAGCCGAGGAATAGGAGATTGCTGTAATTCATTTGAGGATTTGCCAACGCAATCAGATCGGCGATAGGCTTCCAAAGAACTACAACGGCCCCAATTGCCCCTAGAAATTTGAAGTCTTCATACGAGTGCTTAATGTGCTCCTCAACTTTTTCATTAAGGCGCGTATACTCTTTATAAAGATAGTCCATTCTCTGTGTGGAATCCATCTCAAGGCATGGCTCCATCTAAAGCTTAGTATTCATCCTACTGGCAGCTAATCTATACCACTGCAGAAAGTGATTTACGTTCTAGCGATCGCCAATCCACGTTCTGCGTGAACGATAGCTGTTTATCCATTGGATACCAGATCATTCCGTAGCCCTTGGGAACGAATTCCCTACTACTTTGGGCAATTCGTTTGGGTAGGATAGGCGATCGCCCACCCTACCCAAACGAATTGCCGTCCAATGCATCTTCAAGATCGACGATCGCACCATATTAAGTTGAACGAAAACCTTGTACATCGTGTCCCACTATGAATCCAGGGAACAAAGAGTCACAACATGGACAATTAACTGGCGATACACAAAGACAGTTGGGTATGCAGTTTGATGTAAACACATTCTCGACTCCATATTGCTGTGGGGCAATTTTCTTGCAATTTTCTTGAATGCCTTTAATGCTAAAAAGGCTATAGCAACTGACATTATTTGATTGATTCGGTAGCCTCATCTTATCCTCCTAATGTATTTGAGATTGACGGTTTGGCTCACCCCTTAACAGTAAAGTTTTCACTGATTTAGCGAGCAAAAATCTGCATTTAACAAATGAACTTTCCGCCTTCAACGCAACCAGCAGGGCAGCTAAGGGCAACACAGTTAGGGGAGATGCAATTACAGCCGTTTAGCATCATCCTCAGCAAAGTATGGTCCATAGACACAGTTGGCGGCGCTGCTGCGGATATAGGGCGAACGGAGAGCTGGTCTACATCTCGAATTACTACCTGGCGAGAGGAATTAGGATAGACACCATTCCTCTTTTTTGCAACGACTACAGAGTTTGAAAAACGTTGGCGTGTGACACTATCTGATTGACTTGGAATCTTCATTTTCGTTTTCTCCTAAATAGTGAAAGACTTGTTTTTACAACGAAACTTTAGGCAACAGGGTTTAAATCAAAATTGCCGTCTCACAAACTGTAAGTACATTGTTTCAATAAGCTTACCGAAGTGATAAATTCACTACCGCACAAACCACGATCGCACTCTCCCCACACTCACCGGACACACATCACTCACATCGACTGTGAAGCGATATACTTTTCGAGCTTGCTCAAACACTCGTCTGGGATGGAAAAATGTCAGCTTGACATCCCAGCAATCGGAACCTGGACGACTAACGGGACTGCGTTCTACCTCAATGCCTTCTAGATCAATTTCTTCTCGCATTGCAAATTCAAAGATACGTTCAATGTTGAAGGCATTGGTTGCCGCGTAGTTAATCGCCCGTTCTTGAGATGTGATGCCAAGATTGCGAAGCTCGTAATAAACGCGCTCCAGAAAATTGCTTACAGATTCTGCTCGCTCCCCATACACCTCTCGATCTTGATCTGAGGCTGACTCAGCCAGAGGACTGCCACAGACGGCTTCAATCAGTGCGGCTGTTGTCCAGCTATACATGCAGCGAAGCGTTGGCAGAATTATAGGCACAACTTGACCCGACATCAGCATCGCTTGCCCCACGATTACACCAGGAATTGAAACTCGCTCAACCCCTTCTGTGAGTTGCTCCGTGAGAAACTGAATCAACCTTGCGTAGGCGCGATCCGCATAAGCTCCCTGAGGCTGAATGGCATAAATTGGTGTCGCATCCAGATTCAATGTCCAAATCATGGCTTCTGCGTCCGACGGATTCTCATTAAGGTAATGCACCAGTTGCCGGGGGTCTTGAGGATTTGCCCCCTCGCCCATGTGCTGCTGAATCGAGTCTCGACGGGCCTCTGTCCCAAAGTCGTACCCTAACTCTCCTAACGCATAAACCAACTGAGCTGGTGTGCCATTGCCACCACCACAACTACAAGCAGCAGGCATTATCGCACCAGGATTTGTCTGATTTGGTAGTTGAGACGAGGCGGGCAAGGATTGCACAGATTGAGGTGTAACTTCCAACGCAGAGGGACTGTAGGTTGCCGCTTGAACAGCAGGAATTTGCGGTTGGGTGGGCGGCGGGTTAGATGTCTCCCTTGGTTCAGATTGAATCGTTGCTAATTCTAGATTGTCATTCATGGGTTCTCCTAATTGACCAATAATTGACATTGCTCCTCTGACATTGAGACGACCCGCTAAGAGTCGGCGGCAGTCAGGGGCAGGCTCGTCGTCACAGGCGATCGCACTCTGCAAAATGGCATCTCGAACCGCACGAGGATTGGGGGCTTGACCTCGCTTCACTTGCAGGCTCAGCAGCAACGCTGCAATGCCAGACACAACTGCGGTCGCGTAACTCGTGCCACTGTTGGTCGTGATCCCTCCTCCGGGGATGGCTCCGGGAATGTTTTCACCCACTGCCAAAATCCCCTGGGTGCGATACGATTCGCCCCAATTGCTGAAATCTAACGGCAATCCTGCCGCATTCATTGCGCCCACAGTCAAAACCGAAGGCAGCGCACCGGGAATATGCAAACAGTTGCAGCCATCGTTGCCCGCCGCTGCCACAATCAAGATGTTTTGGTCTATGCAATGACGAACGGCATTGGCTAAAAGTAAATCGGCTTCACCACTGGCGGTCAGTTGTCCGCCACTAATGTTGATAACGTGAGCACCATGATTGGCGGCTAAAAGGATGGCTCTAGCCAGATCCAATTGAGAGCAAGGGGCGATCGCTCCTGAGAACGGGTCTTCGGCCAATGTTTCTTTTTTGCCATCGGTAAAGATAGGAACTACCAAACCTCGACATTGGGGAGCAAGACCTTTGAGGGAACTGTGATGCTGACCCAAGATAATACTCGTAACTTGAGTACCATGCTGCGCGGCTGACCCTTGAGAAGACACATTTGGGAGGAGGGGTTTTAATTGCGTGAGTTGGGCATCTGCAAGACTGGGGTGAGATTGATCGACCCAACCATCTAAAACTGCGACACAAATTTGAGGCTCTCCTAAGGTTTCTGCCCAGAGATCGGGTAGCCCAGAAATTGCAGGAGTTGTGGTATCGATCGCGACGGACATAAGGGATGGCCTCAAAATCTGATTGAGGGCTGATCAGAGCCTTCGGCTTAGCAATCAGGACATCTCAACCCCGATTACCCAAACGGGTTGGCAAACAACAGAACGAGTTGATCTGAATTTTGCTCAACAAAGAATGCTGGCAGTGTGCGATCAATGGAACTTTCAGAATTACTCGTGCCTCTGACAGTAGCAAGTTCTGCAGAAAATTCCTCTTGTAGGCGTGGGAGAGTGTCTAAAGAAGCTGAGCTGACAGGGAATAGTCCTGAATAAGCTCTCAATATTCTTGACGTTCCTGTAGATGATTCTTCTTCAAGTAGTGAGTTGTTGAAGTTCAGAATCAGCGTCCCTCGAATTACGCTTCTAGCCTCAACAGAGGACGCTCTATCCCCGGAGGCAATTGATCCAACGATCGCTCCAACCGTGCCGAGCAGTTCATCTGTAGCTCCATCAGTACTGTTGCTTGATCTTCTAACATCACCAAAACGAATACTCCACGCCAGGCAGCCTTCTGCTGTGGTGGTTGTCGGTGCTGGGAGCACTCCTAGCAGATCATCGGGAATCTGATCTTCGGAAACCATAATGTCGATCGTTCTGGTGTCTTGGTTTAAGGTGATTTTCATTGGTTTACCCCACGATCTACCTCTTCAGCGAATACGTTGACTGTAGATCGACTCAGCCACAAAGTTCTGCACAGTCGTGCGGTTCTTGCACAATCTTGCGATCGGTTGAGCAAAGTTTTATGAATTAAGAAATTTTTTAGGCGTCGTCCCAGTCAGGCGCTTGAAATGGCGGTGCAGATGGCTTTGATGGGTAAAGCCACAGGCGATCGCTACAGTGCTGAGACTCATCTCACCTTTTTGTAGCAATTGCTTGGCTCTCTCTACCCGTTGTCGAATTAAGTACTGATGCGGGCTTGCCCCAGTCATTTGCTTAAACGCACGGCAGAAATGATATTGGCTCATTTGGGCGATCGCCGCCAATTCTTTTAAACTTAACTCACGCTCTAAATAATCGTTGATATAGTCTGTCACTAATTTCAATTTGTGTTGAGGAAGTCCACCATTGCAGGTTGTGGGACGATAGGTTTGGGAAGAGTAATGTCGTAACAGATGAATTATTAGGGTATTTGTCAGTGTTTCGGCATATAAAAGACTACCACAACCCTGCGATTGCAGTTCTGCTTGCAGTGCTAACCCGATTTGATAAATCAGCCCGTCTTGAAAGGCAAAGTGAGGAATCAACTCTACCTGTTCGCGTTCTAGCAGTTCGATAGCATGTAAGTTTAATAAATCTGGCTTGAGGTTTAAGGAGAGTATTTGAAGCTCACTATTCCAACGGAAAGAGTGACTACTATGAATGGGACAGATCACAGCCGTCCCTTGAAGGTAGGTTGCCTGGCGAATGTTTCCGCCTACAATATGATCTACTTGAAGTCGCTGCCCTATATTGATACTGACTACATGGTGATCAAGGCAGAATTTGGGTGTTTCTCCCGGTGGAAGACAAAAAGCTTCCAGAGTAATGGTGCTCCATTCAGCATTCAAGCTTGTGAGCGTAGGCGTTTGCTCAAAAACCTCTGGTAAATGCTTGGGATACTTTAAAGCAGTTTCCAGCGGTGGTTGTGTTGGCATTGCTTACCCTCCTTTTGCTTAAGGGGCAGTCAGTTCAAGGCTCGCAGTTCTATGCCATTTCAGACAGCTTCTTACTAGATTACGTATCTCTTTTTCTAATAGTTCAGCCAACTGCCAGGAAGCACGTCCAGACCTATAACAAAGGCGTTGGGGCAAATATCCTCGCAGCACATTTCCTGAAGTGCTCGTCTCATTCAGCCACAGGCTTTATTATACAAATCGCATATGAGATCTGTTATTACCCACAGGGGTACTGTTTGGCCAAGCTGCGATCGCCTCACCCTTAAAACACAAATTCACCAACGATCTACTGCTAATGCTAACTAAACCTGAAAACACAAATAGGTGGGCTTTTGGCTGTAGCGATAACCCGGGATCGGGTTCCTGCCGCTGCCACCTAGGGATGCAGGCATTGCAAAGGGATCTGAGCCCTACTCGAACGGGTGCGCCACCTGCTCCTAGACCGCACCATCAAAATACTCCACGCCTGTAGCTACGCTGACCCCAACGATTGGAGCAATCCTGCCCAGCGGCAGTGTTCTGAGTAAAGCCGCTGGAGCGGCTGCGCCAATGCCGAGCGGAGTCGAGGCATGGACGGTGATTCTCACCAAGACTCTGCTCATGGAGTAAGTGACTCTTGCCGAAGAATCAAGGTGCTGTAGGGTGCGATCGCAGTTCAGCCAACTTTAGAAAACCGTCAAAGCCCCTGGCTGGACGCACAACACCGCTCACCCATGCGAATTATCCCAACGGGCTTAACCCAGGGGTGCGGCCTGCAACGATGGCTCTACCGCGCTGGCCAACTGGCGCAGCATGGCAGCGGTGGTGTCAAAATCCACACAGGCATCGGTAATGCTCTGGCCGTAGGTGAGCTGCCGCAAATTGTCGGGGATAGATTGATTGCCCGCCTTCAGGTGACTCTCAATCATCACGCCTAGGATGTGGCGCGAGCCGCCGCTCACCTGGGCGGCAATGTCATCCAGCACGTTGGTTTGGCGGTTGTGGTCTTTGTTGGCGTTGGCGTGGCTGCAATCAACCATCATGCGGTGGTTGAGCTTGAGTTTGGCCATCTCTTCGGCGGCTGCGACCACGTGGTCGGTGCTAAAGTTGGGGCCACCCTTGCCGCCTCGCAGCACCAGATGCCCGTCGGGGTTGCCAGTGGTGGTGACAATGCTGGCTAGGCCGCTTTGGTTAATGCCCAAAAAGTGATGGGGGCGGCTGGCGGCCACCATGGCGTTCATTGCCGCCTGCAGGCTGCCGTCGGTGCTGTTCTTAAAGCCGATGGGCATCGAGAGGCCCGAGGCCATTTCGCGGTGGGTCTGGCTCTCGGTGGTGCGAGCGCCGATCGCAGTCCAGGCAATCAGGTCAGCGATGTACTGGGGCGTTACCGGGTCGAGCAGCTCGGTGGCGGCGGGCAGCCCCAGGTGGGCCAGGTCGAGCAGCAGCTTGCGGGCCAGGCGCAGGCCGGTGTTGATGTCGTAGCTGCCGTCAAGGTGGGGGTCGTTGATCAGCCCCTTCCAGCCCACGTTGGTGCGGGGCTTTTCAAAGTAAACCCGCATGATGATTTCGAGCTGGCCCGACAGCTCGTGGCGCAGGTTGACCAGCTTTTGGCCATACTCGTAGGCGGCGTCGATGTCGTGCACCGAGCAGGGGCCGACAATCACCAGCAGGCGGCGATCTTCGTTGTAGAGAATGTGGCGAATGCGATCGCGGGCGTCCGCCACCAGCGTGGCCGCCTCTGCCGACATCGGCAACTCGTGGTGCAGCAGCGCCGGGCTGACTAGGGGACGAGTCTCAACAACGTGAAGATCCTGGGTTTGGTGCATTGAATTTGGCCTAATTGCCTAGTTAATTAACAAAGGCTCCACAATGGAGCCTGGTCTACAAAATGGTAGCGTACCTTACTCTCCCCAGGGGTTCGGCAGCGGGGGTGAGTTCTTAACCAACCGTGACCTCGCTAGGCTGACCCAGGGAAGGCAGCATCTCGATCTCGGCACTGTTGTAGAGCACCATGGTGGTCGAAGCATTTTCTTCAAAGCCGATGCGCTTGTAGAAGCCCTGCTGGTGGGTAGTCATTAAATAGACGCGCTCGACTCGGCTCATGTGGGGGTGGGCCACCAGGGTTTCCACCAGCCTGCGGCCCAGACCGCCCCCCTGGTAGTCGGGCGAGATCACCACATCCCAAATGGTGGCGCGAAACACACCGTCGGAGGTGGCGCGGGCAAAGCCGATGAGGGTGGCACCGTCCCAGGCGGTAACAATCGGGTAGCTGTGGGCGATCGCGGTTTCCATATCGGCGCGGGTGCGATCCTTCGCCCAAAACGCCGCCGCCTGAAACAGGCTCACCAGCTGGTCTAAATCAGCGGCAGAAAACTGGTCGCTGTACTGAAATTGAATAGCGCTGCAATCCATCGACAACCTGCTCATATCCCAATCGGGGCTAAGGGTTTAGTGGGGTTAGCTTAATCGCAAAAATTACGCGGGTTCTGTCGCTTAGCTAGCGAAGCCCCTTGCCAAAGTAGACATTCACAACAGAATCGCGATCTACCGGCCTACAGATTTGCGAGAGCAAAGTCGAGGGTGCGCCCAGCGCTATGCTCTTCAGACAGAATAAACAGAATTTTTGGATAACGGTATACCAAAACCCGAATTCCGTTGACATTGCCATGAAGCCCTGACAACTGCATGCACAACAGTCTCCCTCGCTCTGTTGCAGACGCGCCCCGCCCCGCGCCCTTCGACTCCGCTCAGGGCGCGGGGCCATATCGGTTCTCTTCTAAGCCGCCGTGCTCGGCTGTCGCAGCTTCCACATCGCGCTCGACACCAGATTGGTCACCGTGTGGGCCACAATCGGCACCAGCAGGTTCCCGGTCAGCACCGCCCCGATCGCCAGCACCAGACCAATGGCCGTGGCCCACACCACGTAGGTCCACTGCTGCAAACTGCTCAGGTGCAGCACCCCAAAACTCGCCGCCGACACCACAATACCCAGGGTGTTCATGCCGATGGCGGGCAGCATGACGCCGCGAAACAGCAGTTCTTCGCTCAGCCCCGGCAGCAGCCCTAGCCAAATCAGGTCGGGCCACTGCAAGGGCTGAAGCACCATAGTCAAATAGGTATCAGCACTGTGGCGGTAGGCGGGCCACAGGCGATAGATGACGCCGCTGGCCGCAGTGATGGCCAAGCCCAGCCCCACTCCCAGTAGCCCATCCTGCCAAGAGAGCCGCATCGGCATTAGCTCTGCTGGGTCAAAGTACAGCCAGGCCTTCGAGATCAGCAGCAGCACCACCGCTGTTACGCCCATGGCCGCCAGCACCTGCATTCGGGTCAGCGGCTCAAGCTGGGGGTCGGGGCTGGGGGTCGGCTGGGTCACAAAGATCTCAACGCTAAGGGCATTGTTATCTTAGCGAAGCGATCGCAGAAACCCGTTTTAATTCGCCAGCCGAAAGTCCCAGCCGAAAGTCTTAGAAGCTTTGCCTGCCAGATCTCGGGCCTCAAGATCAAATTAAGAGCCCAATGCCAATCAGGCGCGGGCCTAGGACAACTCAGGATGCCAGACCCCAGGCTGATCCAGCATTGCTTCTGGTTTTCGTTCTCTACTTTTCGCTCTTTTGCTCAGGACACAGACGCTATCAGGGAGTGACCGGAAAGCCTACAGGTCTTCATCCTCAGCGGGCAGGGTTTTGGTAAAGGGCCAGGTGAAGTAAAAGGTGGTGCCCTCTCCCAGGGCAGAGGTGAGCCACACGCGGCCCTTTTCGGCTTCGACAATTTTTTTCACTATCGCTAGGCCAATGCCGGTGCTTTCAAAGTCATCGCGGGCCTTGAGGGTTTGAAAGATGGTAAAAATTTTCTCGTGGTACTGGGGGGCAATGCCGGGGCCGTCGTCGGCGACGGCAAACTCAAGCCATTTGCCCTGGTTTTTCCAGGTAATGCGCACGGTGCCGCAATGGCCTTTTGGGTCGGCTTCGCCAACACTCTCTGGGTCGGCTTCGCCGACCCGATGGTGGTGTTTGATAGCATTGTTGATCAAGTTGGCAAATACCTGCCCCAGGGCCGTTTTGTGGCTGTAAAGGGTGGGTAGATCGGTGGGCACCTCTAGGTGAACCTGCTCCGGCGGGTCGAGGGAATCGATCACGTTGTCTAGCAGCAGATTGAGGTCTACGGCGACCATGCTGCGCTGGCGACGGCCCACCCGAGAGTATTCCAGCAGGCCGTTGATCAGACCCTCCATGCGCTGCACGCGGCTGCGCAACAGATCGAGCTGACGGCGGTTTTCGGCCGGTATTTGCCCCTCCAAGTCTTCGCCAATCCAGTCGGCCAGGTTAGAAATCGCCCGCAGCGGGGCCTTCAGATCGTGGGAGGCGACGTAGGCAAACTGGTCGAGCTCGGCGTTGCGCTGCTCTAGCATGGCGGTGGTGTGGGCCAGCATCAGGTTGGTGTGGGCCATTTCGTCGGCCCGGCGCAGCAGCTCTTCGCGGGCGGCCTTGCGGTCTTCGATGTCTTCGATGATGGCAATCAGGGCCGATGGGCCGGCAGCGTCGTCGCTCTCGACCGATATTGTCACCAGGGTCCAGAGGGGGGTGTTGTCTTGGCGCAGATAGCGTTTTTCAAACTGGCAAGAGGACTGCTGACCGGTGATCAGCTGCTGGTAGTAGTGCTCATCCTGAGCTTTGTCGGCCTCGTAGGTAATGGCCTGGAAAGGCTGATGGATCAACTCCTCAGGCTGATAGCCGAGGCTGTCGCAGAGTTTGCGGTTTACCTGAATCCACTGGCCCTGCAGATTTAGCCGGGCCATGCCCACCGCCGCCTGCTCAAATACCGCCCGAAACCGGGTTTCGCTAGCCCGCAGCGAAAGTTCGGCCTGTTTGCTGGTGGTGATATCTTGCACAATGCCTACCAGGCGCTGGCTGCGTCCGTCTTTGACCTCCACCACCCGGCCGTAGACACTCACCCAGTGCGCGGTGCCGTCAGGCCACTGCATGCGGTACTGTCCAGCAAATTCGGTGTGGGTGGCGATCGCCCGCTCGATCAACGCCTCGATTTTCGGCAAATCCTCCGGGTGCACCCGCTCGGCCCACACCTCGGCACTGTGGGTGGCCGTCCCCGGCTCAAAGCCCATAATGCGCTCGGTCTGAGGTGACCAAATCTGGGTGTTGGTGTCGATCTGCCAGTCCCAGGAGCCCATCTGGGCGGCGCTCAGGGCTAGGTTGAGGCGCTCCGCCGTCTCTTGCAGGTCGGTGGTGGTGGTTTGTAGGGAGATGCGGGCCTGGCGCTCTTGCTCCAGCAGCGTTTCGATCTGCTGATTGGCAGCTTCGAGCTGGGCGGTGCGGCGCTGCACCCGCTCTTCTAGGGTTTGGTTGAGCTGGCGCACCTCTTGCTCGGCGGTGCGCAGGCTGGCTTCGGCCTGCTTGCGATCGCCAATCTCCTCCTGGAGCGCCCGGTTCATATCCATCAGCTGGGTGGCATTGGGCAGGGCCAGGGCCAGCGGCAGCCGCGGCACCAGCTCTAGCGCCGTGGCCAGCGATACCAGCGCCGTCAGCGCCTTCACCGCTCCCGACACCCAATAGGTCGGAAACCACAGCGTCCACACCGAGAGCAGGTGGGTGGCCCCACAGGCCGCAATGAAGGTCGCAAACAGCCAAAACAGGGGCTTAAACGGTACATCGGGCCGCCGCTGCACAAAATACACCAGCGCCCCGGCAATCATCCAGTACGACAGCGCAATCAGCGCATCCGAGAGCAGGTGCAGCCACACCAGACCTGGCTGCCACAGGTAGCAGTGCCCGTGGGGAATGTACGGCCCCAGCATCAGAGACTGCCAGTAGTCAACCATGGCCCTATCCTTATATCTGTAGAGATGTTAATTTCGACCGCTAGGTTCTGGCGCAGCATGCCCTTGGGTAGAGTAAGGTCTATCCTGGGATAGAGACCCCGCCCGACGTAGGTCTGCCCACGGATACGTGCCAGCACCTTAGAGTTGTTCCATAATCGTTGCACTCTGGGCGATGACGAGCCGCCCAAAATCTTTTTAATGCCTCGTTTAGGAGGCTACCTAATGACAGACATTCGCATTGTACTCATTGAAGACCACGACCTGACTCGACTGGGCCTCAAAGCTGCCCTCCAGCGGGTGCCTGGCATGACCGTGGTGGGTGAAGCCGCCAACGGCGCTCGGGGGCTGAGCCTGCTTGAAACCGAGCGCCCCGACATTGCCATCGTTGATATTGGCCTGCCCGATATTGATGGCATTGAGCTGGTAGAGCGCCTGCGCCAAAGCCAGAGCGGTCTAGAGGGCGATCCCACCCGCGTGCTGATGCTCACCATGCACGACAGCGAAGCGGCGGTGATGGCCGCCTTTGCTGCCGGGGCCGACTCCTACTGCATGAAGCAAACCGAGCTTGACGACCTAATTGTGGCGGTGCGTGAGACCAACGAAGGCAATTCTTGGATTGACCCCGCCGTGGCCAGCGTGGTGCTGCGCCAGGTGCGCAAGACCCCCGCTGGGGCCATGGCAATTGGCAATCGCACGGTCTCTATCGAGGCGATCGAGCCTGAGTTCGAGCAAATTCTAGAATCGTACCCGCTGACCGAGCGTGAGCTAGAAATTTTAGAGCTCATCGTCGGCGGGTGCAGCAACGCCGAGATTGCCGAGCGCTCCTACATTACGGTGGGCACGGTTAAGACCCACGTGCGCAGCATTCTCAACAAGCTAGGGGTAGACGATCGCACCAAGGCCGCCGTGCGTGCGCTGCGATCGGGGCTAGTCAACTAGGCTCGTCGTACCCAGGTATCCATACGGCCATGTCTCATTAGAGACATGGTTAAATAGTTTTACGGTTGGCTATGCCCCCTTCAAAACAGGGCTCATAGCCGACTGTTCAATTCTAAAGCACCCCATGGAAACCACTCCCTCTGCTCAGATTCCCACGGCCGGTCAGCTTCAGCGACACCTCACTCAGCAGTTTCAGCGGCTGTACCGCGAACAGCTCAACCACGCTACCGGCAAAATCACCTGCCAAATTATTGACGAGAAGCTGCTCCTTGTCATCGAAGATTCGGTCACTAAGCCTGAACAGCTGCTAGTTCAAAATGGGGATGCAGCCCTCGCCGAACAGGTGCGGGCTGACCTAGCAATGGCCCTGCGTCCTCAAATTGTCGAAATTGCCGAGCAGACCCTCGATCGCAAGGTGGTTGACATCATGACCGATGCGACCCTAGAGACAGGCCGCACCGGCATTGTAATCGTTCTGTCCGATCCTCCGGATATTCGACCCGCCGCTAAGGCATCTTAGATGTGGCTAGCCGACGAGCTTAGGCCAATGAAACGGCCAATCAGCTGTTCGACAGACTGTATCAAGAAGGGCTTGCTGATGTAGTCATCGAACCCGGCCGCTAGGATCTTGTGGCGATTGTCGCTACCCGCCAGGGCCGTTACGGCTACCACCGGAATGTCGTGGGTGCTGCCGTTGGCCCGCAGCTGCTGCAGCAGGCTGTAGCCATCCACATCGGGCAGATAAATATCGGACAAAATTAAGCTGGGGCGCTGCTGTTGGGCGGCCACCAATGCGGCCAGGCCATCGGCCACAAAGCAGGCCTGGCAGGAGAGCTGCTCTAGAATGTAAGCCATCAACGTGAGGCTATCGTCGTCGTCGTCGACAACCAGCACCAGCGGCACTTGAGACGGAACCAAATTCGACACGGGCGCTGTTGTTTGCACAGCCACAGGAACATCTCCTTGTTGGGGCTTGGGGCGCAGGCTAGTCGGCACTAAACGCTGCTAAGGAGGCATTCTGTCCGTGGTCAACAGAGCACGCGAAGAGACTGGCTTGGGGTGACTTTAAGGTCTACCTAAGCCCTCAGCGTAAAAGCTGAAAGGTGGCGGCAGAGCTTCAAAAAACTTTTGTTTTTCTTAATCTTTAGGCCATGCTAACACGATCATTTTCATTTATGGATACAGCTTTCAACAATAATTAATCTCTTCGCAACAGGTCTTCGCAGTAGGGGTTGACAGTCAGATAGATCGGGCGCAGGCGGAATCGCCCTAGCACCTGCCATCTATGCTCCGCCCGATCCGGCTTCGAGTCGGCAGGTTTGTTAGACTGAGGAGGTTCCCATGGGACGATCCCTCACCCCACCAAGGATTCTACTGGCATGACGGTTGCACCCTTCCCAGCCCCGCTGCTTAAGACTAATGACCTGCTCCAGCGGGACTATGCTGCCCCTCGCGATCGCTTCGACAGCGCCTGGGAGGCCACCCTATCGACCCTGCTCGGCCTAGGTCGTGCCGCCGGGGCCGACTTTGTTGAATTTTTCCTAGAGCGCAATAACTACATTAGCTGCCAGGCCGAAGACGACGCCATCACCAGTCTTTCGCCCCGTTTAGTAACCGGGGCCGGGGTGCGAGTCTTTCTCGGTAAGGCCGACTGCTACGTCAGCACCAACGACCTCACCTTTAACGGCCTCAAGGCCGCCCTCGACAAAGCCCTCGCTATTATGGGGCTGACCCTGCCCGGCCCCCACACCAACCTGGCCGAAATCAACCTAGAGCTGCTGCGCGACTACGCCACAGCCAAGGGCAAAGACAGCTGGCTAGGCCAGTGCAGCTCAATGCAGGAAATGGGCGACGTGCTGCTGGCCGCCAACGGTGCCCTGGGCCAAAGGGCCAGCCACGTGCAGTCGCGCCGCGCCGTCTACTTCCGCGACTGGCAGGAGGTGCTGGTGGCCGCTAGCGACGGCACCTTTGCCCGCGATATTCGCCTCACTCAGTCGGTGGGCTACAACCTGCTGTGCGCCGACGGCGAGCACCGCTCCTCCATTGGCCAGCGGGCCGGCGACACCAGCGACCCAGCCTTTTTGCGCCAGTGGGATTACGCTACCGCCGCCGCCGATGTAGCCGAGTCGGCGGGCAAAATGCTCTACGCCGACTACGTTGAGTCGGGCAGCTATCCGGTGATTATGGCCAACAAGTTCGGCGGCGTCATCTTCCACGAGGCCTGCGGCCACCTGCTGGAGACCACCCAGATCGAGCGGGGCACCACCCCCTTCATCGACAAAAAGGGCCAGAAGATCGCCCACGAAAACCTCACCGCCTGGGATGAGGGGATTTCGCCCGACGCCTTTGGCACCATCGACATGGATGACGAGGGCATGCCCGCCCAGCGCACCCTGCTAATTGAAAACGGCGTACTGAAGAACTTTTTGAGCGATCGCGCTGGCTCTATGCGCACCGGCCACCCCCGTACCGGCAGCGGTCGCCGCCAGGGCTTTACCTACGCCGCCGCCAGCCGTATGCGCAACACCTACATCGCCCCCGGCAACTATTCCCTAGATGAGCTGTTTGCCTCGGTGGAAAAAGGTATTTACTGCAAGCAAATGGGCGGCGGCAGCGTTGGCCCCACTGGCCAGTTCAACTTTGCCGTGTCGGAAGCCTACCTGATCGAAAACGGCAAAGTCACCAAACCCCTCAAGGGTGCCACCCTGATCGGCGAAGCCACCGAAATCATGGACAAGATCTCCATGTGCTCCAACGATTTGGATCTGGCGGCGGGCTTCTGCGGCTCGATCAGCGGCAGCATCTACGTCACCGTGGGGCAGCCTCACCTAAAGGTTGACTCGATTACCGTCGGCGGAAGGTAGGAGATGGTGAGGGGATGGGGGAGATGAGGAAAGTGGGGAAGTAGGCATTCTGCTGGTGAACTGCCCCCCTGACCTTTTGAGAAAGACTGTCCCGGCTAGGAAACCTGCGGCGATCGCAGTTTTTTCCCGTCCTCCCCCCCCTCATCCTCCCTACCTCCCCCACCCCATCACCCACCCACCCCATTACACCCCCACTCCCCATGCCCACCATCCAAGACATCGCCGCCTACGCGGAATCTAGCGCCAAGAAACTCGGCATTGTTAAATATGACGTGTACGGGTCGTCTGTAGACGAGACCAGCGTGCAGGTCGATAAGGGCGACCCCAAGCAGGTCAAGGCCTCGAACCGCTCCAGCGTGATTGTGCGGGTGTGGAACCCGGACGGCAAGGTGGGGGTGACTTCCACCAGCGATGTTGACCCGCTGGGAATGGATTTGGCGCTGAAAACGGCCCAAGAAGCCAGCGACTTTGGGGTGAGCGACCACATCCCCGACTTTAGCCCTGAATCGGTGGCCCCCACCGCCGATGTGCAGGTGGAGACGGTGCCAGCGGCTCCCGTAGGAGACCTGATTTCGACCCTGATAGATGTCGAGAAGCAGTTGTTGGCCGCCCATCCGGCGATCGCCAGTGTGCCCTACAACGGCCTCGCCCAGCGGGCGATCGATCGCTTCTACCTCAACAGCGCCGGGGCCTTGCGCCAAGAGGCCCGCTCCTACACCTCGCTGTATCTCTACAGCAAAACCGAGCAAGAGGGGCGCAAACCTCGCTCTGCCGGGGCCATGCGGGTCAACCGGGGCCTACCGTTGCTCGATATTGAGGGCTGCCTGAAGGAAGCTACGGAAAAGACCATCAGCCACCTCGACTACGACAAGGTGGCCTCGGGCAAGTACCGGGTAGTGTTTTCCGGCGAGGCGTTTTTGAGTCTACTGGGGGCGTTCTCAAACATGTACAACGCCCAGAGCATTCTGGATAACCGCAGTTTATCCACGGTGGATTCCCTCGGGACGGTGGTGGCGTCAACCCTGCTGTCGGTGTACGACGACGCTCTGCACCCCGAGAATGTCAGCGTCGAAACCTTTGACGGCGAAGGCACCCCCACCCGGCGGGTGCCGATTATTGAGCAGGGCGTGCTCACCCAGTTTTTGCACAGCGCCGGTACGGCCAAGCGCATGGGGGCCAGCCCCACGGGCCACGCCAGCATTGGGGCAAAGGTTTCTGTCAGCCCCAGCTATTACCAGGTGCTGCCGGGGGCTGAGGCCTCGACTGAATTCAGTCTGGAGAATGCTAAGAACGTGATCTTCATCGATGACTTGCAGGCGCTCCACGCTGGGGTGAATGCCCTGCAAGGGTCATTCTCGCTGCCTTTCGACGGGTGGTTAGTGAATGGGGGAAGCCGCACCAGTATCGAGTCGGCCACCGTAGCGGGGGACTTTCGCGAGCTGCTCAAGGCGATCGTTCACGTTGAGCCCGAGGCCGAAATCACCCCCGGCGGTCTGTGCCCGCGCATTTGGGTCGATGCGCTGTCGATTACTGGAGAAGGCTAGGGGCCACCCAGTTCTGCACGCCGGCCTGTACCAGGCCAATGCCCACCTGCACTAGGGTAAAGCCCACCCCGGCCAGCAGGGTGGCTTTGACCAGACCAATGTTGAGCCCAGCGCGGACGGCGGCGATCGCCCCCAGCAGCGTCCACCCCGCTAAGGCCAGGGTAATCGGTGGCCCCAACAGCGGAATCACCGTCAGCAGATTGAGTACCTGAGGCGTGTAGGCAAACCCAACGGGGATCAGCAATTCTCGGTAGGGGGGTACGGGCGGCGCAATGTAGGCGTTGAACTTCCAAAGTGCATAGGTCCAGAGGTAGTAACCGGCCACCACACTCAGCGCGTTGATCAGCACCCCGACGACAAGCTGAGGCAGCGAAGGCCGGTAAAGCAGCAAAATTAGGCCGCTGCCCAGCCCGTGGGACAAGGCCGCCAGCCCGACAATGCCCCGGGCAAACCGTGCGGCCTTAGGGTAGTGGTGGCTGTGCTCATAGAAATCTTGGTTGAGCGTTAGGGCATCGGCCAGCACCCGCCTCAACCACCTGATAGAATGCCGCTGACCCATAGCTGTATCCATGTCTACCTGGCTCAGTCTATCCCTGGGGCGCTGATAATGAAGTCTTTGCTGCAAACTCTAATCGCGCGATCGCTCGGCGACACCAGCAAATTGCTGACCGCCCTGGGCATATTCTTTTTAGCCTGGGGCACGATATCGCCGATTAGCACCCTGTCGTGGTGGCTGCGCGATGGCGACGGCCTGGCTCAGCAGCGCCCAGAACTGCCAGAAGGATCGGTCACGCCGGGGGCGGGTGCTCGCTGCTACCTGGTGTTTTTAGCGGGGGTCGGCAACGTGGCCGATGTTGACCTCGACTCTGGGGAAGACGCTTTTTTAAATGCCATGGGGACGGCGGTGCCGGGCTGTGTGGTGGTGCGAGGGGTGTTTCCCTACTCGGCGGTGAGTGACAATGTCGGCAGCCAGCCTTTCTTTCGCTGGCTGTGGCAGCTCAGCGATCGCCCCGGCCAAGAAGATAACCTAGCCCGCCTGATGCTCAAAATTCGCAACCTGTGGCGGCTGGCCCTCTCCGCCGACGACCGCTATGGCCAAGCCTACAACCGAGGGGCAGCCGCCACAATTCTAGAGCGCATGGGCGAGACCGAGGCAATTCCGCTCAATGCCGACTCACCCATTCAGCTAGTGCTGGCGGGCACCAGCGGCGGCGCGCAGGTCGCGCTGGGGGCCGCGCCCTATCTAAAACAATGGCTGCCGGTAGAGATTACGGTGCTCTCGTTTGGGGGCGTATTCGACGGCCAGGAGGGGTTTGAGTCCGTCGAGCAAATCTACCACTTCCACGGCGAAAACGACTGGATCGACAACCTAGGGGTAGTGCTGTTTCCCTCCCGCTGGGGGTGGACGGTGGGATCGCCCTACAACCGGGCGCTGCGGGCGGGCCAGTATGAGGCGATCGCCAGCGGCCCCCACGACCACGACGGCGATCGCGGCTACTTCGGCCAAGACCCCGTGGAGGGTAGTGCCATCCAGGACACTACCTATCTCGACCTCACCCTACAGCAGGTTCAGGCTCTACCTCTTTGGCCAAACTCAACGACCGACGGTGCTCCATGAATTCTGCCGTGCCCTCTCCCCGCGCTGGCTATACGCTGCCGGTGTTTGCCTGTGCCGGGGCGATCGCAGCCCTGCGGCGGCTAGTCGATCCTCAAGATATGCCCCAAGCTATTACCCTCGATCTGCTCAACCCGCCCCAGCCCGCCGACATCCCCATCGCCCAACTGGCACCCCTGCCCGACGGCTCCGTGCTGGCCATTACCCACAGCGATCCCGGTGACAATTTAGACCTCACCCGCCACACGCCGCTCTGGTCGGTGGTCGCCTGGGGGAATGACGATCAAATCGACCGAATCCAGCTAGAGGGGGGCGAGGGCATCGGCAAGCAGCTTGAGCAGGACGGAGCCCCCGCCATCTATCGCTACGCCAAAGCGTTGATCGCCGACAACCTGACGCCGCTCATTCCTTCAGGAAAGACCCTGCGCGTCACCATCATTTTGCCCGAGGGCCGCGCCCTGGCCGATCGCACCTCCAACGCGGCCTTTGGCGTGGTTGAAGGACTGTCGCTGCTGGGCACCGCCGGTATCTCTGAACCCCTCAGCGCACCGGGGCAACTCGATCAGTCGAGGGAAGTTCTGCGAGACAAGGCTGCCCACCATGCGCACCTGGTCTTTTGTCTAGGCGAAAACGGGCTAGACCTGGCGGTGAAATTGGGGATCGACCCCGACTGCCGGGTCAAAACCGCCAACTGGCTGGGGCCAATGCTGGTGGAAGCGGGCCAGCTTGGGGTGTCTGGGGTGCTGCTGCTGGGGTACCACGGCAAGCTGATCAAGCTGGCCGGGGGGATCTTTCATACTCACCACCACGTCGCCGACGGTCGCCAAGAAATTCTCGCCGCCTGCTGCGCTGCGGAGAATGTACCACTGCCGATAATTCAGCGGCTGCTTCAGGCCGCAACCGTCGAGGCCGGGCTGGGGATTTTGCGGGAGTTTGATAAAGCGATGACGCAGCAGGTGTATCGGCACATCGTCGAACGCATTGACAATCGGGCTGCCGCCTACGTTCACACCCACACGGGCCATGCTCTAACGGTGGGATCGATGGTGTTTGACCGCCAGCGGCAGATCGTGGGGAGGAGCGATCGCGCCCAGACCCTCTTCGATCAAGTTTTGGTAGACTAAGAGGAATATTTTTTTTACAAAACTCCCATAGCAGCCTTGTATTTGTCTATGGTTCGCGCTGCGCTAGGGCAAGACGCAGTTACCGCTCGTTTTCTTGTCTGTCTCTGATTCAGGGTTGCCCGTTTTAGTCTCAAAGCCAGGCCTGTCTTGGCCATCAGTCTTAACCCACAGCATTTGTAGAATGCGTATCCTGTGGCATCCTTAGGTACCCTCAACTTTTGGCCCAGCAGAGCACCTATAGCCTGATCTCACCGCACCCGAGTCCACTATCACCCGCAGGATTAACCCATCGTGACCCTTCAAACTGAACCCACTGCCAACCTTGGGGAAGCCTCTCTCCCAGATCTCAATCGCCAAATGCTGGTCATTTTAGACTTTGGCTCCCAATATTCTGAGCTGATTGCCCGCCGCATTCGCGAAACCGAGGTGTACTCAGAGGTGCTCTCCTACCGCACCACCGCCGAGCAGCTTAAGCAGCTCAACCCCAGGGGCATTATTCTCTCGGGCGGGCCTAACTCGGTGTACGACAGCGGCGCGCCCCACTGCGACCCAGCCATTTGGGAGTTGGGTATTCCGGTGCTGGGGGTGTGCTACGGCATGCAGCTGATGGTGCAGCAGCTTGGGGGCCAAGTCGATCGCGCTGAGCGGGGCGAGTATGGCAAAGCCGATATCTTTATTGACGACCCCACCGACCTGCTCACCAACGTCGAAGACGCCACCACCATGTGGATGAGCCACGGCGACTCGGTGACTCGCCTGCCCGATGGCTTTGAGGTGCTGGCCCACACCGACAACACCCCCTGCGCCGCCGTCGCCGACCACGCCCGCAAACTCTACGGGGTGCAGTTTCACCCCGAGGTGGTGCACTCGAAAGGGGGTATCGCCCTAATTCGCAATTTTGTCTACCACATCTGCGAATGCCAGCCTACCTGGACTACCGAGGCCTTTGTGGAAGACGCCATTCGCGAAGTGCGAGCGCGGGTGGGCGACAAACGGGTGCTGCTGGCCCTCTCGGGCGGCGTAGACTCGTCTACCCTGGCCTTTTTGCTGCACAAGGCGATCGGCGACCAGCTCACCTGCATGTTTATTGACCAGGGCTTTATGCGCAAGGACGAACCCGAGCGCCTGGTGAAGCTTTTCGCCGAGCAGTTTCACATTCCGGTAATTCACGTCAAGGCGCGCGATCGCTTCCTGGCCCAAGTCGAGGGCGTCACCGACCCCGAGGTCAAACGCAAGCGCATCGGCCACGAATTCATCCGCGTGTTTGAAGAAGAATCTAAGCGCCTCGGCCCCTTCGACTACCTGGCCCAGGGCACCCTGTACCCCGACGTGATCGAATCTGCCGACACTAACGTAGACCCCAAAACCGGGGAGCGGGTGGCGGTAAAGATCAAGAGCCACCACAACGTGGGCGGCCTGCCCAAAGACCTGCAATTCAAACTGATAGAACCGCTGCGCAAGCTGTTTAAAGACGAAGTGCGCAAGGTTGGTCGCTCCATCGGCCTGCCCGAGGAGATCGTGCGCCGCCAGCCCTTCCCCGGCCCCGGCCTGGCCATTCGCATCATCGGTGAAATCACCAAAGAGCGGCTGAAAATTCTCCGCAACGCCGACTTTGTGGTGCGCGACGAGATTGCCAAGCAGGGCATGTACCACGACTTTTGGCAGGCCTTTGCGGTACTGCTGCCGGTGCGCAGCGTGGGCGTGATGGGCGACCAGCGCACCTACGCCTACCCCATCGTGCTGCGCCTGGTCAGCAGCGAAGACGGCATGACCGCCGACTGGTCGCGGGTGCCCTACGACCTGCTGGAGACAATCTCAAACCGCATCGTCAACGAGGTGGAGGGGGTGAACCGGGTGGTCTACGACATCACTTCGAAGCCGCCTGGCACCATTGAGTGGGAATAAGCTGTAGGGGCGCAGCATGCTGCGCCCCTACCTCCACCTGAATTAAAACCTAACCGTAGGACAGGCGGCGTTGCTGAATTCAGGTATGAATTGACTTTGGAATGGGCACGTCACCGAACTTGAGGTAGTGAAGTAGCAAACGAACAGAGTGCTTCAGCATGTCTACGGACTTGGAATAGCACAGAGTCTTCCG